>NZ_BAAHAW010000009.1:0-156049 GCF_054777235.1 Humibacter antri | reverse complement strand
GCGACGGCACCCTCTATGACCCTGGCCACGCCCTCGCCGCTTGACAACGACATAAGGACACACACTTGAATGAAAAGCAACGTGATCACAGTGATCATATGGTCTTCAAAATCCGCGCAATTCCGCGGATTTTGCAGTGAAGCGCCCGCGTTCCAAGGCCTTGACTAGAGCATCGGACTCATAATCCGCCGGTCACGGGTTCAAGTCCCGTCCGCCCTACTTTCCGTGAGGACCGAATGCGGATCCGTCGCGTATCCCGCAGTACCGTTCAGGTCTTCGGCCCGTCGACAAGCCGCTTCGACGAATCGCGAAAGGGCCCCAGATTGTCCGCAGCGATTGAGCGCCCGCCGAGCAGGCGCAGAAGCCCAACCGCCGGCATCAGCCGAAGTCGCTGTAGCGACCCAGGTCGGCACCTGCGTTCGGTTCGTCGAGTTTGAGCAGCGTGGCACGCTACGCGCCCGGGCGTTGGAGACGCTGTTACGCCTTCATCCACGTAGCGCAGCCGAACGTATCGCGCCGACGCACGAACACGAATGTCAACTCGCCACCTGGGGCGCCGTGGTTGCATCCTTCTTGATGCGCGAGCGATACCAGCGCATTGTGAGGAGCCCGGCGACGACGACCGCGACGCCGACCAGGCGGCCGACGGCAAGGAAGACGGCCACCGGTAGGGCGAGCGCAAGCACGAGCACCGTAACGAAGTGCGCCACAAGAGTCGCGCCGACGATCGCAGTCAGCACACCGAGCTGCCGCGGGCTCATCGACCTGCGCAGGGGAGGTACCAAGGCTGCGACGGGGCGACGAATGGCGGCCGACGCCAACACCACCAAGCCGATCGGTCCGGTGAAGACTGCTTCGTGAGGTTCGAGCACGAGCGGGTTGCCGCCTGTCAGGGCGAGAAGCCCAATGAGAAGCATGAACATGACGATGGATGCCACGCCGATCGGATCGAAGCGCTGCTTGATGACGAAACCAATCGTCGTCACGATGACCGGGACGACTGCGCCGAGCAACAACGCAACAGTGTCGCTCGGTACGAGCGGGCGCGCCAGCTCGTAGACGCCGAACGGGATGACTGCGTTGAAGAACAGACTCGGCAAGAGCTTCTTCCAGGCGGCCGAACGTCGAGTCGCGTGATCTTGGGTTCGCATGACTTCGATCGTCGCGGCCCGGTCGTCAAGGCGAATCAATCTACGGGTGGACTGCGAACCAACCCGGGTGGATCTTGTGGGTGGATGTCCTCGGTTGACGATCCAGTCCAGGCGGTCGGGCGCAACCCGCGTGCGTGAGCGCCCACCATTAGTGAAATGCAGCACCGGCATTAGTGAAATGCAGCACCGACCCAACCTGTGAGGCGGCTCACGCTGGGCGGCAGCCCCGTGTGGCGGCCGTCTGTGTCGTGTGCGCCCGCTGTCACGTTTCTGAATACGCTGTTCAGCGGGGTCGTGCGGTCAGATCCGCGAGGAAGAATCGACTCGGCTGCACACGCACGCCGAAACGGAGGCGTCACATGGGCAACCGACATCGTCACCCGGTTCTCTGCGATCCGTGCTCGTGTCCTCAGTCGTCGTGTCATCCGCATGCCTTAGGGTTAGCGGTCGGATGACAGCTTCACCCACAAGCACACGTACGAAGCCGTCGGGTTCGCGCCTGCTGCGCGCTGCGCTCGACGGCGCCGCGAGCGCGCCGTTCACGATCGCCTACCTGGTCGTCGTCACGGTCGTCACACTGGTCTTGAGTACACCAGCCGGCGTGCGTGCTCCGGTGCGACGGATGCTCGGCACCGGCTTCGATCCACTGGGATTGTGGGGCCACTGGTGGAGTCCTGTCACCTCGCTGATCGTCGCCACCGATTACGTGGCGCTCGTCTTCGCGCTGGTGCTGGGCGGGATCGCATTGGCGATCAGCGAACGCCGCATGGGCACCTGGCGCACGGTCGCCGCGTTCTTCGCCACCGCCGTCGCCGCCGATGTGCTCGGCGCCACCCTCCAGACCGTGATCGGGTCGGCCGGCGGCATCTTCAACGAAGGCGTGCTCGACACACTCGTTCTCGACCCGCTGACGGGCGCGGCCGGCGCCGTCATGACGGCGAGTGCGTTTGCGTCGGTTCGCACCAGGCGGCGCATCCGGGTGCTCACGACCGTGATCGTGCTGATGTTCCTGCTGTATCGCGGCGGACCGGTCGACATGTACCGTGCGCTCGCCGTGCTGATCGGGTTCGCACTGGGCCTGGTGCTGAATCCGTCGGGCAGGTCGCGCAAGTGGGGTTGGAGTTCCCACCACGAGGTGCGCGTGCTCATGGCGTCGGTCGTGGCCACGGGCGCGATCGGGCCGATCATCGCGGCGTTGTCGAGGCATCCGCATGGTCTGCTCGCCCCGCTTGCGCTGCTGCTGGACAACGGCTCTTCTTCTGACCCGCAGGGATTGCGGGCGTGCACGGTCTATGCGGTGAGTCACTCCTGCGTGCAGGCGATCACGCTGGAGCGCATCGGCTCGTTCGGGCCGATCGTGCTCAGCGTGCTTCCCCTGCTCATGCTCATTCTGGTGAGCTGGGGGCTCGCCCGGGGGCGTCGTTTCGCTGTCGGGCTGGGCATAGCGATGAACGCCCTGCTGGCGTTCTGCGCCGCGTACTATCTCGGATTCCTGCCACGCACCGGCATCGCCGGTGTGCAGCGGCTTCCCGATCATGGCTCATGGGGCGTTGTCGCGTCCCTCGGCGCAACAGTGATAGCCCCGGTCGTGACGGCAGTGCTGCTGTTCGCCACCCGACGCAGCTTCACGGTGATGCCCACGCGGCGCTCGATCGTGCGCTATCTCACGATCGTTGGCGTCAGCGCCGGCGCCCTGATCGTGCTGTACGTGGGCCTGGGCTGGGCGCTGCGCGACATCGCCTTCGACCGGCCGATCAGCATCGGGGACCTGCTGCTCGACGCCGTCGAACGCTTCATCCCCGTCGAATTCCTGCACCGGGAGATCCCCGACTTCCTGCCGTCCTCGCTGGCAGGCCGCATCCTCTACCATGGCGTCGGACCGCTGTTCTGGCTGATCGCGATAGGTGCTGCCATCCCCCCACTGCTCGCCCGTCCTGCATCGACCGTGCACGATGCCGACCGCGCCAGGCGCATCCTCAAAACGTACGGTGGCGACCACCTGTCGTTCATGACGACGTGGCCCGACACCTCGTACTGGTTCGGACCGGAGGGGAGCACGGCTGTCGGCTACCGGGTCGTCGGCGGCGTCGCGATCACGATCGGGGCGGCGTTCGGCGATCCGGGCAGAGTGGCGGATGCCATGGCCGGCTTCGCACGCTACTGCGACGACCGCGGCTGGATCCCCGCCTTCTACAGCGTTGACGCGGGGGAGTGGGATGCCCACTTCGCCACGATCGGCTGGGATCGCCTAGTCGTTGCCGAGGAGGCCGTGATCGCGCCCCAGGCCTGGAGCACGACCGGCAAGAAGTGGCAGGACATCCGCACGGCCGTCAATCGTGCGAAGCGCGACGGCTACACACTGGAGTGGACGAGGCAGGTTGATCTGCCGCGCGAGACCGCCCGGCAGATCGCGGATCTCTCCGAGCAGTGGGTCGCTCAGAAGGAGCTCCCCGAGATGGGCTTCACGCTCGGCGGCCTCGACGAGCTGCACGACCGCGATGTCGCGCTTCTGCTCGCCAGGGACGGCGAGGGCGTGATCCAGGCGGTGACGAGTTGGATGCCCGGCTATCGCGACGGCCGCGTGCACGGCTGGACGCTGGACTTCATGCGGCGTCGCATCGACGGGCCGAACGGCGTGATGGAGTACGTGATCGCCGGTGCCGCCGAACGCGCACGCGACGACGGCATGAGCTACCTCAGCCTCTCCGCCGCACCTCTGGCGAGGACGACGACAGCGGATTCCCCCGACAGCGCGGTCGAGGCCGTCCTGGCGATGCTCGCTTCCTCTTTGGAGGCGATGTACGGCTTCCGCTCCCTGCTGTCGTTCAAACGCAAGTTCCAGCCCGAGCTGCGGCCGCTCATCCTCGCCTACCCGGACCCGGTCGCGCTGCCGGCCATCGGGCTTGCGCTGCTGCGCGCCTATCTGCCGGGGCTCACAGTTCGCGACGCCGTGGCCCTGCTCGGCCGACAGCGCAGCGAGGCTGCGCCCACGCGCTGATGCCCTCCCACCTCGTCGCACGACGAAGGGGCGGCGGCATCGCTGTCACGGGTCTCGGGGCCGACGTTGGGGAGGCGACCGATATCGAATTGGCCAGCGCGGAGTGGCCGGACTACGTCAGGAGCACAGAGCCGACACAGACGCGCTGGGCATGGAACAGCACCCGATCCTGGTACCCGCGACTGCTCTCGGACGGCATCCGGGTGGCCCGTTGCGTCGATCTCGCGCTCTGCGGCACGATCCTGCGCGCCGCCACCGCAACGGCACATTCTCCGCTGCACGACGCCGCACCGGCGTGGCCCGCACACGATCCTGTGCGCGAACCCGTCGCCGACGACGCGCTGTTCCTGCTCGACGACCCCGCTCGCCCCGAGGCAGAAGCCGACGAGGTGGCGGAGCTGCACGCCCAACTCGACGCCGTCGCATCCATCACGGATCGGGCGGCCGCATCCCGCCTGCGCCTGCTTCTGGCCGCCGAGTCCGCCGGTTCGCTGGTCGCCGCGGAGCTTCGGCACGCCGGCCTTCCGTGGCGCGCCGACGTGCACGAACGCCTTCTCATCGAGCTGCTCGGCCCGCGCGACCCGCTCGGCGGGCGGCCTGAGCGCATGGAAGCCCTGGTCGCGCAGATCCGCGCCGGCCTGGATGCGCCGAAGCTCAACCCCGATTCGCCCGGCGACCTCGTGAAGGCTCTGCAGCGGGCCGGCATCAATGCGTCCAGCACACGAGCGTGGGAGCTGCGCGAAGTCGAGCATCCGGCCATGCCCGTCGTGCTGGAGTACAAGAAGCTCGCCAGGCTGTACACAGCCAACGGCTGGGCTTGGTTGGATGCCTGGGTGCACGATGGACGCTTCCGTCCGGACTACCTGCCGGGAGGCGTGGTGACCGGGCGGTGGGCGACGAGCGGCGGCGGCGCATTGCAGCTGCCGAAGCAGGTGCGTCGTGCGGTGGTCGCGGACCCGGGATGGAAGCTGGTCGTGGCCGATGCCGCACAGCTCGAGCCGCGCATCCTCGCGGGTCTTGCCCACGACGAACGGATGGCGGCCGCCGGGCGCGGCCGCGACCTCTACGACGGACTCGTCGCATCCGGCGTCGTCGACAGCAGGCAGCACGCGAAGGTGGGCATGCTCGCCGCCATGTACGGCGGCACGACGGGCGACGGCGCCAGGGTGCTTCCGCGCCTGGCGCGCGCATACCCACGGGCTCTCTCGCTGGTCGCGGACGCGGCGGCCGCAGGGGAGCGCGGCGATCGGGTGAGCACGCTACTCGGCCGCACGTCCCCCCTGCCGTCGGAGGAGTGGCGCTCCGGGCAACGAGCCGCGTCGCTTCCGGGCGCCACTGCCGAGCAGGAGCGCCGAGCACGCTCCCGCGCCAGGGACTGGGGCCGCTTCACCCGCAACTTCGTGGTGCAGGGTACGGCCGCGGAGTGGGCACTGTGCTGGATGGCCGAGTTGCGCAATCGCCTAGTCGAGCTCGTCGGCGACGTGCCTGGTGGTGCAGCAGCGCCGTTCGACCGTAGCCGCCCATCTCGTGTATTTCCTGCACGACGAGGTCGTGGTGCACGCGCCCGCAGAGGTCGCGGACGAGGCTGCCGCCGCCGTCCGGGAGTCAGCGCGAGCGGCCGGGCGTCTCTTGTTCGGCGACTTCCCCGTCGAGTTCCCGCTCAGTGTCGGCATCGTCGACAGCTACGACCAGGCGAAGTGACGACGCAATATCCGCATCCGTCCCGGCGTTGCAGTTCGTGAGCGAAGCAGTTCAGGGGCCGAAGTCCAGACACCGACACAGCCCCGAGTCCGAATCGGTCCCCGGACCGAAAGCGCCCCGGGACCGAGATAGCACTGACGCAACCCGATATCAGAGGATGGATCCATGACCGACACCGCCGCAGCACCCTCGACCGATCCCGCCAAGCTCCTCGCGAACTTCCACGAGCGTCGGGAGTACTCGGTGCTGCAGCCGACCGGCAACCTGGCCCTGGTGAACACGCAGTGGATCACGGATGCCACGCCTCAGCCGGTCTGGGGCGCGGCGGGTCTCTGGTCGCCGCTGCCTGCCGGTGAGTCCGGCCTCGAGGTGACGGCAACAGCGGCAGACGGCGTTGTCGTCGACGGTGCCGTGGTCGACGGTGCCGTCGTCGTGCGAGGCAAGGACACCGACGACCCGAGCACCGTCGCGTTCAGCGACTCCGTGACGGGAACCGTCATCGGCAACGAGGCGGGCGAGTACGCGCTTCGGGTATGGGACGTCCGGTCGGAGGGCATCCAGGAGTTCGGGGCAATCGACGTGTTCCCGTACAACCCGGAGTGGGTCATCCAGGCGACGTTCACCCCGGTCGATGGCCTGTCCGTCGGCTTCGAGCACCTCAAAGACGAGGGCGCGACCCGCGAGCTGGCGATCCCCGGCGAGATCACGTTCAACAAGGACGGCGTGGCCTACGATCTGGCAGCGTTCAAGGCCGGGAGGGCGCTCCAACTCGTGTTCTCCGACGCCACGAGCGGGGACGACACCTACTCCGTCGGCCGCTTCCTGTTCGTTGCGCCGAACCCCGACGGCACGATCACGCTCGACTTCAACCGGGCCATCCTGCCGCCCTGTGCGTTCAGCTACGCCTTCAACTGCCCGATGCCGCCGAAGCAGAACCGGTTCGCGGTGCGCATCGAGGCGGGGGAGAAGAACGTGCTGAAGAAGGACGGCTCTCTGCTGCACGAGTTCTGATGCTGCACGAGTTCTGATGCTGTGCAGGTACTCCTGCTCTGCAGCTACTCCTCCTGTGCGAGCTCTGATCCTGAACAGTTCTGACCGACCCGGCCGCGCCCGATTTTGTCGCAGGCCGACGGCGGACGTCTGCACTCAGTTGAACGGAACCGCCTCGCTCGCCCTCCGCAGCAGCTCGTTGCGCTCTCGTTCGTTCGCCGTCAACGACGCAGCGGTGATGAACGCCTGCCGCGCCTCGGAGTGCCTCCCGAGTCGCTCCAAGAGGTCTCCGCGCACGGCAGGCAGCAGGGCGTACGTCGACAGCGACTTCTCCGTGCTGAGTGGTTCCAGCGCCTCGAGGCCGGCCTGCGGCCCGTAAGCCATGCCGACAGCGACCGCTCGGTTCAGCTCGACCACGGGTGACGGCATCCGTTCCACGAGAGCGTCATAGAGGCCGGCGATCTGCGGCCAGTCGGTGTCGTCGGCGCTCGGGGCTATGGCGTGACAGGCAGCGATCGCCGCCTGCAACGCGTATGGACCGCGCGCACCACCGAGCTCATCCGCGCGCGCAAGCGCCGCGAGGCCGTGCGCGATCAACAGCCTGTCCCATGCGGCGCGGTCCTGCGCCGCCAGAGGCACCGCGGCGCCATCTTCCGCCCGGCGCGCCGCGAACCGAGACGCGTGCAGTTCCATCAGCGCCACGAGCGCGTGCACCTCGGCATGGTCAGGCACGAGTTCGGCGAGCACACGGCCCAGCCGCATCGCCTCCTCGGCCAGAGTCGGGCGCATCCACTCGTCGCCGAAGGTCGCCGCATAGCCCTCGTTGAACACGAGGTACACGACCTCGAGCACCGACCCCAGCCGCTCGTCGAACTCGTCGCGATCCGGCACCTCGAACGGCACGTTCGCCGCTGCGAGCGCTCGTTTCGCCCGTGTGATGCGCTGGCCGATCGTGGTCGGCGGCACGAGGTAGGCGTGGGCGATCTCCTCCGTCGTGAGCCCGCAGAGCACGCGCAGCGCCAGAGCGACGCGCGAGGGCGCCGGAAGCACCGGATCGCAGCAGACGAAGACCAGTCGCAGGAGGTCATCGTCGATGCGGGTCTCATCCGGTTCGGCGGTCTCGTCGTCGCCAGCCCCGACCGCGGCGATCAGTCTGTACTTCTCGGCTGCACGCTCGTCGCGGCGCCACGCGTCGATCGCGCGCCGCTTGGCCACCGAGGTCAGCCAGGCAGCGGGATTGCGCGGGATGCCCGTGCGCGGCCACGACTGCATCGCCTCCACCAGGGCGTCCTGGGCGAGATCCTCGGCCCGGCCGAGGTCGCCCACCATCCTGGCCAGCGTCGCGACCACTTTGGCAGCCTCCAGGCGCCACACCGTCTCGATCTCCCGCGCCACCGTCGCCGCGTCTGCCTGCGTCACTTCGTCCGATGCCACCGCGCCCCCTTCATCGCGCACTCCCGATCGCTCGACGGAGCACGTTCGTGTCGAATCGGTCCACGATCCCGCGCACTTCGATGCATCCGTCGGTCGCAGGGCACCGTCTCGCCCATTCGACGGCCTCGTCCCGCGACGCGACTTGCAGCATCCACATCGCGACCGGCATGGGCTCGTGCCGGAAACGATCGGCGACAGTTCGCCGCGCGCCGTCGCAAGCGACGAGCACGCCGGAACCGCGCTCGAGGTGTTCACCCGCCAGCAGAACTCCGGCCCTGATGAGCCGCTCGTCGTATGCCCTCATGGCTTTCCGCTCCGCCTCGCCCTGTGACAGATCCTCCACTGACTCGGATGCCCGCAGCATCAGCATGTACTTCATTCCTCATCCCCGCCTCGTACGACGCCGTCGTGACGGCCGCGCATCGATCAGCGCTCGTCATGACGTCGAACGGGTGCCGCCGGTTTCGACACGACTGCGCTGTCCCCGTGTGGATTCGACAGTCGTATGGGCGGCTGCGACCGTGCGGCTCCGCCCCCTCCTGGTGATCATCACGGCCCCGGCCAGCAGATAGAGCACGCCCTGCGCCTCCAGCAACACAAGCAGCCCCGTCAACGGCTGCAAGACTCCCGCAGCGAGCAGACCGAGCTCGGCATCCGTGCCGTTCAGACTGTCCGTGACGTCAGCACGAGCCGCGTCACCTCGTCGCGACGTCGCGCGCGGACCGCGCGATCGTGCCGGCCTCTGGCATACCCGCCTCGATGTTCCTCGCCGGCCGGCCACGCTTCGGCGACTCCGCCGCGAGCGGCACACCGTCGCCCATTCCGCGCTCCCGGGCGCTCCGCAGCCGCGAAACGACATCCTGGAGCCACCGCAGCTCCGCCTCCGCAAATGCGACACGGGAGTCGAGTACGAGCAATTCTGCGAGCTGCTCGGGATTCGTCGGAGGCGAGACTGCGGACCGTGCTGCGATCAGGTCTGCGAGCGCAAGCCCGGTCGTCACACGCTGCTGGGCCACCACTTCGCGCGCATCGACGCCTGGCAGCGTCGCAGCCAGCGCCAGCTTGATCGCCAGTTCGTCGCGCACAGTTCCGGAGTCCCGCGCCACTGGCGATCTCAGCCAGTCTGCGACTGCGGTGCTGCCGGCATCCGTGATCTTGTAGAACACGTGGCCCTGCGCGTCGGTTCCGGCCTTCTGCACCAGACCGTCACGCTCCAGCCGGTCGAGAGTGTTGTAGATCTGACCGACGTTGAGCGGCCACGCCGATCCGGTCCGCCGATCGAACTCCGTTCGCAGCTGGTAGCCGTAACACGGCCCCTGATCGAGGATGGCGAGAATGCTCTGGCGAACGGACAACGGCGCTCCCGGCGATGAGTCGTACTGGCTGTATACGCGGTATTGATATACCCGGAATGCGTTTGTGGCCAAGGCGACTCGCCGCTGATGCATACTCGGGATCCGCGCCCCGCTAATCACAGTCTTGTGATTCCGCCCCCCATCGGGAGATAATGCTTCGGTCAGTGTTCATCGTTCGTGGTCGTAGGGGAAGACGCACCAGATCGAACGGAGGACACCATGGCGTCAATAAAGGCTCGAGGGGTGCTCTACGTGCACTCCTCTCCTCGCGCGCTCTGCCCCCACCTGGAGTGGTCGGTCGGGCGCGCCCTCGAACGCCCGGTCAACTTCCAGTGGCAGAAGCAGCCGGTGCTGCCCGGCGCGCTGCGTAGCGAGTTCTTCTGGGAGGGCGAGCGCGGCACAGCGGCACGTATCGCCTCCGGACTGCTCGGCTGGCAGCACCTTCGATTCGAGGTGACGGAGGATGCCGGCCTCGGCACGGACGGCGGCCGCTGGATCCACACGCCCTCGCTCGGCATCTTCCACGCGCAGACCGACACCGCCGGCAACACCGTGATCCCCGAGGATCGCGTGCGCTATGCGATGGAACTCGCCGGTTCGAGCGCCCACGACCTGCAGCACGAGCTGAGGCTGGCGCTTGGTCAGGCATGGGACGACGAACTGGAACCGTTCCGGCACGCGAGCGACGACGCTCCCGTCATCTGGCTGCACAAGGTCGGCTAGAAGGCTTGGAGCGGTCGCCGCGTGATCAGTCGACGCTGCGGAACGCGACGACCGCGTTGTGCCCGCCGAACCCGAACGAGTTCGACACGGCCAGCTGCGGCCCATTGCCAAGCGTCTGTGGCTCGCCTGAGACCGACAGCGGGATCTCCGGATCCTGCTGCGTGATGTTGATCGTCGGTGGTGCCACGCGGTCGTGCAGGGCCAGCACGGTGAACAGCGCCTCGAGAGCACCCGTTCCACCCAGCAGATGCCCTGTGGATGCCTTGGTCGCAGACGTGGGAATGTCGTCCACCCGATCGCCGAACACCGAGCGGAGTGCGACGTACTCCGCGATATCGCCCACCGGCGTGCTCGTCGCATGCGCGTTGATGTGGGTCACCTGGTCCGGCGTCCCCTCCGCGCGCTCGAGCGCGGCCAGGAGCGCTCGTCTGGCACCCTTGCCCTCGGGGTCGTTCGCAGTGATGTGATAGGCATCCGCACTCACCCCTCCGCCGGCGAGTTCCGCGTAGATCCGGGCTCCGCGCGCCAGAGCGTGTTCCTCGGTCTCCAGCACGAGGCTGGCTGCGCCCTCGCCCATCACGAACCCGTCGCGGTCGATGCTGTACGGCCGGGAGGCGTGTTCCGGGTCGTCGTTGCGCTTCGACATGGCCTGAGCCGAGGCGAATGCCGCCATCGTGATCGGGTGGATGGCGGACTCGGTGCCACCGGCGATCACGACATCGGCGAGATCGAGCTGGAGATGCTCGTAGGCGTTCACGATGGACTCGGTGCTGGATGCGCATGCGGATGCCGTCGTGCGCGCGAAAGCGCGGGCATGGAAATGCATCGATACGGCCGCTGCCGGCGCGTTCGGCATCAACATCGGAACGGTCAGTGGCATGACGCGGCGTGGACCGCGCTCGCGAAGCGTGTCCCAGGCATCCAACAGCGTCCACACACCGCCGATGCCGGTCGCGTAGTCCACTCCGAGGCGGTCAGGGTCGACGTCGGGCGCACCGGCATCGGCCCATGCCTCCTTCGCCGAGACCAGCGCGAACTGCGCCGCCGGGTCGAGACGCTTCGCGACTGGGCGCTCGAGCACGGTCTCCGGCCGCACCTTCGCCTCTGCGGCGAACGTGATGGGCAGTTCGTACTTCCCGACCCACTCGTAGCCGAGTGTGTGCGTTCCGGACTCGCCCGCCAGCAGTGCGTTCCAGCTTTCGACAGCCGTTCCGCCCAGAGGGGAGCTGGCACCGATACCGGTGACGACGATCTTCTTGGTCATGAGTCTCTTCAGCCTCGGGCGCACGAGAAGCGCCGTTTCGTGGTGAATGGAACGTAATGTGCCGTCGGCGCGACTCACGCCGCGCCGACGGATGATCAGGCCTGGGCGTTGACGATGAAGTCGACGGCGTCACCAACGGTCTTGAGGTTCTTGACCTCTTCGTCGGGGATCTTGACGTCGAACTTGTCCTCGGCGTTGACCACGATCGTCATCATCGAGATCGAGTCGATGTCGAGGTCGTCGGTGAAGGACTTGTCCAGCTCGACCGTGTCGGTCGCGATGCCGGTCTCGTCGTTGATGAGCTCGGCCAGACCGGCCAGGACCTCTTCGCGGGAAAGTGCCATTTCTTCGTTTCTCCTTGGGATGTCGGGTGACAGCAGAACAGTCTAAGTGGGCTGTTCAGGGCAGCACGACGACCTGCGCCCCGAACACGAGGCCGGCGCCGAAGCCGATTTGCAGAGCGAGCGTGCCGCTCAGTTCCGGATGTTCCGCCAGCAGCCGGTGGGCGGCGAGCGGAATCGAGGCGGCTGACGTATTGCCGGTCGTCTCGATGTCGCGGGCGATGACGACGGACTCGGGGAGCTTGAGCTGCTTCGCGAACTCGTCGATGATGCGCATGTTCGCCTGGTGCGGAACGAACGCGGAGAGGTCGGCGGGCGTGATCCCTGCCGCCTCGATCGCTCGTCTGGCGACCTTCGCCATCTCCCACACCGCCCACCGGAACACGGATGGTCCGTCCTGCCACAGCGTGGGCCATGACGCGTCGCCGTCGCGGAACTCGATCAGTGTGTGATCCATGCCAACGGCATCCGCCCGAGAACCGTCGGAGCCCCACACTGTCGGGGCTATGCCTGGCACGTCGCTCGGGCCGATCACCGCCGCGCCCGCGCCGTCGCCGAGCAAGAACGAGATGCTTCGGTCGGCGGGGTCCACTACGTCGGAGAGCTTTTCCGCCCCGATCACGAGCGCGTAATGCCCAGCACCCGCACGAATCAGCGCGTCGGCTTGCGCGATGGCGTATGCATAACCGGCGCACGCGGCGTTCACGTCGTATGCGGCAGCGGGATTCGCTCCGACGCGATCTGCGACGACCGCGGACATCGAAGGCGTCTGCCGAACGTTGCTGATGGTCGCGATGAGCACGAGATCGATCTCGGCGGGTGCGACACCTGACTTCTCGATCGCCTCGTGGGCGGCTTCCGTCGCCAGATCGATCGCCAGCACGTCGCGCGGAGCCCTGGCCCTCGTGACGATCCCGGTGCGCTGCCTGATCCACTCGTCGGACGAGTTGATCGGCCCGACGAGGTCGTCGTTCGGCACGGCCATGCTGCCGCGTGCGGCGCCGAAGGCGAGGATACGCGTGTACTGGGCGCCGGTCGACTGACGGAGGCGAGGTGCGCTCATCGGCTCAGGCGCCGCTTCCGGCGTTGAGAAGATCAAGCGCGGTGGCCACATCGTCCGGCGTCTTGATGGCCACGGTGGGCACGCCCTTCAGCCCCCGCCTGGCGAGACCGGTAAGAGCACCGCCCGGCGTCAACTCGATCAGGCCGGTGATGCCTGCCAGCTCGAAGGATGCCATGCACAGGTCCCAGCGCACTGGAGACGCGACCTGCCCCACCATCAGCTCGAGGAACTCCGTTCCTGAGTCGACGACCGAACCGTCGCGGTTGGTCCAGATCGTCAGAGCCGGGTCGTGAGCCGTGAAGTTCGCGGCCTCTTCGGCCAGCCCGTCGCGTGCAGACTGCATGTAGCGGGTGTGAAAGGCACCAGCGACCTGAAGGGGCACCACACGTGTCCCGCGCAGCGGCTCCTCGCCGAGGCGCGCGAGCGAGTCCAGGTCACCCGCGACCACGATCTGTCCGCCGCCGTTGTAGTTCGCGGGTTCGAGGCCGAAGCCTGCGACGTATTCGACGACGGCATCCTGGTCGCCTCCCAGCACTGCGCTCATGCCGGTGGGAGCGGATGCCGCAGCATCGGCCATCAGCAGCGCGCGTGCACGCACGAACCGCAGAGCGTCTTCTTCAGACAGAATGCCCGCACCCGCGGCGGCAGCGGCCTCACCCACGGAGTGGCCGGCGATGCCGGCGACCACGGCGCCCGGTGCTGCCGCGCGGAGCGCTCGCAGTGCGAGCAGACTGGCCGCGACGATGAGCGGCTGAGCGAGAGCGGTGTCGCGAATCGTCTCGGCATCGGACTCCGTGCCGTGCTTCGCCAGATCGACGCCGGCGACCTCCGAGTAGTGGGCGACGAGGTCACGCGAGGCGGCATCCTGCAGCCAAGGCGCGAGGAAACCAGGAGTTTGCGAGCCCTGTCCGGGGCAGGCGACGACAATCACTGCTCTAGTCTGCCAATCCTGAGTACGCTGCCCGTGTCGATCATCCATGAACTCGGGCGGAATCGTTTGTCGGTGTCGTACAGCACACGTCATCGCCGCCGTATGGGCGCATCCGGTTCGTTGATCGAGCCGACGATGAGTGCCGCCTGCAGGATGAGCGCCTCACGGGCTCCTGTCGCGTCCCAGCCGATCACATCCGTGACCCGTTTGAGTCGGTAGCGCACCGTATTCGGATGCACGAAGAGCTCGCGCGCCGTCGCCTCCAGCGACCGGCCGTTGTCGAGGTAACTCCAGAGCGTGTTCAGCAGCTCGGGGGAGTGCGCCTGCAGCGGCCGGTAGATGCGGTTGACGAGCGTGCTCCTGGCAAGCGGATCGCCGGCGAACGCGCGTTCGGGCAGCAGGTCGTTCGCGTGCACCGGTCGCGGGCAGTTGCGCCACCCCTTCGCCACGGCGAACCCGGCAAGGGCCGCTCGGGCGCTCTTGGATGCGTCGACGAGCCCCGGCACCTCGTGCCCGAGCACGAGATGGCCCGGCCCGAACTGCGGTTCCAGTTGCTCCGCGATCTCCATGAACCCGATCGAGTTCGAGGGGCCGACCTCCTCGGGTTCGCTCGCCCTCGGCTGTGCGCGCCCGATCACCAGCACCAGGCGGGAGCCCTGCACGCCGATGAGCACGTCTGCGCTCATGTGCCGCGCAATGCGCCGCAGCTGGTCGACGTCCAGCTGCTTCGGCGCCGTACCGACCAGAACGCTGACCTCGCCATGGCCGTGCCAGCCGAGCGCCGCGATCCTGCTGGGCAGCTCGTCGTCGTATTCCCCGGTGAGGATCGAATCCACCACGAGAGCTTCCAGACGCGCGTCCCACAGTCCGCGGGCCTCCGCGGCACGTGCGTAGACATCCGCGGCCGCGAAAGCGATCTCCCGCGAATACAGCAGGATGGCCTCGCCGAGCTCCTCGTTGCCACTCGTGCGCACGCGGTCCTCGACCACCTCGACGACGACGCGGATGAGCTGAAGCGTCTGCTGCAGCGACACGGACCGCAAGAGCTCGCGGGGCGCCGCCCCGAACACGTCGGCGGCGATCCACGGCGTAGAGCGTGGGTCGTCGAACCATGAAATGAAGGACGTGATGCCGGCCTGCGCCACGAGCCCGACAGCCGACCGCCGACCCGGCGGCATCTCGCCGTACCAGGGCAGCGTGTCCTCGAGCCGTTTCAGCGTCGCCGTTGCGAGTTCGCCCGAGATCTTACGCAGCCACGCGAGCGTCTCCTCTTTGCTCCTCGGCTTCGCCACGCCCGCTGCCTAGCTCTCGCCGCCGGCGACTCCCGTGGTGCCCGCATTGACGTCGTAGAGCCGGTAGCGCTCGATCGCCTGTGCGGGCACCGACGGGTCCACCTCGCCGCGCGCGGCGAGCAGCTCAAGCGCACGCACCACCATCGACGGACCGTCGATCGTGAAGAACCGCCTCGCCGCGGCCCGGGTGTCCGAGAACCCGAAGTCGTCAGCGCCGAGCGTCGCGAACTCGCCAGGCACGTAGGCGCGGATCTGGTCCGGCACCGAGTGCGCGTAGTCGGTGGTGGCGATGAACGGTCCCTGCGCGTCGGCGAGCCTGCTCGTCAAGTAGGGAACGCGCTTCTCCTGACCCGGGTTCAAGAAGTTGTGCTCGTCGGCGGCGAGGCCGTCGCGACGCAACTCGTTCCAGCTCGTCACGCTCCAGACATCCGCTCGAACGCCCCAGTCGTCGGCCAGCAGCTTCTGCGCCTCCAGCGCCCAGGGCACCGCGACACCGGATGCCAGCAGTTGCGCACGCGGACCCTCGCCGGCGGCGCTGCTCAACTTGTAGATTCCGCGAACGACGCCTTCCACGTCGAGGTTCTCCGGCTCTGCCGGCTGCACCATCGGCTCGTTGTACACCGTGAGGTAGTACATGACGTTCGGGTCGGGGTGGTTGCCGCCGTACATGCGCTCGATGCCGCTGCGCACGATGTGGCCGATCTCGTAGCCGTATGCCGGGTCGTAGGAGACGACGGCCGGATTCGTGGCCGCCATCATCGGCGAGTGCCCGTCCGCGTGCTGCAGACCCTCACCGGTGAGGGTCGTGCGCCCCGCGGTGGCTCCTATGATGAACCCTCTGGCCATCTGGTCACCGGCCGCCCACATGGCATCCCCTGTGCGCTGGAACCCGAACATCGAGTAGAACACGTAGATCGGGATCAGTGGCTCGCCGTGCGTGGCGTATGAGGTCCCCACGTTCGTGAACGCCGCCATCGCGCCGGCCTCGTTGATGCCGACGTGGATGATCTGGCCCTGAGCGCTCTCCTTGTACGACAGGAGAAGCTCGCGGTCCACCGACGTGTAGTGCTGCCCGTTCGGGTTGTAGATCTTCGCGTTCGGGAAGAACGCGTCGATTCCGAAGGTCCGGGCTTCGTCGGGGATGATGGGCACGATGCGGTGCCCGAAGTCCTTCGCCCGCAGCAGGTCCTTCAGCAGGCGCACGAACGCCATCGTCGTGGCCACCTCCTGCGTTCCCGAGCCCTTCTTCGAGATCGCGTACGCGTTATCGTCGGGCAGCGGGATCTGGGTGTGCTTCGTACGACGCTCCGGGATGAACCCGCCGAGCGCGCGGCGACGCTCCAGCATGTACTGGATGGCCTCGTCGTTCTCGCCCGGGTTGTAGTACGGCGGCAGGTACGGGTTCTCGGCGAGCTGCTCATCCGTGATCGGGATGTGCATGGAGTCGCGGAACTTCTTGAGGTCCTCCAGCGTCATCTTCTTCATCTGATGGGTCGCGTTGCGGCCCTCGAAGTGCGGACCGAGGCCGTAGCCCTTGATGGTCTTGGCGATGATGACCGTCGGCTGGCCCTTGTGCTCGAGTGCGGCCTGGAACGCTGCGTACACCTTGCGGTAGTCGTGGCCGCCGCGTTTGAGGTTCCAGATCTGCTCATCGGTGTAGTCCTTGACGAGCTCGAGCGCACGGGGGTCTTTGCCGAAGAACTGATCGCGCACATACGCGCCGTTCTCTGCCTTGTACGTCTGGTAGTCGCCGTCAGGCGTCGTGTTCATGACGTTCAGCAGAGCGCCCTCGGTGTCGCGCGACAGCAGCGCATCCCACTCCCGGCCCCAGATCACCTTGATCACGTTCCATCCCGCCCCGCGGAAGAAGCTCTCCAGTTCCTGGATGATCTTGCCGTTGCCGCGCACCGGCCCGTCGAGGCGCTGGAGGTTGGCGTTGACGACGAACGTGAGGTTGTCGAGGCCCTCGTTCGCGGCCACCTGAAGCTGGCCGCGGCTCTCCACTTCGTCCATCTCGCCGTCGCCGAGGAAGGCCCAGACATGCTGGTCGGAGGCATCCTTGATGCCTCGGTTCGTCAGGTACTTGTTGAGCTGAGCCTGGTAAATCGCGTTGATCGGGCCGAGTCCCATGGAGACGGTCGGGAACTGCCAGAACTCCGGCATCAGCCGCGGGTGCGGATACGACGAGAGCCCGTTCGGCGCGTGCGACTTCTCCTGGCGGAAGCCGTCGAGCTGGTCGGCAGTGAGCCGTCCCTCGAGGAATGCACGTGCGTAGGTGCCGGGGGAGGCATGCCCCTGGATGAAGATCTGGTCGCCGCCGCCCGGGTGGTCCTGTCCCCGGAAGAAGTGGTTGAACCCCACCTCGTAGAGCGCTGCGCTGGATGCGTAGGTCGAGATGTGCCCGCCCACGGCGATTCCGGGGCGCTGTGCGCGGTGCACGAGGATGGCCGCGTTCCAGCGGATCCACGCCCGGTAACGGCGTTCGATGTCCTCGTCACCGGGGAAGTGCGGCTCGTTCTCTGGGGCGATCGTGTTGATGTAATCCGTCGTCGGAACCATCGGGACGCCGAGGTGGAGCTCCTTCGACCGCTTCAAGAGGTTCAGCATGATCTCCCGAGCACGCTGGCGGCCCTCCGCTGCCACGAGAGCGTCGAGGGACTCCTGCCATTCGGCGGTCTCCTCAGGGTCCGAGTCGATGTAGTTCATCGAATACGGGTCCTGGTCGTTGACAGTCACCGCGACCTCTTTCTTTGTGTGGATCGATCGTGGGTCGCGCTCGGCACTGTCGGGTTGCGACAGTCGGCGCGCCGTACGCAACTCTAGCGTCGCAGGCGACGGCCTGTGGCCTGCGGTCTATGCTGTCGTACCGTGTGCGTGCGTCGCACGGACGACGGATGGACGACGACACTCGCCGGTGCGAAAGGAGAGACGGTGGCTCTGGAGAACGACACTCAGGCACCTGATTTCGAGCTGCCCAACCAGTTCGGCGAGCACGTTCGGCTCAGCGACTTCAGGGGCAGGAGCGCCGTCGCTCTCGTCTTCTTCCCTCTCGCGTTCTCCGGTACGTGCACTGGGGAGCTCTGCGAGTTGCGCGACAACCTCGAGCTGTTCCGTGCGGACGGTGTGGAACTGATCGGCATCTCGGTCGACTCCAAGTTCACTTTGCGCGCCTGGGCCGAGCACGAGGGATACCGGTTCACTCTGCTCAGTGACTTCTGGCCGCACGGCGACACGGCCAAGCAGTACGGCGTCTTCCTCGAAGACAAGGGTTTCGCGAATCGCGCGACGTTCCTCATCGACTCTGCCGGCATCATCCGCGAGAGCTTCATCACTGCTCCCGGAGAGGCGCGCACGCTGGCGGCGTACCGTATCGCGCTCGAGGAGCTGAAGGCCGCCTGACCCCGTTCCGGCCGCTGTGGCTCGACTAGACTTTCAGCCCGCGGGCCTTTAGCTCAGTTGGTAGAGCGCCACGTTTACACCGTGGATGTCGTCGGTTCGATCCCGGCAGGGCCCACTTCATCGAGTGAGCGACGAGGGTGCGCGTGCCTGAGCGCGGAACACGGCGCACACTTGTGAGTATGGGCTGGCGCGTGGCCGAAGTCGATGCCGCTGAGACGTATGCGCTTCGCCGTGACCTGTTGCGCCGCGATCGGGCCGACCTCGATCTGCACATGCCGGACGACGATGTTCCCGGTGCTTTCCATCTGGCGATCACGGTCGACCCGGGTTCCGTGGTCGGTGTCGCGACCGCCATGCCTGCTCTCCCGGAGTTCGCGGCGATGGCACCAGCGTGGCGCCTCCGGCAGATGGCAGTAGCTCCGGAACTGCAGGGATGCGGGCTGGGCACAGCCCTGTTCGACGCCATTCTGGAGCGCCTTCGCGCTCGGGGCGCGGCGACGCTGTGGGCCGAGTCACGCGATACCAGCCTGGGCTTCTACGTCGCCAGGGGCATGCATCCGGTGCCGGGCCACCACCACTCGGTTGCGGGCGTCGACTACACCGACGTCGTGCTCGACCTGCGTAACGCCTCGAGACCCGCCGCGAACGTCGACTCTGCCTGAGCGGGCGCGCCATCACCATCGCCGAAGCGGTTCCGATCAGGACGAGCCGAGAATGACGCCCCTGTCTGAGAAGAACGGCGTCGGGTCGATCGCGGTGCCGTTCACCCGCACCTCGATGTGCAGATGGCACCCGGTCGACTCTCCTGTGCTGCCGACCCGTGCGATCGGTTGCCCGGCCGTGACCTGGTCACCGGGTGCGACCATGATCGTTCCGTCGGCGATGTGCCCGTACGCGGTCTGCACCCCGTCGCCATGGTCGATCAGGATGAAGTTCCCGTATCCGCTGTACGGGCCGGCATAGCTGACGGTGCCGTCGGCGGCCGCGACGATCACGCTCATGCATGCGGCTCCGATGTCCACACCTGGGTGGAAGAGCGGGGTGCCCGCGGGTCGCGACGGCCGGGGGCCGAAGACATCCGTGATGGGGCCCCTCACCGGGTCGACCCAGGTACCCGGCGCGAGCGTGAAGTCGTCGCTGAAGGCGCCATCCGCACCGTTGCTCGATGCGGCGACCATGGCCTCGGTCGCCGCGTCAACGGATGCCTGCGCGGCATCGACCGCGGACTGCGCTGCCTTCTTCGCGGCTCGCATCTGCGCCAGGGGAATCGACGCCAGCGCGGCATCCGCTTTCGCCGCCGCCGCCTTCATCTCATCGGCATGCTTGGCCGTCGACTCGGCACGCCTCGTCAGTGTGTCGAGCGGGCCGTGCAGACTGCCGAGCTGGTTCGCGGCGGTGAGACGTTGCAGCAGGTTGGCGTCGCCACCGGCCGCCTCATCTCCGAATATCGCGCCGATCGTCGTCGTGGTCTGATCGGCGTGCGTCTGCTGCAGCGCGACCATGAGCTTGGCCACAGCCGCCTTCGCGGAACTCTCTCCGGACTTCGCGATTGTGTCGGCCGAGGTCGCGAGATTCTTCGCGTTCGCGTATGCGGTCTCCGTGGCGTCGTACTCCGACGTCGCCGAGTCGAGCAGCGACTGCGCGGCATCGAGAGCATTCTGCGCCTTGTCGATCGCCGTCTGCAGCTTCTGCATGGCGACGTCGCTGATGCCCGAACCCTCGACGGCAGCCGGCGTGCTGTCACCATCGCTGGTCGGAGTCGAGGAGGGCGTGTCGGTATCGGGCGGCTGGGTGGTAGGCGTAGGAGTTCCGCTCGGGGTCGGCGCGCCGGTCGGGGTGGGGGTTCCGGTCGGCGTCGGCGTGCCGGTTGGAACGGGCGTACCGGTCGGCGTCGGGCTGCCCGTTGGACTCGGTGTGCCGGTTCCCGGACCCGGCGTCGGCGTCGGCGTGGGTGTACTCGTCGAGCATCCGTTGACGCAGTCGTCGGCAGGAATGGCGCCGATGCCCGAGGCGGAGGCCGTCAGAAGCACGACGAAGAGAACCGCGGTTCGGCGGATCGCCGCGTGACGCGCGGACTTCGCCGCCGAGGCCTCAGTGATGTTCTCGTGATCCATGCATGCCACCGTGCCGGTGTAGCGCCCGACACGTTTTCGAGTCTGGCACCCTGACCGAAGCGCGGCAACGGGGCGTCGTGCTTTCTGGGATAATGGACGACATGATCGAAGCGCTGCTCTGGGGATTCATCGGTACCGTCGGCTTCGTCGGACTGATCATCGGCCTCGCGGCAGCCTTCCAGATGGGCAAGACCGGCTACCGTCAGCACTGATGCGATCGGCACCGATCCGTCAGCACCGCTCGGATCAGCACCGATCCGGCCGCCTCTGCTGTCGCTGGCCCCGGGCTCAGCGCCGCAGGTACGTCAGGAAGCGGTAGCGAAGTCCCGTTTCGGATGTCGCCCAGCCGCCCTCCGGTTCCGTGCCGACGAGCATCCACTCGTCTCCGATGGCGGGTGCGCGGGTATCGCCTGCAAGTTCGGCGTCGATCTCCGTGACCTCGAGTCGATCGGCACGCCCGATCGACTCTGCATAGATCTCGCCGCCGCCGGTCACCCAGACATCGCCCGACAGCATCCCGAGCGCTTCCCCCACCGACCCGGCTCGCTCGGCGCCCGTGGCCGACCAGGTCGCGTTGCGGCTCACGACGATGTTCCGCCTGCCGGGAAGCGGACGGAAGCGCGGTGGGAGCGATTCCCACGTCTTGCGTCCCATGACGACATCGCCGCTCATCGTCAGTGCCCTGAATCGCCTGCTGTCCTCGGGCACTCGCCACGGAATGCCGCCGCCTGCGCCGATCACACCGGAACGCGCCTGCGCCCAGATCAGTGCGATCGTCATACGGCCACGGCGGCGCGGATGGTCGGATGGTGCTGGTATCCGATCACCTCGAAGTCCTCGAACCGGTAGTCGAAGATGTTCTCCGGATGCCTGATGATCGCCAGGTGAGGTGCCGGGTACGGGTCGCGCGTCAGCTGCTCCGTGACCTGCTGGACGTGGTTGTCGTAGATGTGGCAGTCACCGCCCGTCCAGACGAACTCGCCGACGTCGAGCCCGACCTGGTCAGCCACCAGATGGGTGAGCAAGGCATAGCTGGCGATGTTGAACGGCACCCCGAGAAAGAGGTCGGCGCTGCGCTGGTACAGCTGGCAGGAGAGCCTGCCGTCTGCGACGTAGAACTGGAACAGGACGTGGCACGGCGCCAGCGCCATGTTCGGGATCTCCGCGACGTTCCACGCCGACACGATCATCCGGCGGGAGTCGGGGTCGCTGCGAAGCGTGTCGAGCACAGCCGAGATCTGGTCGAGCTGCCGGCCGTCGGGTGTCGGCCAGGACCGCCACTGAGCGCCGTACACCGGACCGAGGTCGCCGTCGGCATCCGCCCACTCGTCCCAGATCGTCACACCGTGGTCCTGAAGCCAACGGATGTTCGAATCGCCGCGCAGGAACCAGAGCAGTTCATAAGCGATTGATCTGAAGTGCACCCGCTTCGTCGTGATCAGCGGGAAGCCGTCGGCAAGGTCGAACCGGAGCTGGCGCCCGAAGACGCTGCGGGTACCGGTGCCGGTTCGGTCCGACTTGTGCGTTCCGTGTTCGAGAACGTCGCGGAGCAGGTCTTCGTAGGGGGTGGGGATCGCCGCGTCCATGTTACGAAGATCGTACGTCGTCCGACCCGCACGCACGGATGCCTCGCTGCTCTCCCCTCAATCGCCCATATCGCGGCTTCGCCACTCACGGACTCAATCGGGTCGGCAACGCGAACGAGTTCGCGCTGCTCTCCCCTCAATCGCCCATATCGCGGCTTCGCCACTCACGGACTCAATCGGGTCGGCAACGCGAACGAGTTCGCGCTGCTCTCCCCTCAATCGCCCATAGACTCACGCTATGGGGGCCGACGCGGGGGAGCCGGGAGCTGTCGACGTGCCCGAACCCGTGCGACGACGGGCCACGTTCGTGCCTCGTACCGGCGATCACGGTGACGCGCCCGATGAAGGCCAAGTCGATGCGTCCGACCTGCACGACGACGACGAACTCGCCGGCGCGCTGGAGAACGAGGTGTCGCTGCTCACGGCATCGCTGCCGATCATCCGCCCGGAATCGCTGTTCCTGCCCGTTCAGCCGCAGCAACCGCCCTACGAGCCGCGCACGGACGCGGAGAGGGAGATAGCGGCGCAGGCCGAGTCGGGCGACACGCTCGCAGCCATCGAGCGTCTCGAAGCATTACTCTCCGGCAGAGCGGCCCCGTTGCCCGCAGAGGCCCCGCCGCCACGTGAAGAGCCGCCGCCCGATGAGCCACCCGTCCGTGACGCGGGGCTCGACGCGGATGTCGGTGACGACGCCGACGACGTGCCAGCCGACGTGCATGGGCTCGCGCCGATCGCCACGCCCCGGGTCCGCACGAACGAGGGCGTCCTCTCCGCCGGCCGACCCGAGCCTATGCCCGTGTTCGCCATCGAGCGCTCCGGCACGGAGCCGACTCCGCGGCAGTACCGGGTCGGCCAGGCGAGTCGCCTGTTCTGGCTCTGGTTCCCGGTCAGCGCGTCGGTGCTCGTGGTGGGGCTCGGTGCCCTCCTGGTTTCGGCAGGCCTCAATCTGATCCAGGTGGGCGCCGCCGCTCTGCTGGGCATCGCGCTCTCGTTCATTCCGTTGGGGCTGTCATCGTTGACCGGTGCGTGGAGCGGTCAGCCCACGGTCATCGTCTCCCGGGCGACGTTCGGCGTGGTCGGGAACACGATCCCGGCCGCACTGATACTGGTGGTGCGCATGTTCTGGGGAGCGGCGTTGCTCTGGCTGCTTTCCGTCACCATCGCCGACTCCGCCGTCAGAGCCGGCTGGACGACCGATCACGACCTCGTGCTGTGGTCCTCGTTCGCCGTCGCCGCGGCGGTGAGTATCGCGGTGGCGCTCGTGGGCTATGCACTGGTCGCCGCCGTGCAGGCGATCGCCACGATCGCGACGGCGTTGCTGGCGCTCGCGATCGTCGTGGGCGCGTGGCCACGATCGGGCTGGGACGGCATCGGCAGAGCGCCGTTCGGCGAGTGGATCTTCGTCGTCGAGGGCGCCGTTCTGGTATTCAGCCTGCTGGGGCTTGCGTGGGCCAGCGCGGGCGGAGACCTCGCCCGGTACCAACGTGTGCGCTCCGGGGGGACGGCGAGTGCGCTCTGGGCCGGTCTAGGGGCATCCGTGCCGCTGATGATTCTGGTCGTCTTCGGCGGGGTCGTGGCCCTCGCCGAACCGACTGCAGGGGGCGGGTTCACGGCCGATCCGGTAAGGATGCTCGTGGCCGCCACTCCGCATTGGTTCGCCGTTCCCGTGATCGCGTCCATCGCCGTCGGTCTCGTCTCGGCCCTCGTGGTGAGCATCTACTCCGGCGGATTCGCGGTGCAGGCGGTGGGCATCCATCTGCCGCGTTGGGCGAGCGTGCTCGCGCTCGGCGTGATCGCGGCCGCCTTGGGCGCCGGCCTCGTCGTCGCCGTACCGGATGTCCGCACCCTCGTCCTCGCCTATCCCACAACTCTCGCGGTACCGGTCGCCGCCTGGACCGGCATCTTCACGGGCGACTTCCTACTGCGAAACCGCCGCCTGGCAACCGACTCCCTGCTGAACCGCGGACGAGTGTATCCGGACTGGCGCTGGGCGAACGTGGTCGGCCTTGTCGTCATCAGCGCGATCGGACTGGGGTTCATGCGCGCCGATACTCCCTGGCTGCGGTGGGAGGGATACCTGTACCGGCTGATGGGTGTCGCCCCGCACGGCCCGCTCGCAAGCGCCGACCTCGGCGTCCTTCTTGCGCTGGCGCTGGGCCTCGCGCTGGGTGTCGTCGCCGGCCGACGTGCCGTGCCCGCACAGGAGTCCGCCAGCCGATGAATTCCGCTGTTCCGCCCGGATGCGATGGCCGGCAACGCCGTAGGCTCGAACGGTGCCTACGATCGCCGAATTCCTGTCCGTAGTCGAGCGGCTCTGGCCGGTGTCGGGTGCCGAGCAGTGGGACGCCCCAGGGATTGTGACCGGCGACCCGCGAGCATCCGTCTCCCGGGTGCTCCTCTCGGTGGATGCCGTCTCAGACACGGTCGACGAGGCCGTGAACGGCGAGTACGACGTGCTGCTCGCCCACCATCCGCTCCTGCTTCGCGGTGTCACCAGCATCGCGGAGGACAGATACAAGGGCGCCATCGTCGCGAGACTGATCCGCGGCGAGTGCGCGCTCGTGACCGCGCACACGAACGCCGACGTCGTGCCGGACGGGGTGTCGGACGTCTTCGCCTCGCGGCTCGGTCTAGTGGATGCCCGACCGCTGGTTGCGGGCGCGAACGAACGTTCCGGACTCGGCCGGGTAGGTGGGCTTCCCGAAACCACGACACTCGGACGCCTTGCACGCAGCATCGCCGACATGCTGCCGCCCACTGCCACGGGGGTGCGCGTCGCGGGGGAGTACACACAGCCGGTGACCACCGTCGCGCTGTGCGGCGGCGCGGGCGATGCGTTCCTTGCCGAACCGGCCGTGCGCGCAGCAGACGTCTACATCACGTCCGATCTGCGGCATCATCCAGCGTCCGAGGCTATCGAGCAGGCACGCCTAGCCGGGGGGCCTGCTCTGATCGACGTATCGCACTGGGCCGCGGAATGGCTCTGGCTCGATGTGGCCGCACGACAGTTGCGCGATGCGTTGCCCACCCTCGACGTCGTGGTCAGCGAGCTGCGAACGGATCCGTGGGACTTCACGGTCGTGCAGTGACACCCGGCGATCGCGAGGGCGCTGTGCAATAACGTAGAGCAGATCGATACCGGAAAGACCACGACGAGATGAGTGCTGTGAAGGCTGATCCACGCAACCAACGCGAACTGCTGCGGGTTCAGGAGCTCGACACGTCGATCGCGCAGGCGACGCGCTCGATCGCGAACCCGTCGCAGCTCAAACTGCTCGCGGAACTCGAACCGCAAGCCGCCGAGGTCCGTAGCCGTCGACTCGGCGTGACGGGTGAGTTGGAGGACGCCCGGAAGGAGCTCTCCCGCCTCGAATCGGATGTCACGGTCGTCGAGGCCCGAATGACACGAGACTCCGAGCGCGTTCAGCACACCGCATCGGTGAAAGACGTCGCGGCTCTGGAGGCGGAGCTGCAGTCGTTGCGAAAACGTAGAAGCGATCTCGAAGACATCGAGTTGGCGATCATGGAACGCATCGAGACGCTCGAGGGGCAGTTGGCCGCCATCGACGTCGGAGGCGCCGAGATCGAAACGAAGGTGTCGCAGCTCGAGTCCGAACGTGTGGCAGAGGTCGAGGCCATGGACCGCAAGCGAGCCGATGCCGCGGCGGACCGCACCGCGATCGTATCCGGCCTTCCCGCCGAGCTCGTCGCGTTGTACGAGAAGCAACGCGACCGCTACGGCGTCGGTGCGGCCCGCCTGGTAGGAGGGGTGTCGCTCGCCTCGAACATGAAGCTGTCGCCCTCCGACCTGGCCGATGTTCGCTCGGCTGCTGACGATGAGGTCGTGCTCTGCCCCGACAGCGGAGCCATTCTCATCCGCGACGAGAACGTCTGACGAGCTGACGCCTACGACGACGGCCGGGCGCGTTCGTACGGATGCCCGCCGTCGGCTACCCTGGAGTGCGAACGGGCCGGCAAGACGGTCGCGTCGGCGTCCGTGTGACGGGTGCCGCCGAGGAACGTCCGGGCTCCACAGAGCAGGACGGTGGGTAACGCCCACCCGGGGTGACCCGCGAGACAGTGCCACAGAAAACAGACCGCCTTCGCGCACGCGCAAGGTAAGGGTGAAACGGCGGTGTAAGAGACCACCAGCGGCCGGGGCGACCCGGCCGGCTCGGCAAACCTCGTCCGGAGCAAGGTCAGACAGGGAACCATGAGGCTGCTCGTCTCGTTCCCGGGTAGACCGCTAGAGGGTCACGGCAACGCGGCCCCGAGATAGATGGCCGTCCAGGATGTGCGGTGCCCCAGGCACCGCAGTGTCCGAACAGAACCCGGCGTATCAGCCGGCCCGTTCCCTCGCTCGGCAGCGTGCTCCGCTGCGAGTGCGTCCGGAGCGGATCAGGCCGCGGTGATGGGCCGTTTGTGGTGACCACGCGACGCGAGAGCCGCCGCGCCCAGGATGCCTGCGTTGTTGCGGTGCATCGCGGGCACGATCTTCGTCTCGATGTCGATCTGGTCGCCGAACTCATCCCAGTGCTTCGATACGCCGCCGCCTACCACGAAGAGGTCGGGGGAGAAGAGGAACTCGACAGTGCGGTAGTACTTCGTGAGTCGCTTGCTCCAGTGCTCCCAGTCGAGGTCATCGCGCTCCTTCGCCGAGTACGCGGCGCGGCTCTCCGCGTCGTGCCCGCCGATCTCGAGGTGCCCGAGCTCGGCGTTCGGCACCAGCACGCCGTCGTAGATCAGCGCGGAGCCGATGCCGGTGCCCAGAGTGGTGAGGATGACGAGGCCGTCGACATCCTTCGCAGCACCGAACTCCGTCTCGGCATACCCTGCGGCGTCGGCGTCGTTGACGAAGAGGATGTCTCGCTCGAGCGCCTTCTCGAAGAGCTTCTCCGCCTCGAGGCCGACCCACTTCTTGGAGATGTTCGCCGCCGACATCGTGCGGCCGTTCTTCACGATGGCGGGGAAGCAGACCCCGATCGGCGCATTCGCGTCGTCGCCGGCGAGAGCGTCGAGCACCTTCCTGGTGGTCTCGATGATGTCGTCCGGCTTGCCGCCATCGGGAGTTGCCAGCTTGACCCGGTCGCTGACCAGCTCGCCGGACTTCAGGTCGACGATGCCGCCCTTGATCCCCGTTCCGCCGATGTCGATCCCGATAGCCGTCGTGGAGGTCATGAAGGAAATCTACCGGCTCATTCGAGCGTCAGGATCTCGGCGCCCCGCTCCGTGACGACGAGCGTGTGCTCGAACTGGGCGGTGACCGACTTGTCTTTCGTGGTCACTGTCCAGTCGTCTTCCCAGAGATCCCAGTCGCTGCTGCCGAGCGTGAGCATCGGCTCGATGGTGAAGACCATGCCGGGCACCATCTCGGTGTCGTAGGTCGGCGCGGAGTCGTAGTGCGGGATGATCAGGCCGGAGTGGAACGAGCGGCCCACGCCGTGCCCGGTGAAGTCCCGGACGACGCCGTATCCGAACCGCTTCGCGTAGGACTCGATCGCCCGGCCGATCACGTTCACCTGGCGCCCGGGCGCGACCGCCCTGATGCCGCGGTTCAG
This sequence comes from Humibacter antri, assembly GCF_054777235.1. NCBI lineage: Bacteria > Bacillati > Actinomycetota > Actinomycetes > Micrococcales > Microbacteriaceae > Humibacter > Humibacter antri. The sequence goes on along the minus strand of NZ_BAAHAW010000009.1, from coordinate 128,149 downwards.
CGCCTCACGGGTGCGCTCGACGAGATGCGTCACCTCTTCGGATGCCTGTCCGACGATGAACGTCTGGTTGCTGTCGCCATGCACGCCGTTCTTGAACGCCGTGATGTCGACGTTGACGATGTCGCCCTCTTCGAGCATCGTGTCGTCGGGGATGCCGTGGCAGATGACCTCGTTCACCGACGTGCAGCTGGACTTGGGGTAGCCGCGGTAGCCGAGCGTGGACGGGTAGGCGTGCTGCGCGACGAGGAATTCGTGGGCGACCGCGTCGAGCTCGTCGGTCGTGACACCCGGCCGGGCGTGCTCTCCGACGAGGGCGATCGCCCGTGCCGCGATGCGCCCGGACTCGCGGATCAGCTCGATCTCCTCAGCCGTGTACATGTCGCCGCGATCGTCGGGCGCCGGGCCGGGACGCCCGACGTATTCCGGTCGGGGGATGGAAGCAGGAACGGGGCGCCGGGGCGAGACGCGACCCGGGGCCAGGTGGCCGGAGAAGTCCTTGGGCATAGGATCAACCCTATGGCCGACGCGTACGACGACGACATGGTGCACAAGTACTGGTACAACACCAAGACTGGCCAGGTCGAGCAGGGTCTCAAGTCGCCGCTCCCCGATCGGCTCGGCCCGTTCGACACCCGCGAGGGCGCCGAACATGCGTGGGACAAGATCCGCGAGAACAGTCAGCGCTGGGCTGAAGACGACTCCGCGGAAGGCAACTGACGCACGACGGGCTATCAGGACGGGCCGCCCCTCATGGCGGTCCGCTCAGACGCGGCTGAAGGTCAAGCCGTTCAGTAGCTGTGCTCAGGTCCCGGGTACTCGCCCTGCTCGACGTCCGCTCGATACCGTCGTGCCGCGTCTCCGAGAACGCCCTTGAGATCGGCGTACTGACGCACGAAGCGCGGAACACGACCTGTGGTGAACCCGGCCCAGTCCGTCCAGACCAGCAGCTGTCCGTCCACATCAGGGCCGGCGCCCACGCCGATGGTCGGGATGCCGAGTTCCTTCGTGACCTGCGCCGCGGCATCCGCCGGCACCATCTCCAGCACCACGGCGAAGGCTCCGGCCTCCTCGACGGCGTGCGCATCGGCGAGCAGCGCTTCCACGCCCGACTCGCCTCGCCCCTGGATGATGTGGCCGCCGAGCTGGTGCTCGCTCTGCGGCGTGTAGCCGATGTGGGCCATCACCGGAATGCCGGCGTCGACGATGCGGCGGATCTGTTTCACACTTCTGCGACCGCCTTCGAGCTTGACGGCGTGCGCTCCGGTCTCTTTCATGAATCGCACCGCCGTGTGGAGGGCGTCTTGCACGTCGGTCTCATATGAGCCGAACGGCATGTCGGCCACGACGAACGCGCGCCGCACGGCGTGCGCTACGGCGCGGGTCAGCGGGATGAGGTCGTCGACGCGCACCGGCAGCGTGGTGTCGTACCCGAACACATTGTTGCCTGCTGAGTCGCCCACCAGCAGGAAGTCGATGCCCGCCTCGTCGAAGATCTGGGCGCTCAGCATGTCATAGCTGGTGAGCCCGGTGATCTTGATTCCGCCGGCCTTCGCGTTCTGGAAATGCCTGGTGCGCACGCGGCGGGGACCGCCGTCGGAACCGCCGCCATACGGCCGTTCCTCTGCAGGAGTGGACGACGGTTCGCTTGCCGGCTCAGCCATGGCGGTCAGTCTATCCGCGCCGGTACAACCACTAATCTGGAGCCGAGAGAATTCCGCCCCACCGTCACCGGCCGCCAGCGCGAGGAAAGGGATCTTCATGGACAAGCAGCGCGACTTCGTGCTCCGTACCATCGAGGAACGCGGCGTGAAGTTCGTTCGCCTCTGGTTCACCGATGTCGTCGGCACGCTGAAGTCCGTGGCGATCGCGCCAGCAGAGGTGGAGGGTGCGTTCACGGAAGGCCTCGGTTTCGACGGCTCGGCGATCGAGGGGCTCACCCGCACGTTCGAGTCCGATCTGCTCGCGCATCCGGATCCCACGACATTCCAGATCCTGCCGTGGCGTGGCGAGGTCGACCCCACGGCCCGCATGTTCTGCGACATCACGACGCCGGACGGTGAGCCGGCGGTGGCGGACCCCCGCAATGTGCTCAAGCGCACGCTCGAGAAGGCAGCGGAGCGCGGATTCACGTTCTACACGCATCCCGAGATCGAGTTCTACCTGTTGAAGTCGTCGAAATTCGGCGAAAGCGGCCCAGAACCGGTTGACTCCGCCGGGTACTTCGACAACGTGCCGGGCGGGACCGCGCACGACTTCCGTCGCCGGTCGGTGCGGATGCTGGAAGACCTCGGGATCTCGGTGGAATTCAGCCACCACGAGGTCGGCCCCGGGCAGAACGAGATCGATCTTCGCTACGCCGATGCCCTCACCACGGCCGACAACATCATGACGTTCCGCACCGTGGTCAAAGAAGTGGCCATCGAGCAGGGCGTGTATGCGACATTCATGCCGAAGCCGCTCACCGGGCATCCTGGAAGCGGCATGCACACGCATCTGTCCCTTTTCGAGGGCGACACGAATGCATTCTTCGCACCGGGTGCGCAGTACCAACTCTCCAAGGTGGCGAGGAACTTCATCGCCGGTGTTCTTCAGCACGCTCCGGAGATCACTGCCGTCACGAACCAGTTCGTGAACTCCTACAAGCGGCTGTGGGGCGGTGACGAAGCACCCAGCTACGTGTGCTGGGGTCACAACAACCGTTCGGCACTCGTGCGGGTTCCGCTGTACAAGCCGAGCAAGGGGCAGAGCGCGCGGGTCGAGTACCGCGGGATCGACTCCGCCGCGAACCCGTATCTCGCGTTCTCCCTGCTGCTGGCAGCGGGGCTCAAGGGCATCGAGCAGGAGTACGACCTGCCGCCGGAGGCGGAGGACGACGTGTGGGCGCTGAGCGACGCCGAACGGCGTGCGCTGGGTTACCACGCGCTGCCGTCCAGCCTCGACCAGGCGGTGCAGCGCATGGAGGAGTCCGAGCTGGTCGCCGAGACGCTGGGAGAGCAGGTCTTCAACTACGTGCTCGCCAACAAACAGCGCGATTTCCGGGAGTACCGTGCACAGGTGACGCCGTACGAGCTGCGCACCAACCTCGAGATCCTCTAGACGTCGAGGGTTCTGCCGCATGCCACCGATCACGTTGACCGCTCTGGCCAGAGCGGGCTTCGTGGGTCTCTCGGACGCCCGGTCGCGCCTCGACGAACTCGTCGGGCTCGGCGGCCCGCCCGCGGAGTCGGCCCTGCAGCTCGTCTCCGACGTCGCCGATCCGGATGCTGCGCTGGAGCGCTTGCTCGCACTGCTGCGCCGCCGCCCTGACGAGACCACCGCCCTTTTCCACGACGCGGATGCCCTCCATCGGCTTCTGCAAGTGCTCGGGGCATCCAGCGGGCTCGCCGAGTTTCTGATGCGCCGCCCCGAGGCGTTGAGTGTTCTGAGCAGTCCCACCGGCCGGCTCCCCACGGAGGAGGAACTGCGCGGCGACCTGCTGCAGTCGGTAGGAGCACGCAACGGGGTGGCATCCGTCTCAGGGGAGGACGCCTGGATCGCCCTGCGCGCCCGCTACCGCACCCGCCTCACCGAGATCGCGGCCTTCGACCTGCAGCAGAGCGACCCCGTCGACGGGCTCGGGGCGATCGCACGTACGCTCGCCGCCCTCGCCGGCGCCGCTCTCGACGCCTCGCTCGCGATCGCCAGGGCCATGGCGGGCGGCACCGGTCCGGGAACCTTCCCCGCTGCGGATGTCGCGGGCACGAAGCTCGCGGTGATCGGCATGGGAAAGACCGGGGCCGAGGAACTCAACTACCTGAGCGACGTCGACGTCATATTCGTGGTCGAGGGCGACGAGGCCGCCGGAGTCTCGGCCGCCAGGGCTGTGGACATCGGCAACCGGTTGGCGACGCTGACCATGCGCGGAATCGACGAGTTCGCGATCGAGCCGCCGCTCTGGGAGGTGGACGCCAACCTTCGCCCGGAGGGCAAGGACGGGGTGCTGGTGCGCACGCTCGAATCACACCTCGCCTACTACGACCGCTGGGCGCAAGGCTGGGAATTCCAGGCACAGCTGAAGGCCCGACCGATAGCAGGAGACCAGGCGCTCGGGCGCCGCTACACGGAGGCCCTCGCACCATTCGTCTGGTCGAGCGCCGAGCGGGAGAACTTCGTCGAGTCCGTGCAGCGCATGCGTGAGCGGGTGACTGCGAACATCCCTGCCGACGAAGTCGATCGACAGCTGAAGCTCGGACCCGGCGGATTGCGCGACATCGAGTTCACGGTGCAGCTGCTGCAGCTGGTGCACGGCCACACCGATCCCTCGGTCCGAGTCGCGGGCACGTTGCCCGCCCTCGACGCCCTTGCCGCCGCCGGCTACATCGGGCGTGCCGAGGCCGCCGAGTTCGCGCGGGACTACCGCGTTCTGCGTCTGCTCGAGCACCGCATCCAGCTCTCCGAGCTTCGCCGCACCCACCTCATGCCGCGCGACGAGCACCGGCTGCGCGTGCTCGCGAGGTCTACCGGCATCGCCGCGGGTGCAGGCGAGCTCACCGATGCCTGGGTCGCCGTCAAGCGCCGGGTACGCGGCCTGCACGAGCGCCTCTTCTACCGTCCGCTGCTCGCCGCGGTGGCCGCGCTGCCCGGAGACGAAGGCGCGCTCACCGGCGAGCACGCACTGACGAACGAACAGGCGCAGGCACGCCTGGCCGCCATCGGCTTCATCGACCCACAGGGAGCGTTGCGGCACATCGCCGCTTTGACGACGGGCGTCTCGCGCCGCGCGGCCATCCAGCGCACCCTGCTGCCGGTGATGCTGCAGTGGTTCGCAGACGGCGCCGACCCCGATTACGGGCTGCTCGCCTTCCGTCGGCTGAGTGAGGATCTCGGCGGAACGCACTGGTTCCTGCGCATGCTCCGCGACTCCTCGGGTGCTGCGGAGCGGCTGACACGCGTGCTGTCAGGGTCCCGGTTCGCCGGCGAGTTGCTCGGACTCATCCCGGAGAGCGTGGCGTGGCTCGACGACGACGAAGACCTGCGCGCCAGGTCGCGCGCCGCACTCGACGACGAGGTCGCGGCGATCCTCGACCGGCACGAGACCCCTGACGCCGCGGCCAAGGCGATCCGCGCTGTGCGCCGCCGCGAGGTGTTGAGGCTCGCGTTCGCCGGCATCCTCGGCGTCGCGAACGTCACCGAGCTCGCCGTCGGCCTCACCGACATCACCGAGGTGACGATCACGGGCATCCTGTCTGCGATCCGTGCCGACACGCCGGCACCGATGGAGTTCGCCGTGATCGCCATGGGGCGGTTCGGTGGCAGGGAACTGGGTTTCGGGTCGGATGCCGACGTCATCTTTGTCTTCAGCCCGCACGATGGGGTTCAGACAGCCGCCGTGCACCCGGCGGCACTATCGATCGTCTCCGAGCTCAACCGGCTCACCGACGACACACAACTGCCGTTCGAGCTCGACCTGGACCTGCGGCCGGAGGGCAAGAACGGCACGCCCGCCCGGTCTCTGGACTCCTACCATGCGTACTACCAGCGGTGGTCGCTCACCTGGGAGGCGCAGGCGCTCTTGCGGGCGCGGGGGATCGCGGGCGATGACAGCCTGCTCGCCGAGTTCCAGCGGTTGACCGATTCGGTGCGGTACCCGTCTTCAATCTCCGAACGCGACGTGCGTGAGGTGAAGCGCATCAAGGCGCGCGTGGAGAACGAGCGCTTACCGCAGGGTGCCGACCCTGCCAGGCATCTGAAGCTGGGCCGAGGCTCGCTCAGCGACGTGGAGTGGCTGGTGCAGCTTCAGCAGCTGCAGCATGCCTCGGCATCGCCGGCCCTGCGCACCACTTCGACGCTCGACGCTCTCGCCGCATCGGTCGAGCTCGGATTCCTGGAATCGACGGATGCCGACCGCCTGCGCGAGGCGTGGATGCTCGCATCCAGGGCGCGCAGCGCCGTCACACTCTGGGCGAACAAGACGTCCGACCTGTTGCCGTCGGAACGAATGGCGCTGGACGGGGTCGCGCGCCTGCTCGGATACCCCCGCGGATCGGCGAGCGCCCTGGAAGAGGAGTACCTCGCCGTCACGAGACGCGCGCGCGCCGTGTTCGAGCGCAACTTCTACGATTCCTGAGCTGGGCGACGAAGTGCTTCCCGGCGGTCGAGTTTGTCCATCCCACCGCCATGCGGGCTCAGACGACGAAGCGGGCCGTCCCGAGGGCCGGCCCGCTTCGTCTCACTCCTCGAGCGATCAGACGCCGTAGTAGAGCTCGAACTCGAACGGGTGCGGACGCTGCGCGAGGGGCTTGATCTCCTTCTCGCGCTTGTAGTCGATCCAGGTCTCGATGAGTTCCGGCGTGAACACGTTGCCCGCGGTGAGGAAGTCGTGGTCGGCCTCGAGAGCGTCGAGCACGGCATCCAGCGTTCCCGGCACCTGCGGGATGGCCTTTGCCTCCTCGGGCGGCAGCTCGTAAAGGTCTTTGTCGACCGGCTCGTGCGGCTCGATGCGGTTGCGGATACCGTCGATGCCGGCCATCAGCTGAGCGGCGAAGGCGAGGTACGGGTTGCCCGAGGCATCCGGAGCGCGGAACTCGATGCGCTTGGCCTTCGGATTCGTGCCAGTGATCGGGATGCGGATGGCGGCCGAACGGTTGCCTGCCGAGTACACCAGGTTGACGGGAGCCTCGAAGCCGGGGACCAGGCGGTGGTACGAGTTGACCGTCGGGTTCGTGAACGCCAGCACGCTCGCCGCGTGCTTGAGCAGACCGCCGATGTACCAGCGAGCGAGATCGGAGAGCCCGCCGTATCCTGCCTCGTCGTAGAACAGCGGCTTGCCCTCGTTCCACAGCGACTGGTGTGTGTGCATCCCGGAGCCGTTGTCGCCGAACAGCGGCTTCGGCATGAACGTGGCGGTCTTCCCCCACTGCTCGGCCGTGTTCTTGACGATGTACTTGAACTTGAGGATGTCGTCGGCCGCGTGCACCATCGTGTCGAAGCGGTAGTTAATCTCCGCCTGTCCGCCGGTACCGACCTCGTGGTGGGCGCGTTCGAGAATCAGGCCGGCGTCGATGAGCTTCAGCGAGATGTCGTCACGCAGATCCGCCTGCTTGTCGACGGGGGAGACGGGAAAGTAACCGCCCTTGTACGGGGTCTTGTTGGCGAGGTTTCCGCCCTCTTCGGCGCGGCCGCTGTTCCAGGCCGCCTCCTCGGAATCCACGAAGTGGTACGCGGTGTTCTGCTTCACCTCGTATCGCACGTCGTCGAAGATGTAGAACTCGGCTTCCGGAGCGAAGAACGCCGTGTCGGCGATACCCGTGGACGCGAGGTACTTCTCTGCCTTCTTCGCGACCTGGCGCGGGTCCTTGCCGTACACCTCGCCGTTACGCGGATTGAAGATGTCGAACACCATCACCAGCGTCCGCTCCGCCCGGAACGGGTCGACGTATGCGGTGGAGACGTCGGGGATCAGCTGCATGTCGGACTCGTGGATCGACGCGAATCCGCGGATCGACGAGCCATCGAAGAGCTGCCCGACCGAGAAGAAGTCCTCATCGACGGTAGAGGCGGGAATATTGAAGTGCTGCTGCACACCGGGGAGATCGGTGAACCGGATGTCGAGGAATTTGACGTCCGTGTCCTTGATGAACTTGAGCACCTCGGACGAATCACTGAACATGTGGTTTCTCCAAGAAGGTGACGGGAGGCGGATCGCGCTGCGCGAGCAGCCGGTGAAAGGCTATGGGGCGGCGATTTCCCCACCGTATCGCGATTGTTTCGGGGATGTTACGCAGCCGACGGCGATAAGCTCGCCCGGTGCCCAGCTCCACCACTCCGCGCCGGTTCGGCGACCTAGCACCGAGCAACTACCCGGGTGAGCGGCTCGGGTTTCCCGAGACCGGATCCGGATCGATCGCGCGACCCGGGCGGCGCATCCTCGCTCTGATCGTCGACTGGGCGATCGCCAGCGTGCTCTCCTTCGCCTTCTTCCATTACGACAGCTGGGCGACTCTCGGCATCTTCGCTGTGCTGCAGTACGTGTTCATCCCGACGATCGGCGGAAGCATCGGACACCGCGTCCTGGGCTTGCGCCTCGTGGCGTTGAACGGAAGCTGGGTCGGGATCTGGCGCCCGCTCGTGCGCACCGTGCTGCTCTGCGTCGTGATCCCGGCGCTCGTATGGGACTCCGACCAACGCGGTTTCCACGACAAGGTCGCGGGCACAGCACTGCTGCGCGCGTGACAACGCCCCCGGCTGAGTCGTGACAGCGCGCCGGTCGGCGTGTGCTCAGCGAGCGCGCTGCGGGCGCACCTTCAACGGGTCGACGCCCTTCGGAATGGGCATCTGGGTCCCCAGCGAACCAAGCCGATTGTCGACCGCGAGCACCTCGGGCTTCGTCAGCGCCGCCTTGATCTTGGCCATCCGGCCAGCGAGTTTGTGCAACGGGACGGCATCCGGATCCGGGCCGACATTGAACACGTTGATCGGCACGTTCGGCACGATGCGGGCGATCTTGCGCCGTTCGTCCTCGACCATCTTGCGGGTACGGGTCGCAGGGCCCTCGCCGATCAGCACGATGCCGCCGCGGCCGACCGCCCGGTAGACCGCGTCGCGCGTGCGACCGTTCACGGCCACCGGCATCTCGCTGCCTCTCCAGGAGCGTTTGAGCGAGCTTCGCAGCACAGCGCCGACCGCACCTGGCTGGCCCTCGATCTGCGAGTAGGCGGCGCGTTCGGCCCGCCGGCCGAGAACGATGATGGCACCAAGCGCACCCAGGAGCACGCCGGCCACGATCCACAGCACGAGCGAGAACACATTGCCGCCGGTGAGCGTGAACGCGAGCACCACGCCGATCGCGGCGCCGAGCAGCAGCGTGCCCAGCATGTACCACTGAGCGCGCGAGTCGTAGCGGCGGGTCATCTGGAAGACCTGCCACATCTGCTTGATGCGGCCGGGTTCCTTCGTCGCTGCGGTGTCCTTACGTGCCATGGTGTCCAGGATACCGGCTCAGCACGGCACGGAATGCGGCCGACGGCGCCGGTTCGGCAAGCTCAGCCGACTGCCTGAGCGAAGCCGAGCGAGGCATCCGCCAGCGCGTTCAGGTGTGCCGGGATCGTGCGTCCCTTCGCCGTCATCGACTGTGCCCACAACCGGCCGGCGCGGTACGACGAGCGCACCAACGGGCCGGCGAGCACGCCGAGGAATCCGACGGCCTCCGCCTCCGCCTTGAGCTCGACGAACTCCTCCGGCCTGACCCAGCGCGCGACCGGCAGGTGCCTGGGACTCGGCCGCAGGTACTGCGTGATCGTCAGGATGTCGGTTCCGGCGTCGTGCAGGTGGCGCAACGCGTCGCTCACCTCGTCGCGTTCCTCGCCCATGCCGAGGATGAGGTTGGACTTCGTGATCATGCCGGCGTCACGCGCCTGGGTGATGACATCAAGCGACCGCTCGTAGCGGAAGGCCGGCCGAATGCGCCTGAACAGCCGCGGCACGGTCTCCACGTTGTGCGCGAACACCTCGGGTTCTGCATCGAACACCCGGCGCAGATGTTCACTCTGCCCGGAGAAGTCCGGTACCAGGATCTCGACCCCCGTGCCAGGAGCCTGGCGGTGGATCTGCCGGATCGTCTCCGCGTACAGCCAGGATCCTTCGTCGACGAGGTCGTCCCGCGCCACGCCGGTCACCGTCGCATACCGCAACCCCATGCGCGCCACGGTGTCGCCGACTCGGCGCGGCTCGTCGGTGTCGAAGTCGGCAGGCTTGCCCGTGTCGATCTGGCAGAAGTCGCACCGCCGCGTGCACTGGCTCCCCCCGATGAGGAACGTGGCCTCGCGGTCCTCCCAGCACTCGTAGATGTTGGGGCAGCCAGCTTCCTGGCACACCGTGTGCAGCCCCTCGGACTTCACCAGGCCCTGGAGTTGCGTGTATTCCGGTCCCATGCGCGCGCGGGTCTTGATCCACTCCGGTTTGCGCTCGATCGGCGTCTGTGTGTTGCGGGTCTCCAGTCGCAACAGCCTTCGCCCGTCGGGTGCGGCGTTCATGCGGCGACTCCGATGACGGAGTCGAAGTGCGCGCGCACCAGGGGAGCGGCCTCCTGAGGCGTCACGGGGCGACCCAGCTCGCGAGAGATCGTCGTGACTCCGGCATCGCGGATGCCGCACGCCACGATGTGCTGGTACGGCTCCAGGTCATTGCTGCAGTTCAGGGCGAATCCGTGCATGGTGACGCCGGAGGCGACGCGGATGCCGATGGCCGCGATCTTCGCGTCCGGCCCGTCGGTCGACACCCACACTCCGCTGCGGCCCTCGACACGGTGCCCGGCGACGCCGAGGTCGGCGAGCACGTCGATGAGCATCCCTTCCAGCCGTCGCACGTAGCCGACGACGTCGACCGGCTCGGCGAGACGCAGGATCGGATACCCGACGAGCTGACCGGGGCCGTGCCAGGTGATCTTGCCCCCGCGGTCCACATCGATGACCGGAGTGCCGTCCGAAGGACGTTCGTCCGGTTCGGTTCGTTTGCCCGCCGTGTACACGGAATCGTGCTCGAGCAGGATGACGGTGTCTGGCGCCCGCCCGTCGACGACAGCAGCGTGCACGGCACGTTGCTGGTCGAGAGCGTCGAGATACGGCACGGAGTTGGCGCTTAGCCCCGTGACGACGTAGTCGATCACCGGTCGAGTCTATCGCGGCGTTGCCGCTCACAGACTCCATCGGATCCGCCCACGCGAGCAAGCTCGCCGGGCCGACCCTCGATCGCCTCTGAGCGCTCTCCTCCTCCCCATCCCGCACTCGCGGTCAGCGCCTCACAGAGAGGCTGCACAACGTCGGGTGGAGACTGCGGCGAGGCCATGCTGACACCCATGGCAGGCAAGAGACGCAGGCACCGTGATGCTTCGCCCGACTCGACGATGGAACGCGATCACGCCGCCGCCGTCTGGAGCGAGCTCGGCGGATATCGACTGCTGCGCACGATCGGTCGCGGCGAGCACTGCGTCGCGTACCTGGCGTCCGGCGACAGCGGCCAGGTGGTCGTGAAGGCCTACGCCGACGACACCGAGGCGGCGCGGGTCGCCAACGAGGTCGCCTGCCTCAGCGGAGCCGCCTCGCCGCATGTGGTGGCGGTCGTTGACGTCTCGTCCGCGCCCGACCGGCCCATGTGCATCGTGCTGGAGAGACTGTCCGGGCGCACGCTCTCGGACTGGCTGCGGGATCGCACCTTCCTCGACACGGGCGAAGTCGTCACTGCGGCCGTTTCAGTGTTGCGCGGCATACGAGCCGTCCATCAGGCGGGGTGGGCGCACGGGAATCTCGCGGCGTCGAGCATCCGTTTCGACGAGAGCGGATGTCCGGTGCTGCTCGGCTTCGGATCCGCCATCCCTGCGACTCCGGCAGAGATGACTGCGGACTGGGAAAGGTGCGTGACGGTGCTGGACGCGATCCTCAGCCGCGCCGAGACGATCGATCCCGACGAGATGGAACGAGTTCGTATACCGATGGGTCGGCTCCACGCCGAGGGCGCGGCCGAGGCCGCCGCTGTGGACGAGGCCGAACGAGCACTGTTCGCTTTAGGGCCGCCCGCGCCGCTCACGATGGGTACGAGCTCTCACCCGACGACCGCACGGTCGCGTGGGCCGCACTCGGCCGAGGCGACGCTCGGCACCCCCGTCGGTGACGCAGCTCCTCAGACTCGAACCGGTCGAGAAGGCCTGTCTCAGCTCACTCGCGGTGTGCCCGACGAGGTGCCGAAAACCACCGCGATGGCGCGACGCGTCATCGGAATGCTGGCTCACGCCATGGAGCACGGCGTCATGGCTGCGGTCTCCGGCCGGTTACGTCGTCTCCTGAGCGGGCGCAGCAGACCCGTTCTGATCGGTTCATGCGGCGCGGTCACCCTGACAATCGTGGCGCTGCTCGCCCTGCCGAGCACATCGGCAGGGCACGCGGAGGCGCCCAGGTCGACTCCTCCGGCACGCGCGACGACCGGAGCGCCCTCGCCGGTTCCGTCACCTGTCCACCCGATGAGCATTCCCACGAATCCGGGGACACTGCCGACCGGCGACGACGACCCGGTGCACGCCGCCTTCCATCTGCTCCAGTCCCGCCGTTCCTGTCTGGAGAACGGCGACAACGGATGTCTGACCGCCGTCGATCAGGCCGACTCGCCTCTGTTCGCGGCCGACCGGGCACTGATCGCAGGCGGTCAGATGGGGCGACCGGTGCCGGAGCTCGATCAGTTGTCGCTGACCGAGACCATGGGCGACGTTGCCGTCGTCTCGGTGGCGCCGACGGACGAGACGACGAAGCCGGCTTCGGCCTTGCTGATCAAGACCGAAGCCGGCTGGCGTCTTCGCGCGTTGTTCGAGAGCTAAGGCGCGTGTCCGTTCTCAGACGCCGAGGTCGGCGTCGAAAGCCCCCTCTTCCAGACGGTTCTTCACCGCGACGAGGAACCGCGCAGCATCCGCACCGTCGACGATGCGGTGATCGTACGACAACGCGAGGTAGACGGTGGAACGGATCGCGATGGAGTCGGTGCCGTCGGCGTGCACCACGACCGGCTTCTTCGAGACGATGCCGGTGCCGAGAATCGCCACCTGCGGCAGGAAGACCAGCGGAGTGTCGAACAGTGCACCGCGCGAGCCGGTGTTCGTGACGGTGAACGTGCCACCAGCGAGCTCGTCCGGCTTCAACTTGTTGTCACGGGTGCGCTGAGCGAGGTCCGCGATCTGCTTCGAGAGCTGGGCGATGTCAAGATCGCTGGCGCTACGCACGACCGGCGTAAGCAGTCCGCGTTCGGTGTCGACGGCGATGGAGATGTTCTCGTGGTCCGGGTAGACGATGTTCTCGCCGTCGACGGTCGCGTTGATGACGGGGTACGCCTTCAGCGCCTCGGCGGCGGCCAGCGTGAAGAACGGCAGGAACGACAGCTTCGTTCCGGTGACGTTCTCGAAATCGCCCTTCACACGGTTGCGCAGCGCAGCGACCTTGGTCACGTCCACCTCGACGACGGTGGTGAGCTGCGCGGAGTTCTGCATGGACACGACAGCGCGGTCGGCGACGACCTTACGAAGGCGCGACATCGGCTGAACGGTTCCCCGCAACGGCGAGGTCTCGAGCTTCGTACTCGCCGCTGCCGCAGGAGTAGCGGCCCCGCCTCTTCCAGCGCTCAGCACGTCCTCCTTGCGGATGCGCCCGCCGACACCCGTGCCGGTCACTGTCGTCAAATCCACGCCCTGCTCGTTCGCGAGCTTGCGCACGATCGGCGTGACGTAACCCGATCCGGCGTGAGACCCGGATCCCTGTGGCGTCGGCACTGCTTCGGGCGCAGTCACGGCGGCAGCGGGCGCTGCGGCGCTCGCCGCCGTGGCCGGCGCTGCGGCAGGAGCCGGCTCCTCGGTGGCGGGGGCCAGCTGTTGCGGAACCGGTGCCTGTTCGACGAGAGCCGGAGCCGGCGCGGGCGTCTCCACCACGGTCGACGGCACCTCGGCCTGCTCGGACACCTGCGACTCCTGCACAGGCTCCGGTGCGGGCTGCTCAACGAGAGCAGCAGTCTGCTCAACGAGAGCAGCAGTCTGCTCAACGGGAGCAGCAGTCTGCTCAACGGGAGCGGCGGGCTGCTCAACGGGGGTCGCTGCTTCAGGTGCCGGTGCCCCGGCGCCCGCGCCTGAGCCGTCTCCGATGGTCACGAGCGCGGTCCCGACCTCGACGGTCTCGTCCTCCTGCACGAGGATCTGCTCCACGACGCCGGCGACGGGCGACGGAATCTCGGTGTCGACCTTGTCGGTCGACACCTCGAGCAGGGGCTCGTCGACCTCGACGCGGTCGCCCACCTGCTTGAGCCAGCGGGTGACCGTGCCTTCCGTGACACTCTCACCGAGTGCCGGGAGGCTGACGGATTCGCTCATGAGTAAGTCTCCTTCAGGAATGCGATTCGTTACGAAAGCTTATTGCAGTGGCTCGGGTGCGCCGCGGGAACTATCGCGGCATCGCCGCTCAGCGGTCCAATCGGATCGGACGCACGAGCACGCTCGCACGCCCCTCCCTCAATCGCCTCTAGAGGGTGTGCAGCGGCTTGCCCGCAAGGTAGAGGAAGGCCTCACCCAGCGACTCGTTCTGCGTGGGGTGCGCGTGGATGAACGGCGCGATGTCTTCCGGGTATGCCTCCCAGTTCACGGCCAGCTGCGCCTCGCCGATGAGTTCACCGACGCGCGCGCCGATCATGTGCACACCGACCACCGGCCCCTCGTTGACCCTCACGACCTTGACGGATCCGCTCGTACCGATGATCTCGCTCTTGCCGTTGCCGGCCAGGCTGTAGTCGTAGGAGGTGACGTTCTCCGTGCCGTACTCCGCCTCCGCCTTCGCCTGGCTGAGACCGATCGAGGCGACCTCCGGGTCGCAGTACGTGACCTTCGGGATGTTCACATCGTCGACCACGATCGGGTTCAGACCCGCGATCTCCTCGGCGACGAAGATGCCCTGCTGGAATCCGCGGTGGGCAAGCTGCAGTCCGGGCACGATGTCACCGACCGCGTAGACCCCGTCCACACCGGTTCGGAGCCGTTCGTCCGTGATGACGAAGCCACGGTCGACGGTGACGCCGGCCTCCTCGTAGCCCAGGCCGGCGGTCACCGGACCGCGACCGACGGCGACGAGCAGGAGCTCCGCATCCACTGTGTCACCGTTCTCGAGCGTGATGACCACGCCATCGTCGTTCTGGGTAACGCCCTGGAAACGCACGCCGAGCCGAAAATCAATGCCGCGCCTGCGGAACGCGCGCTCGAGCGACTTGCTGATGGACTCGTCCTCGTTCGGCACGAGGTGGGGGAGCGCCTCGATGATCGCGACCTCCGCGCCGAACGACTTCCACACACTCGCGAACTCGACACCGATCACGCCGCCGCCCAGCACGGCGACCTTCTTCGGCACGAAGTCGAGCTGCAGCGCCTGCTCGCTCGTGATCACGCGGCCGCCGATCTCGAGCCCGGGCAGCGAACGGGAGTACGAGCCCGTGGCGAGAATCACGTGCTCGCCTGCGTAGTCCACGTCGCCGACGCGCACCGTCTTCGGTGCGACGAGTCGCCCCTCGCCCTCGATCAGGGTGATACCACGCGCCTTGACGAGCCCCTGGAGACCCTTGTACTTCTTCGCGACGATGCCCTCGCGGTACGTCGTCACCGCCTCGATGTCGATGCCCTCGAGCGCAGTCTTCACACCGAACTTGGCCGCATCGCGCGCGGAGTCGGCGACCTCGGCGGAGTGCAGGAGCGCCTTCGTGGGGATGCATCCCCTATGCAGGCAGGTCCCTCCGACCTTGTCCTTTTCGATCAAGGCGACGGAGAAGCCGAGTTCGCTCGCGCGCAATGCCGCCGCGTAGCCTCCGCTCCCGCCTCCCAGAACAACGATGTCGAAGTTCTGCTCAGACACCCATTCACTCCTCGGGTCGGGATGGTGAACGGCACCATGCGAGCGTGCGTATCGGTTGCAAGGCGCCGTTGTATGGGCAGGCGTTCCTGCCCATACGACCCTACTACCGAGCTGCGAAGTCTTCGGTCAGCCCGACCAGCGTGCGAACCAGCACACCCGTCGCACCCTTCGGGTTGTAACCGTACGGCGTGCCGTCGTTCTGAGCGGAACCGGCGATGTCCAGATGAGCCCACGCGACGGCGGGCGCGTCCGGCTCGTCCGATGACTTGCCTACGAACTCGCGGAGGAAGACGCCGGCCAGCAGCATGCCTGCCGCACTGTTGCCGGGCGTCGCATTCGTCAGATCTGCAACCTCCGACCGCAGCCGCGCGCGAAGCTCCGACGGCAGAGGCATCGGCCACACGAGCTCACCAGCACGCTCCGCGGCATCCGTCACGCGCTTCACCACGCGCTCGTCGCCCATGGCCGCCGAATACCTGGTGCCGAGCGCGACGACCTCGGCACCGGTGAGCGTCGCGATGTCGATGACGACATCCGGATGCTCCTCCGTCGCCGCCCGAAGTCCGTCGGCAAGCACGAGCCTGCCCTCGGCATCCGTGTTGAGCACTTCGACGCGGGTACCGCCTCGAATCGTCAGCACATCGTTCGGCCGGATGGCTGATCCCGACGGCATGTTCTCAGCGATGCACATCCAGCCGGTGACGTGCACCGGCAGCTGCAGGCGAGCGGCCGCAATCACCACGGCGAGCACGGATGCCGCGCCAGCCATGTCGTACTTCATGCCCACCATCGAGGCAGGCGGCTTGAGCGAGAGGCCACCAGTGTCGAAGGTGATCCCTTTGCCGACGAAAGCGACATGCGCGGTCGCAGCAGCGGGTGCGTAATCGAGGCGCACAAGCCGAGGCGGCCGGGTCGACCCGCTGCCAACACCGAGGATGCCGCCGAAACCGTCGTCTGCGAGTTCCGTCTCGGTCCACACGCGCACATCGATGGGGAGCCCGGACGCCGCCGCCACAGCCGCACGGGCGAGTTCATCGGGGCTCTGCGCCGAAGGCGGAGTGTTCACCAGCTCCCTGGCCAGGCACACCGACCCGGCGAGCACCGTCGCACGGTGCTCGAGCGCTTCGGACGCAGGCGATGATCCGATGACGAGCGCCTCCGACGCCGGCGGGCGATCGCCATCGCTGCGTGGCCGGCCCTCGTACACGTAGCCGCCGAGCGCTGCGCCCTCCAGGAGCGCTGCGAGACGGCTATCGGTTGCGGCACCGGCCTTCCGACCAGAATCCGTTGCGGCCCCATCGATCGCCTCAGCGTGCGTGAAGGGCGCTTCGACGACGAGGCGCCGGTCTCCGGTCGACAGGCGAGCCGCCGTTCCGGCAGCCGCGCGAAGTGTGCTCTCGGTGACCTCGGAGCCCAGGCCCACAAGAACCACCGGCAGTTCGTCGATGATGCCGGCCGGGACCCGCACCAGCTGATCCGATGCGCCGGTGACCTTCAGCTGACCGAGCAGTTCGTCGTGCCCGCCATGCCCGAGCAGTTCAGGTCCCTCCTTGCCCGCACGCACGAACAGCACGAGCGCATCGCCGACTGCGGCTGCCGGTCGCTCATCGACGAGGTGGAGTCGAACGGCCGAGAACGGGAGCTGCGGTGCGGAGGACGAGTGCGCCGAGGTGCTGGACGAAGACATGGAACGAATCGTACGGCGCCGATCGACGCGTGTTCGCTACGGGCTTGCGCGACCCGCCGGGCCGGCCGGGACCCGCTGGCTAGCATGGATTTCATGCAGGATCCGCGTGAGCTCTACGACGTCCGGACGGCGCTCGACACCGTGCCGACCGGGCTCTACCTGGTCGCAGCCCTCACCGGCTTCGCCGATGCGGGCGGCGCCGTTTCGCAATTGAACTCCTACCTGCTCGAGACGCTCGACGCCGAGGAGATCGCTCGGTTCGACTCGGACGCCCTGCTCGATTACCGCGCCCGTCGCCCGATCATCACCTTCGAGCAAGACCATCTGACCGACTATCGGCCGGCGCAATTGAGCCTCTATCTCATGCGCGACGAGGTCGGTCAGCGGTTCCTACTGCTCACCGGATACGAGCCGGACTTCAAGTGGGAGCGGTTCAGCAGCGCCGTTCTCGACCTCGTGTCGCTGCTCAAGGTGCGTTCCACGATCTGGGTGCACTCGATCCCGATGCCCGTACCGCACACGCGTCCCATCGGTGTGACGGTGAGCGGAAATCGCGAGGGTCTCGCCGACGCCATGTCCGTGTGGCGTCCGACCACGCAGGCCCCCGCCACAGCGATGCACCTGATCGAGTATCGGCTGCAAGAGGTCGGCGCATCCACCATCGGATTCGTGCTGCTCGTGCCGCACTACCTGGGTGACACCGAGTACCCCGCTGCTGCAGTCGCCGCCATCTCGAACATCAGTTCAGCGACCGGCCTGATCTTCCCGACCGACAAGCTGCGCGAGAACGACAAGGAGTTCGTCGCGAATATCGACGAGCAGGTGGCCGGCAACCCGGAGCTGGAGCGCTTGGTCGGTGCGCTTGAGCAACGGCACGACGCCTACATGCAGGACAGCCCGCTCAAGTCCCCGCTCACCCACATCGACGGCGCCCTGCCCTCGGCCGACGAGATCGCGGCAGAGTTGGAGAACTTCCTCGCATATCGTCGCCGCGGCGACGAAGACGCTTGACGAAGTCCAGTCGCATCAGGGCCGAGTAGGCTGGTCGGCGCTCGTTTCGCCGATCGGATCCCTGCTTGCCCGCCACCTCGCCATCCAGCACGCAATCGTGGCGAGCGTGGCTGATCTGGGGCATCGGCGTCGCCGCATACATGCTTTCGGTCGCGAACCGCACCTCGCTCGCGGCCGTCGGCACGGATGCCGCCCATCGGTTCTCCGCTGATGCGTCGACGCTTTCGATGTTCGCCGTGCTGCAGCTCGCCGTGTATGGCGCCATGCAGCTGCCGATCGGCATCCTTCTCGACCGCCTCGGGAGTCGACCGATCATCACGGCCGGCATGGTGTTGATGGCCATCGGTCAATTGCTCATGGCAGTCTCGCCCAACGTGGGAATCGCCATCCTCGCCCGCATGGTGATCGGCGCGGGCGATGCAGCGGTCTTCCCGAGTGTCGTCCGTCTCATGGCCACGTGGTTCCCAGCACAACGCAACTCGCTGATGGTGCAGTTGACCGGCCTGGTGGGCCTTTCCGGACAGCTGCTCGCGCTCATCCCGCTCGCGGCGCTCGTGCATGCGACGACCTGGTCCATCGCCTTCGGCTCTGTCGCCGGCCTCTGTCTCCTCTTCGCCGTTCTCGTGTTCGCGCTCATTCGCAACCACCCGCCGGATGTCGCCGGCGACATCTCCGTCGACACGAGAACGGGAGCAGTACACGTTGTGACGTCGGCCGCAGACACGCGCGTCGGATTCCGTGCAGCGTGGTCGCATCCCGGCACCCGGTTGGCGTTCTGGTCGCACTTCACCACGGCGTTCGCGGGCAACGCGTTCATCTTGCTCTGGGGTGTTCCGTTCCTCACAGCCGGCGAAGGACTCAGCGCGCCGGCGGCCGCGGGCGTCACGACGGTCTACGTCGTCGTGGGGATGGTGCTCGGTCCGGTGCTCGGCGCGCTCTCGGGTCGGCTGCCGAACTCGCGTTCCCGCGCGCTGGTGCTGCCGTCGGTCTTCGCTCAGCTCGTGATGTGGCTGGTCGTGATCGCGTGGCCGACGCCGGCACCTGTATGGCTGTTGCTGCTGCTCGCAGTCGCCGTCGGGTCCGGAGGCCCGGCGTCGATGATCGCGTTCGACCACGCCCGCACGTTCAATCCCGGCCATCGACTCAGCACGGCCACCGGCATCACGAACACCGGAGCGTTCCTCGCTGGGCTCATCGCGATCTTCCTGATCGGTGCGACATTGGACCTGCAGGGCGCGGGCACCCCGTCGACGTACAGCCTCGACGCGTTCCGCATCGCGTTCCTCACCCAGGTGCCGTTGTGGCTCATCGGCATCTTCTTCATCGTGCGGGAACGCAAGCGCACGCGCATCCACATCGGCATGGATCAGCCGAGAGCGCCGCGGCGGCGCTGATGAGTGCTGGTGGGCCGGTGCCCACCGTCCATGGAGATGGCAGGGAGATAGCCGGGAATGGATGGTCGCAAAAGGGAATAGCCAGGGATGCGGGTCAGTTGAACCTAGTGCGCGTTGGAATCCTCGTCACCGTGGAGCCTTCCGGATGGTCATGGCTGGGCGGCGCTGAGTGCTTCGCATTCGTGCAATAATCGATGATTGGACCCGTTCATCTTCGGATTGCACCACCTGCACGATCGGCTGAGAGCCGACAGCGAGTAGTGGGCATAGCTTCCGGACTTGACATGGGTCCTCATAGTGTCCGCAAGCGACCCGCACCCCCTCGATCAGTACCGCACCGCGTGCCGCACGAGAGGGCTGGAAGGTGAACTCCATGGCAGCCAAAACCGCTGACACCCGTACGGTAGAGGAGCCCACGACCGACGCCGAGACGGCCAAGGCCGTGGCACTCGAGACGGCGTCCGCCAGGAACACGGCAGCGACGTCCAAGAGCACTGCGAAGACTTCCGCGGCGAAGCCTGCAGGCAGGGTGAAGACATCCGGCAAGGCGTCGGCCGCCAAGACGGCCGACGAAGGTGAACTCGATGGCGATGAGCCCGACGACGTCGAGCCGTCCGAGTTGGACGAGAGCGGAGCCGTAGACGAAGCCTCCGCGGGTGAGGCGGCCGAAGGCGGGACATCCGAGAGCACGACCACGCCCGAAGCCGCTGCCGAGACCACCGATGATTCCGGCGAGGCTCTGCCCACCGGCGCCATCGTGCTTCGTGCCGCCGACGAAGAAGACGACATCCCCGTCTACTCCGCCCAGATCACCGGCGCAACGGCCGACCCGGTCAAGGACTACCTGAAGCAGATCGGCAAGGTCGCACTGCTGAACGCGGCCGAAGAGGTCGAGCTGGCGATGCGCATCGAGGCAGGCCTGTTCGCCGAGGAGAAGCTCGGCGCGATGAACGATCAGGAGAAGCGCTCGCAGCTCGGCCGCGACCTCGGGTGGGTCGCCCGCGACGGCCAGCGTGCGAAGAGCCACCTGCTCGGCGCGAACCTGCGCCTCGTGGTGTCGCTGGCCAAGCGTTACACCGGTCGTGGCATGCAGTTCCTGGACCTGATCCAGGAGGGCAACCTGGGCCTGATCCGCGCAGTGGAAAAGTTCGACTACACCAAGGGCTTCAAGTTCTCCACGTACGCCACGTGGTGGATCCGCCAGGCGATCACACGCGCGATGGCCGACCAGGCCCGCACCATCCGCATCCCTGTGCACATGGTGGAGGTCATCAACAAGCTCGCCCGCGTGCAGCGGCAGATGCTGCAGGACCTCGGTCGCGAGCCCACGCCGGAAGAGCTTTCGCGGGAGCTCGACATGACCCCTGAGAAGGTCGTCGAGGTGCAGAAGTACGGCCGGGAGCCGATCTCCCTGCACACGCCGCTCGGCGAGGACGGCGATAGCGAGTTCGGCGACCTCATCGAAGACACCGAAGCGGTCGTTCCCGCGGATGCCGTCGGCTTCACCATGCTGCAGAAGCAGCTGGAGAGCCTGCTCGACTCGCTCTCCGAGCGGGAGGCCGGCGTCATCCGCATGCGATTCGGGCTCGGCGACGGCATGCCCAAGACGCTCGACCAGATCGGAGACACGTTCGGGGTGACGCGTGAGCGCATCCGTCAGATCGAGTCGAAGACCATGGCCAAGCTCCGGCACCCCTCGCGGTCGCAGTCGTTGCGCGACTACCTCGAGTAGGTCGCGCGTGAGGCGATTCTTCGCAATCCTGCTCGGCCGCCTCGCGCGGTTCGCCACACGGTTGAGGGGAGGCGGTTCAGCCTTCCCCGGATACCTCGTGCGCAAGGTGTGGCCGCGCTTCATCGAGGACGTCTCGGAGCAGTGGGGCCATGGCGTCGTCTTCGTTCTGGGCTCCAACGGCAAGTCGACGACCACGCACATGGTCTCCGAGTTGCTGCGCGCTCACGGGCTTCGCGTGTTCACGAATCCCAGCGGTGCGAACCTGCCCCAGGGGATCGCCTCGGCGATGCTCGCGGAGGTGGGCCTGACCGGCAGATTGCCTGCCGATGTGGCTGTACTCGAGGTGGATGAGGCGTTCGCCGTCGACCTCGCCAGGCTGCTCAGCCCGCGCACGGTGCTCATGCTGAACTGCCAGGTGGATCAGCTCTACCGCTTCTACGAGACCGAGCGCGTCGCGGACATGATGCTGGATGCCTCCGTGCTGGCGAGCGAGCACATCGTCACGAACCGTGAAGACCCGCTGCTGAGCCACGTGCAGACCCGTCTCGGGTCGAGGTCGGTACCCGATGTCTCGTACTTCGGGGCATCCGACGCCGTGCTCGCCAGCAGCAAACACGGCCTGTTGAACGCGCCCGACTTTCGCGACGGGGCGGCAGAAGCGCGACCGGCCGCGTTGGGCGAGGTGCGGTCGTTCGATGCACGCGAGGCGACCATCGCGATCGCGGACGATGTCGTGTCGGTGGAGCTTCCGGCGCGCGGGCTGCACTACGCAGTAGACGCGGCCGCCGCATCCGCCACCGCGTACCTCGTGCTGGGCGACGGGTTCGACCCGGACCGCGTCGTGCGAGCGTTCGGAAGCATGCGGCCCGCGTACGGCAGGGGAGAGGTCATTCCGTTCGGCGAAGAGTCCGTCGAGTTCATCATGTTCAAGAACGGGCCGAGCCTGCAGCTCAACCTGGACTCGCTGAGCACCCCGCCGCAGCAGGTCATGTTCGCCCTCGACGAGGGAACACCCGACATCTCGTGGATCTACGACGTCGACTTCGACTCGCTCGATCACGTGGACGTCGTCACGGGTGAGAAGGCCTGGCAGGTCGCTCTTCGGCTCGCGTACGCGGGTGTTCCGGTCACGACCGTCGAGCCGGATCCCGAGAAGGCGATCGAACTCATGCGCGCCCTGCCTGCACCGAGACATGACCGCAAGCTGTGGTTCGTGAACTACGAACAGATGATGCTGGCGCGCAAGTACCTCGGATTCCCGGACTTGGAGACCCGCCAGTGACGAACGCCTCCGCGGGAGTGCGGATTCTTCAGCTGTATCCCGGCGAACTCGGCGTGACCGGCGACGCCGGCAACGTCGACGTCCTCCGCGCACGACTCGAACGTTCTTGTGTGCCGGTCACGGTCGCTGAGCACCGTACCGGATCCGCTCTCGATCAGGAGCCGGACCTGGTCGTGATCGGCAACGGCCCGCTGTCGGCACTGCGCCGCGTGCACGAGGATGCCCGCGCACAAAGGGCGACGCTGTCCGAGTGGGCACAACACGTGCCCTTCTTCGCCGTGGGTGCCGGGCTGGAGCTCCTGTGCTCCCGCATCGAAGACGCCACCGGCACGCTCGATGGCATTGGTTTGATCGACGCCACCGCGCACCGCGGACGTGCGCGCCGCGTGGGCTACGCGATCGCGGAGGTCACCCACGGTGACGGAGCGACACGGCAGGTCACCGGGTTCGAGGATCAGGCGACGGAGTTCTCCGGCGTCGTCACGCCGTTCGCCACGATTGTGCGCGATGCGACGGGCACGGTGTCGCGCCCCGACGGTGTGCAGACACCGACGATCACCGGAACGCTGCTGCAGGGTCCGTTGCTCCCGCTGAATCCGTGGCTGGCGGACTGCCTCGCCGCAGCAGCAGCCCGGCACGCGAGAGTCACCTACACACCGGATGCATCGCTCGCCGAGTTCGACCGGCTCGCCGAGCGCGCCGCGGAGCGCATGCGCGCCCACGTATCGTCGGTGTTCACGACGATTCAGTGAACGGATCGATCCGCAAGCGGTACATCCGGCAAGCCCATCCGTCAAGCGAAGCGGGGAGCATCGAGTCCATGACGAAGATCACACTGCCGTGACCGCAGACTCCCGCCGCCTCTCAGTCCGCCTCGACACGCTCGCCGCCAACGTGCGCAGCTACCGCCTGGCCGCTCGCAGACTCATCGCGCGCGTCGATCACGACGGTTTCGGGCATGGGCTCGTTCCGATTGCCCGCGCCTGTCTCGAAGCCGGAGCCGATGTGCTGGCCATCGCAGATTTCGACGAGGCGCTTCGACTGCGGGACGCCGGAATCACCGCGCCGCTGCTGGCTTTTCGCGCCACGGGTGCGGCCGTGAACGGCCGCGGTGTGCACGCCGCGGTCGCCACCGGGCACGAGGTCGAGGCTGCCGCAACCCTCGGCGCGTCAGGCTCGCACATCGTGATCGACTGCGGGCGTGCTCCACGTGGCATCCGTCCCGATGACCGCGCCGCGTTCAATCGGATCGCCGAGGCACTGCCGCCTGTAGCACTCATGGGGCTGGCGGATGATCGCACGACGCACGACGAGGCATCCACGGCCCTTCGCGAAGCTGCGGCGCTCGCGCCCGGCCTGCCGGGTCACCTGCACGGCACCGAAGGCGTGCTCGCCGGATACGGCGCAGACGACGCGTATGTGCGGGTCGGGCGGGGACTGTACGGCATCCCGCTGCTCGACGGCACCCTGACGGGCGCGCCCGTGGCACGGTTGACGGGACAGGTCATGACGGTGAAACGCATTCTGGCCGGGGAGGGCGTCTCGTACGGCTACATCTACCGCGCCCCCGAGGACGGCACCATCGCGCTGGTCACGTGCGGGTACGCCGATGGTGTGCCCAGAAGCCTCGGCAATCACGCGACAGTGCTCGTCGGCGGATGCAAGGCCCGCGTGATCGGACGTGTCGCGATGGACGTGGTCGTGATCGACGTCGGCGACGCGGAAGTTCGCGCCGGCGACGAAGTGGTCTTCCTCGGCGACCCCGCGGCCGGGGAACCGAGCGTGAGGGAGTGGGCGTCGATCACCGGGTTCGATCCCGTAGAGATCGCTGCAGCAATAGGCCCCCGAGTGGTGCGGAGCTACACACGATGAGTGCAAGCCGAACGGACGTGGCTGCGCCACTGACGCACGCCAGGGTCGATCTCACCCGGTTCGATGCCAACCTGCGCGCGGTGCGTTCACGGGTGGCCCCCGCGGAAACGATGTTCGTGGTCAAGAACGATGCATACGGCCATGGCGCCGACGTGCTGGTGCCCCGAGCGGTCGAGCATGGTGTCCGGTGGATCGGCGCCCTTGATGTGGAGACGGCGCTGCGCGTGCGTTCCCTTGTCGGCGACAGATCACGGGTGTTCGCGTGGCTGCTCAGCTCTCGCGACGACTTGGCCGCCGCGCACGAAGCAGGGATCGATCTCGGTGTCGGCGATCGCGGCGTGCTCGAGGCGGCCGCATCGGCCGCGACGGCCCGACCGATCCGGGTGCACCTCAAGATCGACACGGGCCTCAACCGGAACGGCGTGCGCTTCGAGGACTGGCGACCGTTCGTCGTCAGGGCCGCCCAGCTGCAGGCGGAGGGACGGATCTCGGTCGACGGCGTGTGGAGCCACATCTCTGAAGCATCCGACGAAGACGACGATCAAGCCCGCGCCCGGTTCGACTCGGCGCTCGCCTCAGCCGAAGCCGTCGGGCTGGCTCCCGAATATCGGCACCTGGCCGCGAGTGCGGCGTCGTTTCTGCGCGCCGAATTCCGGTACGACCTGGTGCGCGTCGGCGCATTCGTCTACGGCATCGCGCCCGCTGGCGGCCCGCATGAGGCGGAGCTCGGCATCAGCCCGGTTATGTCATTGCGCACGCGAGTCGTCGACGTGCGCGATGGCGAGGCGATCCTTCCGGTCGGTGGGTGGCACGGTGTGCCTTCGAGCGTTGTCGGCAGCAGAGCCGCGAGGGTCGACGCCTCGACCGGTGCGGTCGGCGTCGGTATCCGGAGGAAGAGGCATCCGGTTCTCCGCATCGGGCGCGACTGGATGTCGGTTCAAGCAGGCGACGCGGCCACCGGCGACGAGGCGGTGCTGTTCGGACCGGGCGACGACGGCGAACCGACAGCGACCGAATGGGCGGAGTCGATCGACACCATCGGCGAGGAGCTCGTGCTCAAAGTGGATCGCCGCATCCCGCGCACCTATTGCGGCTGACGCCATGCGGAGCGACCACCGGCGCCCCGCGAGCGAACACCGACGCGGGCGAGCCGAACACGAGCACGGAGTCGAACCACGGAGTCCAGCACAGAGATGAAACGGGGTCCCCAGATCGAAGCGCCCTCACGCGGAAGCGGAGGGCGCTGTGGGTCGCCGGTGCGCTCTCAGGCGCGCTGATCTTCGAACAGACGTGACGTCTCGTCGTGCCAGTTCGTGGCGATGCTGGCGAGCTTCTCGTGGTGCTTCTTGGCGTGGTGGGCGCAGAACAGCAGCTCGCTGCCGTTCACGGTCACCCGTACGTACGCCTGAGCACCGCACGCATCGCAACGGTCTGCTGCGGTCAGCGCGGGACCCGTGGGGAGCTCGTCGGCACCGGGGGTGGCGACATGACCTGCGTAGTTCGACATGCTGAGCTCCTTTCTGAAAACCCGAACGCCCTGCGATTGGTTGTCTCCATACAAGCACGTCGACACCGTGAGCACGCTCCATCCGGGCCCATTTCGCTGTCCGCGTAGGCGGTCGACGACGATGACGTGCACAGTCGGGTGTCGGTGGCCGGAACGAGGATGAGCTCTCGATATTCTGAACGATGGCCTGGTACTCACACCCGTGGTATCCGGGCGCAACACGACAACTGGAGACCCCGTGGCGACGAACGACTACTCCGCCAGACACCTCTCGGTGCTCGAAGGCCTGGAGGCTGTCCGCAAACGCCCCGGCATGTACATCGGTTCGACGGACGCCCGCGGCCTCATGCACTGCCTCTGGGAGATCATCGACAACTCGGTCGACGAAGCCCTTGCGGGATACGGCTCCGGCATCGAGGTACTCCTGCATGCCGACGAGAGCGTCGAAGTGCGCGACGAGGCGCGAGGCATCCCGGTAGACATCGAGCCGAAGACCGGACTGTCCGGCGTCGAGGTCGTTTTCACCAAACTCCATGCCGGAGGCAAGTTCGGCTCCGGGTCGTACTCGTCATCCGGGGGGCTGCACGGAGTGGGGGCCTCTGTGGTCAACGCGCTCTCCGAACGACTCGATGTCGAGGTCGATCGCGCCGGCAAGACCTGGGCCATGTCGTTCCACCGCGGTGAGCCCGGCGTATTCGCCGACTCCGGAGAACCCAGCCCCAACTCTCCGTTCGCGCCCTTCGAGTCGGGCAGCGAACTGCGTGTCGTCGGGAAGGTGGCGAAGGGGGCGACCGGCACGCGCATCCGCTACTGGGCCGACCGGCAGGTCTTCGGCAGGAATGTCGAGTTCAGCGTCGACGATCTCGTCGGCCGGGCGCGCCAGACCGCCTTCCTGGTCCCCGGTCTCACGATCGGCATCACGGATGCCCGAACCGATGTGCCCGAACGCACCGACTTCACCTACGACGGCGGCATCAGCGAGTTCGCCGACTATCTCGCACCCGACACCGCGATCACCGACACGTGGCGCTTGACCGGATCGGGTACCTTCACGGAGACCGTACCCGTGCTGAACGACCACGGCGCCATGCTGCCCACCGAGGTTCAGCGGGAGTGCGAGGTGGATGTGGCTCTGCGCTGGGGTACCGGGTACGACACAGTCTTTCGAACCTTCGTCAACATCATCGCCACACCGAAGGGCGGCAGTCACCAGGCGGGCTTCGACCAGGGGTTGATGAAGTTCTTCCGTCAGCAGGTCGAGCAGAACGCGCGCCGTCTGAAGGTGACGGCGACGGAGAAGATGGAGAAGGACGACATCCTCGCCGGGCTCACCGGTGTTCTCACGGTGAGACTGCCCGAGCCGCAGTTCGAGGGCCAGACCAAGGAGGTGCTCGGCACGCCGGCTGTGCGCGCGATCGTCGCGAAGGTGGTCGGCGACGGGCTGACGGCTCGTTTCGGGTCGTCCAAGCGCGACGACAAGGCGCAGTCCGCGCAGCTGCTCGACAAGGTCGTCTCCGAGATGAAATCGCGCATCTCGGCCAGAGCGCACAAGGAGACGCAGCGACGCAAGAATGCTCTCGAGACCTCTTCTCTGCCTTCCAAGCTGGTCGACTGCCGCTCTACCGATGTCGCGCACAGTGAACTGTTCATCGTGGAGGGCGACTCGGCGCTCGGCACCGCACGCCGAGCAAGAGAAAGCGAGCATCAGGCACTTCTTCCGATTCGCGGCAAGATCCTGAACGTGCAGAAGGCATCGATCTCCGACATGCTCTCCAATCAGGAGTGCGCCTCGATCATTCAGGTGATCGGAGCGGGCTCGGGCCGCACGTTCGATCTCGATGCCGCGCGCTACGGCAAGGTCATCATCATGAGCGACGCGGATGTCGACGGCGCGCACATTCGAACCTTGCTTCTCACCCTGTTCTTTCGCTATATGCGTCCGATGGTCGAGGCCGGCCGTGTGTTCGCGGCGGTCCCGCCGCTGCACCGCGTGATCGTGATGAACCCCGGCTCGAAGCCGAACGAGACCGTCTACACGTATTCGGATCAGGAACTGCACGCGGTGCTCGCGGGCCTCAAGAAGAGCGGCAAGCGCTGGCAGGAGCCGCCGCAGCGTTACAAGGGTCTTGGCGAGATGGATGCCGACCAGCTCGCAACCACCACGATGGACCGCACCCATCGGCTCCTGCGCCGAGTGCGGCTGGACGACGTGGAGCGAGCCGCCGGTGTGTTCGAGATGCTGATGGGCAACGATGTGGCACCGCGCAAGGAGTTCATCATCTCCAGCAGCGACCAGCTGAGTCGGGAGCGCATCGACGCGTAGCCGGGAGCACACAGACACGTAGCCGGGAGCACACAGACACGTAGCCGGCAGCACCGGAAGCACGGCACCTGAAGCACCGGCAGCACATCACCGTGAGCACAGCACCGGCAGCACGTCACCGGCAGCACAAGACGCGTAACCGGCGTCAGCTCACCGCGGCTCCGATCGTCGCGATCACGGCGTCGAGCGGGACCCCGGATGCATCGCGCTTCGCTCCGCTCTCCGGCAGCGACCGTGGTGTGCCGTCGCCGGAGACTGCCAGCGCGGGGGCCTCACCCGCCCACGCCGCGGCAATCTGGTCCTCACCCTTCAGGAACCGCTGAGCACGTACACCGCCGGTTGCCCGACCCTTCGCGGGGAACTCCGCGAAGGACGAAACCTTCCCGGTTCCGGGGTTCGTGCCTGCAAGGGTGCTGGCGCTCGTGGCGATGGTCACGACCACGGCGTGGTCTGCAGCCTGCTGGGGCACGACATCGAACGAGATCGCACTCGCCCCGCCGGCAAGCTTGATGCCGGCCATGCCGCCGGCGCCTCGCCCCTGGGGACGCACGGAGGCTGCGGCGAACCGCAGGAGCTGCGCATCCGTCGTCACGAAAACAAGCTCGTCGGAGTCGGATGCCTCGCCCGCGCCCACGACGGAGTCGCCGGGTTTGAGCGCAATCACCTCGAACTCCGGCTTGTTCGCCCAGTCTCCAGGGGTAACGCGCTTCACGACACCCTGCGCGGTGCCGAGCGTCAGCGAAACGGCCGAGTCCGCCGCGACGACGGCCAGAACGCGTTCGCCCCGGTCTGTGAGGCCGATGTAGTCGGTTGCCCGCACCCCGGCACCCAACTGCACCGAATTCGGCGGCACGCCGGGAAGGTCGACGGGGGAGAACCGCACGATGCGGCCGCGATTCGTGACGGCGCCGATCTCGGAGCGACTCGTGGTCACGACCGAGGACCGCACAGCGTCATGCTTGCTGCGCCGAGACGGGGGAGTGATGCGCGGGACCGTTCCGTCGGCATCCGGCTGCA
The DNA here is from genome assembly GCF_054777235.1 of Humibacter antri. Taxonomy (NCBI): domain Bacteria; kingdom Bacillati; phylum Actinomycetota; class Actinomycetes; order Micrococcales; family Microbacteriaceae; genus Humibacter; species Humibacter antri. Next base: position 98,929 of record NZ_BAAHAW010000009.1, on the reverse strand, counting down.
AGTCGACTCGCACGAGCCGCCCGGTCGCGGAGAGGAACACGCTGCACGGCACATCGGCCACCTCGAGAACGGCCTGTGCCTTTGCTCCGGTAGTCGCTCTCGACGGAGCGGCGGAGGTGAGCATCGTGCGCCGTGGCGTGCCGAACCGGTCCGCGACGTTGCCGAGTTCGGTCGAGACGACCTCCTTGATGCGGTCGTCGGACGCGAGTATCTGCTCCAGTTCGGCGATCTCTGCCAGCAACGTGTCCCGCTCGGCCTCGAGTTCGATGCGCGAGAACTTCGTCAGTCGGCGCAACCGCAACTCGAGGATGTACTCGGACTGCACTTGGCTGAGGTCGAACACCTGCATGAGGCGGCTGCGCGCCTGGTCGCTGTCGTCGCTGGTCCGGATGACCTGGATGACCTCGTCGATGTCGAGGATCGCAACCAGGAGGCCTTCCACCAAGTGCAGTCGCTCGCGCCTGCGCGCCAGCCGGTACCGGGAGCGCCGCGTCACCACCTCGATGCGGTGGTCCACGTACACCTGGAGCAATTCTCGCAGCCCCAGCGTGCGCGGGTTGCCGTCGACGAGGGCGACGTTGTTGATCGAGAAGCCGTCTTCGAGCGGGGTGTAGCGGTAGAGCTGGTCAAGCACCGCCTGCGGGCTGAACCCGGTCTTGATGCCGATCACTAGGTGAAGCCCTCTGCTGCGGTCGCTCAGGTCGGTGACGTCGGAGATGCCGGCGAGCTTCTTCGCGTTCACCCCGTCCTTGATCTTCTCGATCACCTTCTCGGGTCCTACGAGGTACGGCAGCTCGGTGACCACGAGCCCGGTCTTGCGCGCGGTGATCGGCTCGGCCGAGACCTTGGCCCGGGTTCGGAACGTCCCCCGGCCGGTGGCGTAGGCATCCTTCACTCCGTCCAGGCCGACGATGATGCCTCCACCTGGCAGGTCGGGCCCCGGCACGAATTCCATCAGCTCGTCCAGCGACGCATCAGGGTTGTCGAGGAGGTGTCGGGCCGCGCCGACGACCTCCACCAGATTGTGCGGCGCCATGTTGGTCGCCATCCCAACGGCGATGCCGCTGGCCCCGTTGACGAGCAGATTCGGGATCGCCGACGGGAGCACATCGGGCTGCGTGAGCTGGTTGTCGTAGTTCGGGACGAAGTCGACCTCGTCTTCGTCGATGCCCTCGGTCATCGTCAGTGCGGGGGGCGCCAGACGCACCTCGGTGTATCGGGCCGCGGCCGGTCCGTCGTCGAGCGACCCGAAGTTGCCGTGCCCGTCGATCAAGGGCAGCCGGAGCGTGAAGTCCTGCGCCATACGCACCAGCGCGTCGTAGATCGCGGCGTCGCCGTGCGGGTGCAGCTTGCCCATCACCTCGCCGGTGACGCGAGCGGACTTCACGTGTGCACGCTCTGGCCGCAGCCCCATCTCGCTCATCTGGTAGAGGATGCGGCGCTGCACAGGCTTCAAACCGTCGCGGGCGTCAGGAAGCGCCCGGGAATAGATCACCGAGTATGCGTATTCCAGATAGGAGCTCTGCATCTCGGTGGAGACGTCGACGTCTTCGATTCGCTCCGGGGTGGTGCTCTCCGCCGCAGCGGTTCGAGGCGATCTGTGGTTGTCTGCTGGGCTCATTCGTGCAATCTCGTGCGGGCGGAAACGGGGGACTCGCACACCGCCGGCGGGGAGGGATCCCAGTGCGCGCGGGTCTGCCAGACTGGCCGGGTGGGCTCAATGCTACCGGCCGGATTCCCGTCATCGACGAGCCTTGCCGATGTTCTGACCAGTTGCCTGTCCGCTGTCTCCGGAGCCCGTCCGACCATCCCTATTCCTCAGGTCGCCAGGGCGGCCGTGGTACTCGTCGACGGGCTGGGAGCCCAGTCGTTGCGGGCTCGCTCCGGACACGCACGCTTCCTCGGTCCGCGGCTCACCCGGGCAACCACCTTGGACTGCGGGTCGCCGACGACCACCGCCGCATCGATCGCCACCCTCTGCACGGGGCGGATGCCCGGCGAGCACGGCATCGTCGGCTACCGCGGTTACGAACCGACGACGGCGCGCGTGTTCAACCATCTCAGCGGATGGAACGGCGTGCCGACACCCGAGCGCTGGCAGCGCTGCGAGACGGTGTTCGAAACGGCTGCACGGCAGGGTGTCCCCTCGTACGCCGTCGGGCCGGAACGCTACCGTTCATCCTCGTATACCGCGGCCGTGCTCCGCGGCGCCGAATACGTCGCCGCCGACAGCATGGAACGCCGGGTGGAGGTCGTACGCGAGCTCTTCGATCGCGGCGGCAAGCGATTGGTGTACCTCTATGTTCCCGAGCTCGACGTGGCGGCTCATTCCAGCGGCTGGGAATCCGATGCCTGGCTCGTCGCGCTGGAAGAGCTCGACTCGGCGATGGCGCGGCTCGCCCGATCGCTTCGGCCCGGTGAGGGGGCGTTCGTCACCGCCGACCACGGGATCCTCGACGTGCCCGAAACATCGCACGTGCTCTACGACGCGGTCTCCCCACTGACTGAGGGAGTCCGACGGGTCGGCGGCGACCCGAGGCTGCTGCAGCTCTACCTGGGCCCGGATGCGACGGAGTCCGACGAGCAGGATCTGGCGGCCGCCTGGCGCCATGCGGAGGAGCACCGGGCCTGGATCGCCACCCGGTCGGAGGCGATCGACGCAGGATGGTTCGGCCCGATCGTGGACGCCGAAGTCGCACCGCGGATCGGCAACGTGCTGGTCGCTGCACGAGGCCGCATCGCGTACTACGACTCGACTCCGGAGGGAGCCAAGGGCCGGCGCATGGTGGGCCAGCATGGATCGTTCTCTCCCGAGGAGCGGAAGGTACCGCTGCTGCGTCTCGGTGCTTTCGAGTAGCCCGCGCTTTCGAGTAACCCGCCCTCTCGCACCGGCCTCAATAGTTCGGGTTTCGACCCTTCGAAAGGTTCAGGCCTGGCCACATTCGACCCGCGGTATCGACGCTTACGCCAGGTCGTCGTCCGTGCGCGCGCCGAAGACGATCTCGTCCCAGCTGGGCATCGACTTGCGGCCACGCTTCGCACCACGTACTGGACCCGTGCCTGATCGATCGACGGCCTGTGACAGCGGCGCGATCGGCGGCTCGACCAGCGACGGGACGCCCGTCGAGTCGAACGCGTCCAGCGGGATGTCGACCGCCTGTGGCTGAGAGTCGCGCTGGCCCGCCGCTTCTCGTTCGCCGCGTCGCTTGCGCAGCGCCTCGAGCAGATCCGCCGTCTGATGCACGTCTCTCGGCTCGTCATCGTCGGCGCGCTTGATCGCTTGGATGGTGATCGCGTTGTTCACATTCTGCGGCGTTCGTCCGGCAGACTGTTCTTGCCGCGTTCCGGAAGCGGGCGCATCGTCGAACGTGAAGGCCCCGCTGTCGAAGCGGGACTCATCAGGCACCGGCAGTACCGGTGAAACGGCGCGCAACCGCGGAATGAGCCCGGTCTGGAGTTCTCCCTGCTGGGAGAGGGTGTGCGCATCGGCGTTCGACGGCGCAAGCGCCATCTTGCGCGGCTCGAATGCCCAGCGTGCGTCGTGGTCGACGTCGTCGGCCACGAAACTGAGCTTGACCGTCCAACCGGTCTCCGGTTCCTTCCAACTGGTCCAGCGTTCACCCGTCGCGCCGACCGAGGCGAGTCGGTCCCGGATGACCGCGCCGAACGTGTCACCTTCGCTGAGCGGGTCGATCTCGGCGCCGGTGCGCACGGGAACGGCCAGCGCGGAGGCGACGACATGTTCGCGCTCGGCAACGATCGGGCCCTCGAAGCGCTCGACGTAGCCGATAGCCGCCCCGGTCAACGTCGCGACCTCTTCTGCCGACAGCCCCGAGCGGATGTGCGCCTGAATCTCCCGCGGCGACACCTTGGGCCCCGTCACCGGGTCGGGCTTGATCTGACGCAGCCGCGACTGCAGCATCTCGTCGATGGCGATGCGGAATCGCTCACCGCTGTCGTTCGCGGCGAGCAGTGCACCGTTCTCGATCCCGATGACCTTCAAATCCTGCATACGAAACGCCTCTTTCGACCTCGTTGCGTTCGAGCCAACCCTGCCATGGAACGGCGGCATTTCCTGGGAATAACCGGGGCGCGCCGCGAGTTGATCCGAGCGCACAACGGAAGGCCGAGAGAACCGGTCGTGGTCTGTTTGCTATTCCAGGACGACTGATGCAAACTATGCCCGCCGATTTCTTCGGATCGCATGAACAAGAAGTGGATGGGAATGGCAACCGATTACGACGCGCCGCGGAAGACCGACGACGACTCCGAGTCGATCGAGGCCCTCAAAGAGCGGGTTCCCGACAAGATGTCCGGGGTGGTTGACGTCGACGATGCCGACAACCCCGGCGGATTCGAGCTTCCCGGAGCAGACCTCTCCGACATCGATCTCGACGTCGTCGTACTGCCACCGCAGGCCGACGAGTTCACGTGCGTGAGCTGCTTCCTGGTGAAGCACCGCTCGCAGATCGATCACGAGACGAAGCTGGGGCCGATCTGCATGGAGTGCGCGGCCTGAGACTTCGTCAAGAATGAGGAGCCGGCGGCAGATTGTCGCCGGCTCTGTCGTTGAGCGCCCTCGCCAGTTCGGTCGGGCGCCGCGTGGAGAGCAGCCAGTACGGTGCCGGATCGTCCTCGTCGAGAATGGGGATGCGCACCACGTCGCTGACCCAGCCGCGGATCAGCAGCCAGGCACGGGCATCCAGCAGCCGTCCGCGCTGCATGGTGGCCTCCGTCCCCTCGAACGTCTCCGCCGCACCGAGGTAGCGGCGCTCGATGTGGGCACGTCCCGCCTTCAGCTCACCGGTCGTCACCTCGATCGTGGGTGATCCGGCGATCAATCCCGCCACGCATCCGGCGTAAAGCAGCACGGCGCACACGATTCCGACGGTCATGTTGATCGGGGCGAATACGATGATGCTGGCGGGGATCACGAGCGCTGTCGCGACGAAAAGCCAGGGGGCGGCCCAGAGCCGCTCTCGGTACACGGTCATACGTCTATTCGACCAGAGTTCTGCACTACCCTCGACACGTGATCGAATCCGTCGACGTGCTGACAACGGCGCTGGAGCCCCCGCGGTATGCGCACGACGACGACGCAGGTGCGGATCTCTGCTCAACGGATGCCGTGACGCTGAGCCCGGGAGAACGAGCGACGGTGGGCACCGGGGTCGCGATCGCACTTCCGGATGGCTACGCCGCGTTCGTGGTCCCTCGTAGCGGCCTCGCGGCACGGCACGGCATCACGATCGTGAACGCCCCGGGGACGGTGGATGCCGGCTATCGGGGCGAGATCCGCGTCACCCTGCTCAACACGGACCCGAATGCGGCGTACACGATCGCTCCGGGAGACCGCGTCGCCCAGCTCGTTCTGATGCCAGTGACGCGAGCCAGGTTCATCAGGGCGGAGGAGTTGCCGAAGAGCGTGCGCGGCGCGAACGGGTTCGGCTCCACCGGCTACACCGCACTTGAGTCAGGAGAGAACGCGTGAGCGACACAGGCGACATCGCCTCGGAAGAGTGGGAGAAGTCGGCGCCCGAAGACCGTGAGATCGAGGGTCCGTTCGACGACAGCGAGGCCAATCCGGTTCGTCCGTACATCGACCTCGGCGGCGTGAAGGTTCTGCCGCGCGAGGGTCTGCAGTTGCGGCTGGAGGTCGAGGAGGAGACGGGAAGAGTGGTGGCCGTCGGCCTCGACTACTCCGGCTCCACGCTGCAGGTGCAGCCGTTCGCCGCACCGCGGTCCAGCGGCCTGTGGCACGAGATCCGCGAGCAGATCGCCGACCAGATTCAGCACCAGGGCGGGCGCACCAGCGAACGGGACGGCGTTTTCGGACCGGAGCTCGTGGCCGAGATTCCCGTCGCCCAGCCGGGTGTTCCCGGAGAGACGCGCATCGCACGGTTCATCGGTGTGGACGGCCCACGGTGGTTCCTTCGAGGTGTGATCGCCGGTGACGCTGCGATCGATCCGGCCGCCGCGGCCGATATCGAGGACCTGTTCCGCAGCGTCGTCGTCGTGCGCGGGAATCAGCCCATGCCGCCACGCGACCTGATCCCGCTGCGCATGCCGGCGACACCGGGCGACTCCTGATCGTGAGCGAGCGCGACGATTCGGAGGTCGAGCGGGGGGACAAGGAGGCCGCGGCCGGCCTCGGCAAGGCGATAGCTCAGGCTGCGAGCGGGAGCGGGATCGGTGCCATCGCCGGAAACGATGCGCCGACCGGACGCGCTCTTTTCCGCGCGATGGGTGGTGTGCGCGGGCTCTGCGAGACCATCCTTCCCGGGCTGCTCTTCCTCGTGCCGTTCACCGTGCTCACGAGCATCCACGAGCCGTGGGCGCAGCAACTCGCCATGCCGGTCTCGCTCGGCGCCTCGGTGCTGGTCGCCGTCGTCTTCACGCTGATCCGCATCGTCACGAAGACGCAGATCACGCAGGCGGTCGCCGGGCTCATCGGTGTCGCCGCGTCGGCCATCCTCGCGTTGGTCACAGGCAACGCCGCGAACAACTTCCTGCTCGGCTTCGCCATCGACGCCGCATACGCGGCGGCGATGCTCGTGTCGATGCTCGTGCGATGGCCACTGCTCGGGCTCGTGATCGGGTACCTCATGGGCGACGGTGTCGCTTGGCGTGCTAACGCCGGCAAGCGACGCGTCATGCAGATTCTCACCGCATGTTGGCTCGCGCTGTTCGCTGCCCGCCTCGCCGTGCAGTTGCCGCTCTACTTCGCGGGCCTCACTGTGGCCCTTGGATTCACCAAACTGCTCATGGGCGTGCCGCTGTATGCCACGGTAGTGCTGGTTTCCTGGCTCGTTGCGCGCGCGCTCTACCCGCCGAAACCGGCGGCGGAATCCGCCGAATGACCCTTCACCCGCGACCTGTCCCAAGCATCCAGGAGCTCCGCAAACAACCTTGTGCTGGTGTTAGAGTTATCTCGACATCAAGATAGTTTTCCGCCGACGAAGGAGAGGTCAGCGTGTCAGCCGACAGCGTTTCCACAACGAACAGCTTTGGAGCACGAGACACCATCACGGTGGATTCGACGGACTACGAGATCTTCAAGATCGAGGCGGTTCCCGGCTACGAGAAGCTCCCGTTCAGCCTCAAGGTACTGCTGGAGAACCTGCTGCGCACCGAAGACGGCGCCAACGTCACAAAGAGCCAGATCAGCGCTCTCGGCAACTGGCAGCCGGAGGCGGAGCCCGACACCGAGATCCAGTTCACCCCGGCTCGCGTGGTGATGCAGGACTTCACGGGCGTTCCCTGCATCGTCGACCTCGCCACGATGCGCGAGGCCGTCAGTGCTTTGGGCGGCGACCCGGAGAAGATCAACCCGCTCGCGCCGGCGGAGCTCGTTATCGACCACTCCGTGATCGCGGATGTCTTCGGCACGCTCGACTCCTTCGAGCGCAACGTCGAGCTGGAGTACGAGCGCAACGGTGAGCGGTACCAGTTCCTCCGTTGGGGCCAGTCGGCGTTCGACGACTTCAAGGTCGTGCCGCCGGGAACAGGCATCGTGCACCAGGTCAACATCGAGCACCTGGCGCGCGTCACGTTCACCCGAGAGGTGGGCGGAAAGCTCCAGGCATACCCCGACACGCTGGTCGGCACTGACTCGCACACGACGATGGTCAATGGCCTCGGAGTTCTCGGCTGGGGTGTCGGAGGCATCGAGGCCGAGGCCGCCATGCTGGGCCAGCCGGTCTCGATGCTCATTCCGAAGGTGGTCGGCTTCAAGCTCACCGGGTCCATCCCGGCGGGCGTCACCGCTACGGACGTCGTGCTCACCATCACGCAGATGCTGCGCAAGCACGGCGTCGTAGGCAAGTTCGTCGAGTTCTACGGCGCGGGCGTCGCACAGGTGCCGCTCGCCAACCGTGCCACGATCGGCAACATGAGCCCGGAGTTCGGCTCCACAGCGGCGATCTTCCCGATCGACGACGTCACGCTCGAGTACCTGCGACTCACCGGTCGTTCCGAGGCGCAGGTGCGCCTCGTCGAGGAGTACTCGAAGGTTCAGCACCTCTGGCACGAGCCGTCCGCCGAACCGACCTACAGCGAGTACCTGGAACTCGACCTGGGCACCGTCGTTCCCTCGATCGCGGGACCGCGACGCCCGCAGGATCGCATCGAGCTCGATCGCGCCAAGGACCAGTTCAACACCGACCTGCACGACTATGCGCAGATCGACCACGACCTCGTCGACCTGACGATCGCCGAATCGTTCCCCGCGTCAGACCCGGGTGAGCTGTCCCCGGCCGATGCGTACAGCATCCACGCTCACCACCACCGCAGTCATGCACCGCACACGGCCTCGCATCCGACACCCGTCAAGTACAACGGGGACGAGTTCGTCATCGACCACGGCGCGGTCGCGATCGCCGCCATCACGTCGTGCACGAACACATCGAACCCCGAGGTCATGCTGGCCGCCGGGATTCTGGCACGCAATGCCTCCCGGAAGGGCCTGAAGGCGAAGCCGTGGGTGAAGACCACGCTCGCTCCGGGCTCCAAGGTCGTCACGGAGTACTACGAGAAGGCGGGCCTCACGGGATATCTCGAAGACCTCGGCTTCTACCTCGTCGGCTACGGCTGCACCACCTGCATCGGCAACTCCGGCCCACTGCCCGACGAGATCTCGGCCGCGGTCAACGACAGCGACCTCGCAGTGACCGCCGTGCTCTCCGGCAACCGCAACTTCGAGGGCCGAATCAACCCCGACGTGAAGATGAATTACCTCGCAAGCCCGCCATTGGTGATCGCCTACGCGTTGGCCGGATCGATGAACTTCGACTTCGAGTCGGATGCTCTCGGCGCCGATCAGGACGGCAACGACGTCTACTTGAAAGACATCTGGCCCGACGCCGCCGAGGTGCAGAAGACCATCGACGAGTCCATCAATCAGGACATGTTCACCCGTGAGTACGCGAGCGTCTTCGATGGCGACGAGCGCTGGCGTTCGCTTCCGACCCCGACCGGCTCGACGTTCGAGTGGGACGCCGAGTCGACCTACGTGCGCAAGCCTCCCTACTTCGATGGCATGACCGTGGAGACGACGCCGATCGCAGACATCACCGGCGCGCGAGTACTCGCAAAGCTCGGAGACTCCGTCACGACCGACCACATCAGCCCGGCCGGGTCGATCAAGGCGGACAGCCCCGCCGGTCACTACCTGAGCGAGCACGGAGTCGAGCGCAAGGACTTCAACTCGTACGGGTCACGCCGCGGCAACCACGAGGTGATGATCCGGGGAACCTTCGCGAACATCCGTCTGAGGAATCAATTGCTCGCGCAGTTCAACAACGGCAGTGGCGTGGAGGGCGGCTACACACGCGACTTCACCCTGGCGGATGGCCCCCAGTCGTTCATCTACGACGCCTCGGTGAACTATCAGAACGCCGGAACGCCCCTCGTGATCCTGGCGGGCAAGGAGTACGGATCGGGTTCTTCACGGGACTGGGCGGCAAAGGGCACGACGCTGCTCGGCGTGCAGGCCGTCATCGCGGAGAGCTTCGAGCGCATCCACCGGTCCAACCTGATCGGCATGGGTGTCGTACCGCTTCAGTTCCCGGCCGGGGAGTCCGCCGAGAGCCTCGGCCTGGACGGAACCGAGGAGGTCGCCATCGGCGGGCTCACCAGGCTCAACGAGGGCGCGACACCGAAGACGGTGCACGTCACCGCCATGCCGACCGCCCACTCCGCCGACGGCAAGCAACCCGTCGAGTTCGACGCGGTCGTGCGCATCGACACACCGGGCGAGGCGGACTACTACCGCAACGGCGGCATTCTTCAGTACGTACTGCGCAGCCTGGTCTGACCGCTCAGCACTGAGCATCAGCGAAGGGCCGGAATCCTGCGATTTCCGGCCCTTCGCGGTGCGTCTGACCCGGCGATGCTCCAGGGCGGTTGCGTAGACTCGTGGGTCAGAAACGAAAGGCGGCCGGCATGACCCTTCTCGAGACGATCCGAGGTCCACGCGACCTCGACGCTCTCTCGAAGGAACAGCTCGATCAAGTCGCGGCGGAGGTTCGCGAGTTCCTCGTCTCCAATGTTGCGAAGACGGGCGGTCACCTGGGACCGAACCTCGGGGTCGTGGAGTTGACGATCGCGATGCATCGTGTGTTCCATTCCCCGCACGATGCCATCGTCTTCGACACCGGGCACCAGGCGTACGTGCACAAGCTGCTCACCGGGCGCCAGGATTTCTCCACCCTGCGCCAAACCGACGGACTCGCCGGATACCCTCAGCGGTCGGAGTCCGAGCACGACATCGTGGAGTCCTCGCACGCCTCCAGCTCGCTTTCCTGGGCGGACGGCATCTCCAGGGCCTTCACGATGACGGGCCAGCGAGAGCGATATGTCATCGCCGTGGTGGGCGACGGAGCGCTCACCGGCGGCATGACCTGGGAAGCACTGAACAACATCAGCGACGACAACGACCGCCGCCTCATCATCGTCGTCAACGACAACGGCCGATCGTACGCCCCCACAATCGGTGGCATGGCGCGCTTCCTCAACACGGTGCGCACGCGCCGCGGCTACAAGAGCCTCTACCTCACGAGTCGGGCAGCGTTCGACAGGCTGGGCGCTCCAGGCCGCGCGGTCTATCGGGGAATGCGCGGCGGTCTGCACGGCTTCCTCTCCCGTTTCACCAACAACGAGGCTCTCTACTCCAACCTCGACATCAAGTACATCGGCCCCGTTCAGGGCCACGACATCGCCGCCCTGATGGAGGCGCTCGAGCAGGCGAAGAACTACGACGCTCCCGTCATCGTGCATGCGATCACGCAGAAGGGTCGCGGGTACGAACCCGCATTGCGCGACGCGGCCGACCAGTTCCACAGTGTCGCACCGATCGACCCCGAGACCGGGGAGCCGATCGCACAGGCCAGCGGTACTTCGTGGCCGTCGGTCTTCGCCGACGAGATCGTGCGGCTGGGGGAGAAGGATGCCCGGCTCGTCGGCATCACCGCCGCCATGCTGCGTCCGGTCGGGCTGCACCGCTTCGCTGAACGGTTCCCCGAACGCGTCATCGATGTCGGTATCGCCGAGCAGCACGCCGCCACCAGCGCTGCAGGAATGGCATTCGGCGGTCTGCACCCCGTCGTCGCCCTGTACGCGACGTTCATGAATCGCGCATTCGACCAGGTGCTGATGGACGTCGGGCTGCACAAGGCGGGCGTCACCTTCGTGCTGAGCAGCGCGGGCGTGACAGGGCCCGACGGGCCCAGCCACCACGGCATCTGGGACCTCGCGACGCTGCAGGTCGTGCCGGGTATCCGGATCGCGGCCCCGCGCGACGGCGAACGGTTGCGCGAAGAGCTCGGTGAGGCCGTCGCCGTGCAAGACGGGCCCACCGTGGTGCGCTACCCGAAGGGGACTGTTCCCGCGGAGATCGCTGCCGTGCGGCGCACCGCCGACGGCGTCGACATACTGCATGAGGACGACGCCCGCGATGTGCTCATCGTCGCTGTCGGCGCGATGGCATCCACGGGGCTCGACGTGGCACGGCGGCTGTCAGCGCAGGGCATCGGATGCTCCGTCATCGACCCGCGCTGGGTGGTGCCGGTCCCCCCGAGCGTCATGGAGTTCTCCGCGCGGCACCGTCTCGTCGTGTGCATCGAGGACGGCATCAGGGTCGGTGGCATCGGCACGCGCATCCGGCAGGATCTGCGCGAGGCGGGCGTCGACACGGCGGTCACCGAGGTGGGACTGCCGGACGAGTTCCTGGAGCATGGTGCCCGAGCAGACATCCTGGACCGCGCCCGGATGACGCCCCAGCACATCGCGCACGACGTGATGGGCATGGTGCTCGGCTCCAAGCTCCCGTACGCTCGCGGGGTCAGTGGGGACACCGGGGCGCAGCCCGTCGTGGTCCACGCGAAGGAGTGACGGCGTCGCGCGACGCGCATGACGTTCAGCGAACGACGTCGTAGCGCAGCCCGACCGCGCCGCTCGGGAAGTCGGTGCGCTCCTTGAGTCGCAGCCGGAGTACGTCGTCGAACGGCAGCAGCGGGGCACCGCCTCCCAGCACCACCGGCATGATCGTCACGACGAGCTCGTCCAACCTGCCGAGCCGCGCGAACTGTGCGACCACGTCGCCGCCACCCACCAGCCAGACGTCGCGGTCGCCCGCGGCAGCCGCGATGTCGTCGACGACGGATGCAGCATCGCCCGCATGGAAACGCACGTCACGTCCCGGCACGCCGGTCAGGTTCCTGTGTGTGAACACCCACGCCGGGACGTCGTACGAGTACGCGCCCGCTTCCTCGCCCAGGATGAACTCGTAGGTGGATGCGCCCATCACGATCGCACCCACATCGACGATGAACCGCTCGTAGCCCGCCGTGAACTCCTCGAAGCCGAACGCGGTCAGCCACCCGACCGCATTGTGCCGGTCTGCGATGTACCCGTCGAGGCTGGAGGCGACGTAGTAGCAGAAGCGTGTCATCCGCAGAACGTAACGCGGGCTCCCGACACCGGTTCGACAGGTGCCGCGAGCCCGCGTTATCGATGGATGACGCCCTACGCGCCGACGCCCTTGAGCACCGGGCGGTGGAACGTGCCGCCGAAAACCCGCTCGCTGGCACCCACCCTGTCGAGGTAGGGCGTGATCCCGCCCATCTGGAACGGGAAGCCGGCACCAAGGATCATGCAGAGATCGATGTCTTCCGCGGCCGCTACGACGTGGTCGTCCTCGAGCATGCGGTGGATCTCGTCCGCCAGGCCGTCCTGAAGTCGCGTCAGGATCTGTTCCTCGGTCAGCGGGTTGTTTCCCACGGTGATGACCTTCAGCGCTCCCTTGTCGAAGCCCTTCACGTTGCCCTTGCCGTCTTTCTCCAGCAGCTTGCCGTAGTCCACGAGCTTGTGCAGGTTATCGCTTCGATGGAAGCGGTCGGGGAATGCGGCGTGGTGCGTATCGAGCACGTGGGCACCCACCCGGAGTCCCACCAGGTCGAGCAGCACGGAGGGAGCCATCGGCAGGCCGAGCGGCGCGATCGCCTTGTCGACGGCCTCGAACGGCGTGCCACTGTCGACCGCGTACATCGCCTCACCGAGCAGCTTGGCCAGAACCCGGTTCACGACGAACCCGGGCGTGTCGGCCGTGATCACGGCGTTCTTCTTGAGCTTGGCCGCAGTGGTCATCGCTGTCGACAATGTGGCGTCATCCGTCTTCGACGCCTTCACGACCTCGATCAGCGGCATCACGGCGACGGGTGTGAAGAAGTGGAAGCCCACAAGACGCTCCGGATGCTCGAGCTTCGCACCGATCTGGTCGACCGAGAGGCTCGACGTGTTAGTAGCCAGCACCGCTTCGGGCGAGACGATCTTCTCGATCTCGGCGAAGACGTCCTGCTTGACGCCGAGTTCCTCGAAAACCGCCTCGATCACCCAGTCGCAGTCAGCGAACTCGCTCTTGTCGGTCGTGCCACGGACGAGTGCCCGCAGCCGGTTCGCCTCGTCGGAGTCGATGCGGCCCTTGCCGAGCAGCTTTTCGATCTCGTCGGTGATGTGGGCCACGCCCGTCTCCACGCGCTCCTGATCGATGTCGGTGATGACCACGGGCACCTGCAGTCTGCGCAGGAAGAGCAGAGCGAACTGGCTGGCCATGTACCCGGCGCCGAGAACGCCGATCTTGGTGACCCGCTTGGCGAGCTCTTTGTCGGGAGCACCGGCCGGCCGCTTAGCGCGCTTCTGCACCAGGTTGAAGGCGTAGATGGATGCCTGCAGCTGGTCCCCGGCGATGAGATCGGCCAGCGCATCGTCTTCCAGGGCGAAGCACGCCTGCTTGTCACCGCTCTTCGCCGCCTTCAACAAGTCGAGCGCTTTGAACGGGGACAGCGGAACCGTACCCAACTTGGATGCCACCTGGTCGCGCGCGATCTTGATGGCGATATCCCACTTCGCGAGGCGCTCCAGCTTGCCGGGCGTGTTCTTGCCCTCCACCTTCTCGGTGCCGTTCAGAACGGCGCCGACGAACTTGATCGAATCCTCCAAGAAGTTCACCGGGGCGAAGAGGCGGTCGGCGATGCCGAGTTCGAGGGCATCCTGCGCCCTCAGCATGCGGTTCTGCTTGAGCGGATTCTCGATCACGACTCGCAGAGCGTTCTCGATACCGATCAGATTGGGGAGCAGGAACGTGCCGCCCCAGCCGGGCACGAGGCCGAGGAAGACCTCGGGCAGGCCGATCGCCGCGGCGGAGGCGTCGATCGTGCGGTAGTCGGCGTTGAGCGGTAATTCCAGGCCGCCGCCCAGCGCGAGCCCGTTGATGAACACGAAGCTCGGCACACCGAACAACGCCTGCTTGCTGAGCACGAAATGGCCGAGCTGGGCCAGCCGCTTCGCGATGTCGCGGCTCGGCACCTCGGCGACCTTGGAGAGGTCGGCACCGGCCGCGAGGATGAACGGCTTTCCGGTCGTCGCCACTGCATGGATCTCACCGCGTGACGCACGCTGCGTCAGCTCGTCGTAGGTCTTGCCCAGTTCGAGCAGCCCGACCGGACCGAACGTGTTCGGGCGGGTGTGGTCGCGTCCGTTGTCGATGGTGACGAGGGCGAGCACCTTGCCGGATGCCAGCTTCACGTCGCGCACGTAGTTGTGCGTCACCACCTCGTCGTCGGCGAACGCCAGCAGGTCGGAGAAGTCGATCTTCGAATAATCGGTCACGCGCTTGCTCACTTTCCGTACTTCTTGTGGTGCGGGTTCTCCCAGATCACCGAGCCGCCCTGGCCGAGACCGACGCACATGGCGGTCAGGCCGTAACGCACCCCGGGGTGCTGTTCGAACTGGCGCGCGAGCTGGATCATCAGCCGCACCCCGCTGGCGGCCAGCGGATGACCGATCGCGATCGCGCCGCCCCACTTGTTCACCCGCGGGTCATCGTCGCCGATGCCGAAGTGATCGAGGAAGCTCAGAACCTGAACGGCGAACGCCTCGTTCAGTTCGAACAGGCCGATGTCGCCGATGCCCAGACCCGCGTTCTTCAGTGCGCGTTCCGTCGACGGAATCGGCCCGATGCCCATCACCTCGGGCTCCACGCCTGCGAAGGCGAACGACACCATACGCATCTTCGGCGAGAGGCCGAACTCCTTGGCCGCCCGCGACGAGACCAGCAGCGAAGCAGTGGCGCCATCGGTCAGGGGGGACGCGTTTCCGGCTGTCACGCGTCCGTGCGGGCGGAACGGCGTCTTCAGTGTCGCCAGACCCTCCATGGTGGTGTCGGGGCGCATGCCCTGGTCTTCGGTGGCCAGCCCCCACCCGGCCTCGCTCCGGTACGACACCGGCACCAGGTCCGCCTGGATGTCGCCGGTCGCGTATGCCGCGGCGAGCTTCTGCTGACTGCGCATACCGAACCGGTCGGATCGCTCCTTCGTCAGTTGCGGGAAGCGGTCGTGCAGACGCTCCGCGGTGTTGCCCATATTGAGCGCCGCCGGGTCGACAAGTCTCTCGGCGACGAATCGCGGATTCGGATCGACGCCTTGGCCCATCGGGTGATGACCCATGTGCTCGACCCCACCCGCGATGACCACGTCGTACTGGCCGAAGGCGATACCGGATCCGGTGGTCGTAACGGCGGTCATAGCGCCCGCACACATGCGGTCGATCGCGAAACCGGGCACCGTCGTGGGCAGCCCGGCGAGGATCGCCGCCGAGCGTCCGAGGGTCAGGCCCTGGTCGCCCTGCTGGGTCGTCGCGGCGATCGCGACGTCGTCAACCCTGTCCCTGGGCAGACCCGGATTGCGCTCGAGCAGTCCGACGATCGACTTCACCGCCAGATCGTCCGCACGAGTGTTCCAGTACATGCCCTTGTCGCCTGCCCGCCCGAACGGGGTACGTACCCCGTCCACGAACAGCACGTCAGCTCTTTCGGCCACTTCGCCTCCCCTTCCAGGTCACCAGAGGCCTCGCAGCAGGAGACACCTACGCCCGAAACCTCTTACGCAATAGATCCTAGAAACCGGGCCTGAGCACGGAGAATCGCTTGCGCGTTCCTACGAACCGGATTCCGACGACCCGACAGGGGATTGGCCCGCTTCGACAAACGCTGCGGCAACGATGCCCGCCGTGGCCCGCACCTGCCAGGGGCGGGCATCCGCGTCGCGCATCGCCGCGGCAATGGTCGCGGCGTCGACGCTTTCCGGCGGCGACCAGGCGAGGCGGCGAAGGGTCTCGGGGGAGAGGAGGTTCTCGACAGGCATCCGCAGTTCCTCCGCTCGTGCGATGACCGCGGCACGTGCCGCTCTCAGCCGCTCGTTGGCCTCCGGGTTGCGGTCGGCCCATGCACGGGGCGGTGGAATGCTGTCGCCGCCTGAACGCAGCACAGGAAGGTCGTCGGTGGTACGACCTCGGTTCACGGCATCCCACCACCGGTCGATCTCGGTGCGGCTGGCGCGCCCGGTGAACTCGCGCAGCGCCGCCAGGTCGCGCTTGCTCTCCGGCATGGCTTTGGCCACCGCAGTGATCGAGACATCCGGGAGCAGCCGACCGGGCGCGATGTCTTTGCTGCGGGCGAACTCGTCTCGGGCGTGCCAGAGCTCCCTTGCCACCGCGAGATTGCGCAGCCCGCGGATCGAGTGCACGCCCGACAGCCGCCGCCAGGGCTCGTTGCGTGCCGGCTTCGGCCCGCGCGCAAGCTCGTAGGCGAACTCCTCTGCCGCGATCTCCTGCTTCTCGTCCTTCAGCAGAAGCTCCTGCTCGGCCTCCATCAGGTCGACGAGAAGCTCCACATCCAGCGCTGCATACGTGAGCCATGGGGCCGGAAGCGGGCGCGTAGACCAATCGGCCGCCGAGTGCTCCTTCGCCAGATGGATGCCGAGCAGTTCCTCCACGATCGTGGCCAGCCCCACCCGCGGAAAGCCGAGCAGCCTGGCACCGAGTTCCGTGTCGAACACGGTCGCCGGGTCGAGCCCCACCTCACGTAGGCAGGCGAGGTCCTGGCTGGCGGCGTGCAGAATCCACGGCACGTCGCCGACCGCATCCTGCAGCGCAGAGAGTTCGCCGAGTGCGGGCGGATCGAACAGGAAGACTCCCGCTTGGCGCCGGAACATCTGTATGAGGTACGCGCGCTGCGAGTACCGGAATCCGGACGCGCGCTCGGCGTCCACACCCACAGGACCCGTGCCGGCACGCAGCGCATCCACCGCATGGCGGTATTCGGAAGGCGAGTCGACGACGTGGTACTCAGTCACGCGAGGTTCTCCGCTGGGTGAGGAGTCGAACCCCGTCAGGCAGCGGAGGGATGCCTGCGAGCATGCACAGCAGATCGCCCCACGCCTCGACGTGAGCGTGCATGTCGAAACCGCCGGGAGTCCACGATGCACGCAGTTCGATCTGTGCGCCGTCGCCCTGCGTGGCCAGTTCCCCGAAGCCGGTCGAGATCACCTTCGTCGCCGTACCCGACGGAGAGGTGTAATCTGCGCCACGCGTCTCGAGCGCATCGATCAGCCACGACCAAGCGACGTCGGCGAGGAACGGGTCGAGCCCGATATCCGTCTCGAGCGGAGCCTGTGCGAAGCAGACGACGCGAAACGTTCCGCCCCACTCTTCGGGTGCGGAAGGGTCGTAGAGCAGTACGAAGCGGCCGGTGCCGAGATCGGAGTCCCGGCCGTGCCTGACCGGGGCGATGTCGGCGGCCAGTGCGACGGCGTACGGCGCCAACCCTGCCGGCGCAGGGATCTCGTCGATACTCAGTTCCTTGCGAGCATCGGAACCACGCACGGAGTCGGCCGCGGCGGCGAACTCCGCAGGGATGCCGGGGGCCGCGGGTGTAGGGGACACCTTGGCAGACTAGAGTTTCGGCTCGGGAGTTGACCGAAGGCACGCCGCGTCGTTCGGCCACCTTCGCGCCGGAGGGAGAGTCGATGGGTCGGCCGACCAAGGTTCTGGTTCCGTTCGCAGTCGCCGGCGCCATCGGGGTCGCGGTCGCGGCCGGTTACGTCACGGCCGCGACGGTGGTGGCCAAGATGGTGGTGACGCCGACCAGGCGCAAACGCGACGATGTCGGCATCCGTGCCGTCGCATCCGATCTGTCCACACTCACGCTGACCGGCAGCGCGGACGCGCTCCGCGTTCCCGGTAGGTACGGGCTCTGGTTCTCGAGTGATCGCGGCTATGCGCGCATCGGCGACATCGTCGCGCTCGCAGACGACGGATCGGTCACGCGGAAGGTCGAGTCCGTCGTCTGGGGCGATCTGCACACGGCACGGAGCGGCCGGCTCAGCAGTTGGTACTACGCCTCACCCAGCGACCTCGGTCTTCCTGTCGAGAGCGTCGATGTGGCCGTCGACAACGGGACTGCTCCTGCCTGGCTCTTCCCCGCGGAGCGGTCGGCGGATCGGTGGGCCATCCATGTGCACGGGCGGGGCACTCAACGTCAGGAAACGCTCAGAGGCATCCCTGTGTTTCACGAGAAGGGCTTCGCCTCCCTCGTCATCAGCTACCGCAACGACGGCGACGCACCGGCCAGCCCAGACGGCCGCTACGGACTCGGGTCGACGGAGTGGAGGGATGTCGACGCCGCGATCGCCTATGCGGTCGCCCACGGCGCGCGCCACGTGGTTCTGGTCGGCTGGTCGATGGGCGGCGCCATCGTACTGCAGGCTTCCGTTCGCTCACCGCATGCGGACAGCGTGCGCGGGATCGTGCTGGACTCGCCGGTCGTGGACTGGTTGGAGACACTCGACTTCCAGGCCGGCCTGATGCGGCTGCCGCGTGGCGTTGCGCAGGGCGCGCTCGTGCTGCTCGACTCGGCGTGGGCGACCGGCGTGGTCGGGCAGGATGCCCCGGTCGGCCTCGCCGGACTCGACTTCACCGTGCGCGCCAACGAGTTGAGCACCCCGGTACTGCTGATGCACAGCGACGACGACGGGTACGTTCCGCCAGATGCTTCGTACCGGCTCGCCGAAAGCCGGCCGGACATCGTCACATTCGTGGGGTTCGGGCGGGCGAAGCACACCAAGCTCTGGAACTACGACCGCGATCGCTGGACGTCGGCTGTCTCGTCATGGCTCGACGAACTCATCGTGTCACTGGACCTGACGCAGGACCCGGCGTAACGCCGGTCCTGCGTCAGGCGCCGCCCTTCAGCCGCACCTGATGCTTGGTGCGGCCGAGCAGGGCGGTCATGCCGCGCACCCGCAGGGGCGAGACGGCTTCGGTGAGACCGAGTGCTTGCGGGTAGTCGTCGGGAACATCGAGCACCTCCGCGGCCGTGAGGCCCGCGAGACCCTGGGCGAGGATCGAGGCGAAGCCCCTCGTGGTCGGCGACTCCTTCGGAGCGGTCGCGAAGAGATGCACGATCCCTTCCTCGTCGACCTCGACGAAGATGAACACAGGGGACTGACACTCGACGACACGCTCGAAGAGGTCCGGATGGTCGCGATAGCGCTCCGGGAGCTCAGGCAGTTCGTTGGAGAACTCCAGCAGCAACTGCAGGCGGTCACGGAGTTCCAGCGCGAGGAACTCCTCCTTGATCTCCTGCAGCGTGGCGGGGAGCGTGGCGTTCGTCATCAGGCTTCTATTGTCTCAGACGGGTCCGGTTGTCGCAGTCGGGTCAGGCTGCCGGCGCTTCGCCGCGTTCTGCGCCCTTCACGATCGGCACTCGTACGGCGCTGCCCCATTCGGTCCAGGAGCCGTCGTAGTTGCGTACCTTGCTGAATCCGAGCAGGTGTGTGAGCACGAACCAGGTATGGCTCGAGCGCTCGCCGATCCGGCAGTACGCGATCACGTCATCGCCGTCCTTCAGGCCGGCTTCGCCCTTGTAGATCGCCTCGAGCTCGCCACGATTCTTGAACGTGGCATCCGGCGCCGCTGCGCGCGCCCACGGAACGGATGCCGCCGACGGGATGTGACCGGGGCGCAGCGCGCTCTCCGTGGGATAGCCGGGGATCTCGGTGCGTTCTCCCGTGTACTCCTCGGGTGAGCGCACGTCGATGAGCGGGCTGCTCCCGAGACGCGAGAGCACGTCTTCCTTGAACGCGCGCACCTTGGAATCGTCGCGCTCCACCACCGGATACTCCACCGCCTGCGTCGGCGACGCCTCGGTCGTGATCTCGCGGCCCTCAGCGATCCACTTGTCGCGCCCGCCGTCGAGAAGACGGACATCCTCGTGGCCGAACAGCGTGAAGATCCAGAGTGCGTACGCGGCCCACCAGTTGTTCTTGTCTCCGTAGATCACGACGGTGGTATCGCGGGTGATTCCCTTCTCTCCGAGCAGTTGGGCGAAGCGCTCGCCCGAGACGAAGTCGCGAAGCACCGGGTCGTTCAGGTCGGTGTGCCAGTCGATCTTGACGGCGGTAGGGATGTGTCCGGTTTCGTACAGCAGCACGTCTTCGTCGGATTCCACCACCGCGAGCCCCTCATCGCCGAGGTGATCTGCAAGCCACTCCGTGCTCACCAGCCTCTCGGGATGTGCGTACTCGGCGAACTTCGCGGAATCGTCGAATCCCAGGGTCATGGTTTCCTCCTCGTAGTAGGGATGCTGCATCATCAGGGCGGAAGCGCCTCGGGCTATCGCGGCTGCGCCGCTCAAAGGCTCAATCGGCTCGGCGATGCGAACAAGCTCGCATCACTCTCACCTCAATCGCCTCTATCCCGGCTGCGCCGCTCAAAGGCTCAATCGGCTCGGCGATGCGAACAAGCTCGCATCACTCTCACCTCAATCGCCTCTAGGCTTGACGCCACGTCCCTCACGCGAACTTACGCGCGACCGCCTGGCAACCGCAGGGGCTCTGTAAGACTTCGACACGTAAGGAACTGGATGGCCGCGCACGCGCTTCCCGCCGCCGATCGCCTCACCGAAGTGACGCCGTCGATCACGGGCCGCGAGATAGTCGCCGAGCTCGTTCCGCCGCCGCAGTTCCACACTGCCACGTTCGAGTCCTATCGTCCCGATCGGGACTTCCCTTCTCAGTCCGCCGCGGTGCAGACGCTCCGATCGTTCGCGCGCGCCTGGGAGCCGCCGCAGCCGGGCGGCTTCTTCGGCTGGGGTCGTAAGAAGATCCAGGAGCGCAAGCCGGGCGTGTACATCGACGGCGGCTTCGGCGTGGGCAAGACGCACCTGCTCGCCGCGTTGTGGCACGTCGCTCCTGCACCCAAGTACTTCGGCACGTTCATCGAATACACCGCACTCGTCGGAGCCCTCGGCTTTCAGCCGACGATCGACCTGCTGCGCGGCGCGAACCTGATCTGCATCGACGAGTTCGAGCTGGACGACCCCGGCGACACCATGATGATGACCCGCCTGCTCGGCGCGCTCGTCGGCACAGGTACGCGCATCGCCGCCACATCGAACACACCCCCTCAAGCACTCGGCGAGGGGCGATTCGCGGCTTCGGACTTCCTCAGAGAGATCCAGTCGCTGTCGTCGCACTTCGAGACGGTGCGCATCGACGGTCTCGACTATCGCAGGCGCGATGTCTCCGGTGCCGCTGCGACGGTCGATGACGGCACTCTGGAGCGGGTCGTCGAGGCGATCGCTGCCAGAGGGGAGAACGTGACGGCCGACCATTTCCGCGACGTCGTCGATCACCTGGCCACGGTGCATCCGTCGAAGTACCTCAAGCTCATCGCCGGTGTCGACGTCATCGCACTCGCCGACGTCGAGCAGCTTCACGACCAGATGGAGGCGCTGCGTTTCGTCGCCTTCGTGGACCGCGTGTACGACGCGGAGATCCCGATCGTCGCCAGCGGCGTGCCACTGAACGATGTCTTCGACGCCGAGATGCTGCAGGGCGGTTACCGCAAGAAGTATCTGCGTGCGGTTTCCCGACTCATCGCGCTGACCTCCGGCGAGCTCCCGCCGCACGACTGAATCCCCCCGTCTCACCGCGAGGACTGCGAAACACGCTGTTTACAACAGCACTTTCCCTGTAACGGGCGCGAAACACACGCACCTCTCTCACGAAATCTGCCGGCAGCAGACTGACGACACCTCACCTGGCATCCGGCACTCGGGGTCACGGTGATGGCGACACGATATTCGTTAGAGGGAGACCCCATGTTGTTGCACGCAGCGGCCGCCTACGACGCGCAGACGAGTGTCAACTCGCTGTGGCTGCTCGTCGCAGCAGCACTCGTTCTGCTCATGACACCCGGCGTGGCGTTCTTCTACGGGGGAATGGTCAAGGCCAAGAGCGTCATCAGCATGATGATGATGAGCTTCGGAGCCATCGCCATCGTGGGTGTTCTCTGGGTGCTGTACGGCTATGGGCTTGCGTTCGGCAAACCGCTCATTCCTGGATGGCTGGGCACTCCGGACTGGGGCCTGGCCAGCCTGCTCGGCAAGGACGGCACGACACCGGACCTGAACGGCCTCGCGTTCGCGGGATTCCAGGCCACATTCGCCATCATCACGGTGGCGCTGATCTCCGGCGCCATCGCCGACCGCGCCCGGTTCGGCCCGTGGATGGTCTTCGCCGGCATCTGGGTGACGCTCGTCTACTTCCCGGTGGCGTTCTGGGTGTTCAACCTCGGCCACGGCTGGATCGCGCACACGCTGCACGTCAACGACTTCGCGGGCGGCACGGCGGTGCACATCAATGCGGGCGCCGCGGGTCTCGCCCTGGCGCTCGTACTCGGCAAGCGGGTCGGGTTCCAGAAAGGCATGAGCAAGCCGCACAACGTTCCTCTCACCCTGCTCGGCGCAGCGCTCCTGTGGTTCGGCTGGTTCGGGTTCAACGCCGGTTCCGAGACAGCGGTCGATGGAGTCGCCGCACTCGCGTGGATCAACACGCTCGCCGCACCCGCAGCCGCGACCATCGGCTGGCTGATCGTCGAGCGCATCAAGGACGGCAAACCCACCTCGATCGGTGCCGCGTCCGGCGCCGTCGCCGGACTTGTGGCGATCACCCCGGCCTGCAACATCCTGACACCGTTCTGGGCGATCGTGCTCGGCCTCCTGGTCGGAGCGGTGTGTGCGTTCACGATCGAGATGAAGTTCAAACTGGGCTTCGACGACTCGCTGGACGTCGTGGGCATCCACCTCATCGGCGGCCTCATCGGAACGCTCTACATCGGCATCTTCGGCCTGACCCACGTGGACGGCGACCCGACGAAACCGTACTCGAGCCTGCTGTACGGCGGCAGCTTCCTGCAGCTCGGCGCGCAGGCCATCGGTGCGTTCAGCGTGATGATCTACTCGTTCGCACTGGCCTACGCCATCGGCTGGGCCATTCAGAAGACCATGGGCTTCCGGGTGAAGACCGCGGACGAGATCGCCGGCGTCGACACCATCGTGCACGGCGAGGAGGGCTACGTGCTCGAGAACGTGTGAGCGCGTGGACTACGCCCGACGAAGAAGAAGGACCCGCGTCTGCGGGTCCTTCTTCTTCGGTGTGGGTTACTTCGGTGTGGGCGATACCGGACTCGAACCGATGACCTCTTCCGTGTGAAGGAAGCGCGCTACCAACTGCGCCAATCGCCCGCGGGCATTCCATCGCCGGACGCCGCGGCTACCGATACTAGTCGACGATAAGGTCACCGCGCACATCGCCGAGCGCTCCGGGCGAGTCCCATTCGACGACACGCGCGACGGGCAACACGCGTCCCCGGTCGGTTTGAACATCGGATGGATGATCGGCTACAGTTTCAAGGCACGCAGAAATGCGGGCGAACGCGGATGTGGCGCAGTTGGTAGCGCATCACCTTGCCAAGGTGAGGGTCGCGAGTTCGAGTCTCGTCATCCGCTCGAGTGTGTGAGTCGGCCGCAGGCCGATGCATGGATGTGGGAAGCCACACACGAACCCACACGGTGGCGTGGCCGAGAGGCGAGGCAGCGGCCTGCAAAGCCGTATACACGGGTTCGAATCCCGTCGCCACCTCCACTCTCGACCTAGGTCGGATAAAGCAACAGCCTTCACAGGCGCGATTGGCGCAGCGGTAGCGCGCTTCCCTGACACGGAAGAGGTCACTGGTTCGATCCCAGTATCGCGCACTTACTAAATGCCAGATGAGGCCCGGTTTTCCGGGCCTCTCTTGGTTTCCGTGCCCACTATGTGCCCACTTCGGCGCATGTTTCCGTTTCCGCGCGCGGCGATCAGGCGGCCGGGAGGCTGTTCCGGAGCGATTCGAGGTCGACATGTGCCCACGGCTTGTCGCTCGGCTCGCAGCCGGTCACGCACCACGCCTGGAGGCCTCTGCCGATCGTCACCCGGTCGCGTCCGAAGTAGTCCGCCTGGCCGATCTTGACCGTGACGTTGAGGTAGTCGAACACCGCCCACTCGAGAGCGTTCTTTCCGAGGGCCGTCGCAGAGTGGCGCTCCATCGAGGCGCTGCACGCCGGGCAGAGGTACCCGCGCAGCGGCTCAGGGCGGCCTCTGCCGCCGAGCGTGGCAGCCTGACCGCTCCGCATCGTCCCCCACGGGGCAGCGTCCCTGTCGGTGACCCTCACGGCGCGCACGCCGCACAGCAGGCACCCCCGCATGGCCGCATGCACTCCTTCGCTCGCTGGTGGCTCCACGAGGGCGGCCGAGAACGACCGGGCGCGCAGGAACCGCGCGTAGGCAGCTCTCAGAGCGTCCATCCCGGCCTCTTCGAGGTGTCCCCAGCGCCCCACCGCCGTGGTGTCCGGCTGTACTCCCAGCCTGAGCACCGGCACGAAGCGGTCGGACCACTTCGCCGCTGATCCGATCGGCCCGAGGTTCTTCATCGCCAGGCGAAGCTCCCTGATCGGCGCCCGGTCGAGGTGGTCATCGATGCCCAGGGCCTCAAACACCATCAGCACGCAATCGATCACCTCGTCGCCATACGAGCGCGAGCCCAGGCTGTGCGCGAGCACCGGCCGGGCGTCCAGAATCGCCACGGCACGCCTCCGGCGCGCCTGGCAGGCGTCGCAGACCGCCATGGGAATCTCGACGCCGCCGAGTTCCCTCTCGAACACCTTCGTGCCCACTGGATACTCCATCCGGGTCGGCACGATCATCTCCGAGCGTGCCAGAGCATCCGTCACGTGTACCCCGCAGTCGCGGCAGGCAAGCACGGTGCGACCCGAGTCAGCCCACTTCCTCGGGGTGCCGATGCCGCCGATTCCACTGGTCTTCATCGCTGCTGGTGCCCTCTCTGGTGGTGCTGGACCTTCCGCCCCGGTTGAGCAGCCCTGAACGGCTCAGCGCTCCGAGGCGGAAGGGGCTTGTCCTGCGGCGTGAGCTTGGCTGCATCCGCGCTCTGCGAGCCGGACGGCTTCCGGGTCTGGCGGCGGCGGCTCTTCTTGCGGCTCATGGCTGCCTCACCACCACCGCTGTCCCGGCGCCAGCTTCGAGGCCAGCGCGTCGCCGACCTGGACGTTCTGCAGCGGCTGCTCCTGCTGCTCGTCGTCCGCCGGCGCGGCGGGCTGCTGCACCTGCGTGATGTCGCCATCCGCGACGATCCCGAGGATCTGGCCGTTCTGGTCGAACGCGAACTGCTCGCCCTTGCCGGGCTGCTGGACCTTCGCGGGGTCCGTCGTGCCGATGACCTGGCCCGCCTGATCAAACAGGACCAAGGGGGTGGCGCTGCTGGCTGCAAACCGCCCGCGTGTGAGGTGGACGCGGGAAGCGAGCGAGCGGGCCAGGTCATCGCTGGTCCTCCCACCCCGAGCGCCGTGGGCGGCGTCGGAGCCTCCACTCGGGGCAGGAGGAGTCGTGGACCTCCCACCGCGGGGGCCGGGCAAGTGGCTCCCCACGGCAGGAGGGGTCTGTGGAGCGCGGTTGTAGCTGCGCATGGTCATCTCCACTCGTGTGGGCTTCTGGATCGAGGAGAAGTCGGCAGGCTTGCCGCACCCGCAGTCATCGGAGGCAGCGGCGGAGAACGTCTGCGTGACAGAGCCGTCCCTGCCGACGCCGAGGTGCGCGGTGGGGGCCAGATGCTCCGGCACATCTGCCCGCAGACGGGCGTGGGCGCGCTGACGGGCCGCTCTGCGGCTCTCGCTCTCACCCCGGCGCACATCGTCCTCGTACACGCTCTCCAGGTCCTCCACGGCAGAGTGCGTGACACCCTGCGCGATCGTGGGGCGGGAGTTCGACGGGATTATCGGCTGGTCGTTGCTCATCAGGACTCCTCCGGGACGTGACGCGTGTACGTGCGCCGATGACGGTTCTGTGCATGGTGCAGCTCGACGTTGCGCACGGCACCGGCCCGGGAGGCAAGCTCTCCGAGCTCGACGGGCGGGCGCTGCTCACGAGCGGCCTGTGCGCCTGCCAGGGCGACGCCGAGGTCCCAGCGCGCGCCGCAGAAGCCAGCGACGGGCGGGTTGCAGTACTGATCGGGCGGTGTGCCGCAGACCGGGCAGGGGATCGAGAGCGTGGCGGCGATCCGGGCGGCCGAGTTGGTTGCGGACATGGGCAGGCCTCTCGTTCAGGCCCGGCCCTACTGCCAGCGGCGATCCTCACGCGCTCAGCCGTCGTCACGTGGTGCTAGTTGGCCCGATCCGGTATTACCCCGCCGAGAGCCCAGTGATTCCGTGGAGCGCTACGACTATCATATCTCAGAGGCGATACTGTTTTATGCCCGTTTCACGGAGGAGACCGGATGCCCGAGAAGGAGACCGAGGAGGCCGTGGAGCCTGCCGATCCTCGGCGCACTATGACCTTGACCGCAACGACGCAGAGCTTCAGCTACCAGCCGGCACTCCCGGTAGAGCATGGTCTATGGTCGCCCTCATCCCTTCGGGCGTTTGCCTCCTGGCGTCGAGTTCACTGACCAGTTTTCGTTCCCGTTTCTAAACGGAAAACGAAACGAACCGAGCTTCCGTTTCCGTTCGGCCGCAACACGTCGCTGCGCTCCGTGTCACGTCGCTGCGCTCCTGGATCACGCACACGTGCGGCGTCGTGTGGTGGTGCAGTGCAGTGCGGAGGTCGAAGACCGCAGCACGCACGCACCACCACACGCACGCCGTTCGTTTCGTGTGGGCCTAAGAAACGAAACGGCAAACGGACGGGCATCAGGTCTTGTTGGCGTTCATCCACGACTGCCACTGAGGACCCTTGAACCAGCCGTTCCCGCGCTTGACGATCACCCCGAGGTTCACGAGCGTGTCGCGCCGGTTCCCGAGGCTTGTGAAGTCCCCGCGCAGCGCGTCCCGTATGGCGGTGTACGACTTGCCCTCGTTGTCGGCGACCCACTGTGCCATGGCGATCATGTGATCCGTCTCCCTGACCACCCCGCGCCCGAATGCCTTCATCGGATCAGGAGCCTTCAAGAGCAGGGGGCCGCCACCTCCGAACTCGAAGTCCGCCACGGTTTCACCCTCATCGAGCTCGCCGTCCCGGTCCTTCGCTGCAGCGAGGTGGCCCTCGCCGGCAGTGCTCTTCGAAATCTTCGTGTCCCGCGACACGAGGAACATCGAGTCCGCAAGGGCGCCCTTCGCCTGCGAGCCGATGGGATCCATCGCCTTCGAGGGGTCGGCGCCGTGCGGAAGGTGGTCGATCATCGAGACCAGTGCGTCGGGCCACTGCTGCGCGAGCCGTCCGGGGAAGTGCTGGAACCACTGCGCAACGTCACTCATGTCGAGCGGATTCAACCGATAGGGTGCCATCGCAGCCTGCACGGAGTCGATCACAATAGCGGCCGGCCCCTGCATGCCGTAGAGCTCGATGAGTCTCCTCACTATGCCCTCGGAAAGCGGTCCGGTGGCCCTCACCCGCGCGATCAGCTTTCGACGAGGATCGTCAACATTGACCCCGAACTGATTGAACAGCCGATGCAGCCGATCCTTCGACCGGTCCTCGCTCATCTCGAAGTCGAACAGCAGGCTCGGGCGGCCCTGTTCGGCTAGTTGTACGAGCATGAGGTACTCGATCCAGGTCTTCATCGAGCCCCGACGGCCGAAGACGAACGAGACACCCGACCGGACGAGATGCTGCCCGGTGTCGAGCCGCAGGAATGCGGGCACGCGCTCGGGCTTGGTCGGGTCGTAGTCGGCCGCCGTGGAGAACTCCCACCGCGCGGCCTCTATCTCCGCGTCCTCCTCGGCGATCTCCTCATCGGCGACTCGCCTAATCCTGGCATCAAGCTTGCGCTGGTCCACCTGCTCCCTCAGTCGTGCGCGCTCGCGGTCGTGCTCGATCTCGTGCTGCCGCTCCCACTCGGACACCGCGTCGACCAGCTTGTATCTGGCCTCGCACTCCTCGTAGTCGTCGGCCTCGTTCACCCAGTCCTCGGGGTTGTTCCCACCAGCCCAAGACACGACCTCCATGGGCGGGATGGGGACACCCAGGTTCTTCAGCCGCTTGACGACGACGGAGTGAGCGAACGGGTCACCAGGCGCCTCACCTAGAGGGACGATCTCAGCGCTCATCCGTGCTCCACCCCTCAAGCTCATCGAGCGCGATCTCGTACGCCTCATCGTCGAGCAGGCGGCCCAGAGCGATGGTCTGGGACAGCAGCAGCAGCGCTTGAGCAGTCGACCCTGCGTCCGCGACCATGCTCTCGGGATCGGTTGCGATCGCGCGCAACCTCGAACGAAGGTCTCTCATCGGCTGCTCACCGCCTCAAGGTCATCGAGTACGGCCTGGTACGCCGTGCGCATCTCGTCGCGGATCAGGCGGGCTCTCGCCTTCCGGCTGAGGCGCGGCGGTGACGGCGGAGCGGGCCTGATCGAGTTGGCCAGCTCGATGGCGCAGTCCAGGCAGAACTTGGCGTTCGTAGGGACGCCGCACACCGCGCAGGTGCGCCGGGTGCGGGGGAGTGCGGCGCTCACAGGTCGCTCCCGTCGCTCGCCAGCCCCTCGTGGGCCTGTGAGGCGGGCTCGACCGGCACGTCCGCAAGCTCGGCCCGGACGCGCAGCGGCTGCGGCTCCGACAGGTCGACGATCCGCGCGTTCGGCCCGAACGGGGTCAAGGTGCGCGGCGCGACGGTCGGGATCATCTGCATGGCACGCATCACCTCGTCGAGGTCGAGGCGGACACCACGGGTGCCGGGGATGCGGTAGGCCGGGTAGAGACCACGGCTGATGTGGTTGCGGATCGTCCGAGGCGTGCAGGCGAGATAGTTCGCCAGGTAGGCAGGCGTCACCAGACGACGGCGCGGAGAAGGGTTGACAGTGGACATGGGATGACTCCTGAAGGAGCAGGCGCCCAACGAGGGCACGCTTCGTCATCCGTTCTGCTCAACCGGGTCCGGCTGCCGGTATCTGACCGGCGGCGACGTTAGCTGGCGAGGTCCACGCACCCAGACAACTGAACGGTCCGTCTCCGGGGGAGGTAGCGGCGGCAGTCCCTGACTCGCCTTCCGCTCGTTTCCAATTCTACCGGGTGGGCCAGGTGCCCGTCTACGGCTCTGAATGCCGCTGTGCGGCGTGCTGCCGCGCGTTTCCGAGCGGTGCAGCTTCCCGGCCGTCGGGTGGTTCACGAGCGCTCACGTTGCCGTTTCCAGTTCGGCGATCACGAAGGCCCAGACAGCACGATGCCCGTCCCTTCCAGGGGCGGGCATCGGATCGAGCGATCAGGCGTGCCAGTAATGGTTGGGGCTGACCGAGTAGTAGATCACCCAGATCAGTGGGATCACGAGCAGCACCGACGCGATGATCCAGCCAGTGAGGCTGTGGCCCTTCTGCTCACGGGTATAGCTGACCGGCATCTTGTTCGCCTTCCGGCCTGCATACTCGACCTGAACCGGTGCCTGCTGTGCCGGTGCAGGGGCAGCCGTCGGCGCGTAGCGATCAGTCCACTCCACGCCGTCCCACCACCGCTGGCGTCCTGCTCCGTCGTCGTACCAGCCTGCGGGCGTGCTCATGTATCTCTCCTTGTCGCGACCACCTGATGGGCAGGCCAGGTCGGGTATGAATCGCGATCACGATAGTGGTACACGGCCAGCCACAGCTACGACCGCACTGTCCCCAATACGGGTGCACCAGCACACCGAGCCCAGCCTCAGAGGAAGTCGAACAGGCCAGGCGCGGCCCAGTCGTCGGGCTCCGCCGGCTTCGCGTTCACGAGGACGAGCCCGGTCTGCATGATCCACATCGTCAGTCCGCCGAGCGTCACACCACGGAACGATCGGCCGCGCCACTCGCGCAGGTAGTGGTGGTGCAGGATCAGGCTGAGGAGCGCGTCATAGCCCGCCTCGCGGTGCCCGGCGGCGGCGTCCTTGCGCAGCGTGTAGTGGTGCGGGGCGCTCGGCATCGTGGAGGCGTAGACCCAGCGAGCACCGGCGACGAACTCGCGCGCGGTCGTCACGAGGGCGTCCGGCGCATCGAGCCGGTAGTGATCCGGTGCCCCTGCCATCGGCCTGAGCACCGGATAGCTCACTGGGCGTCCCTGCCCGCGTGATGCGCGTCGTACAGCGCTGAGAGACGGTTGGCGACCTCGGCGTCGCGGTCAGCCGCGATGTGCTGATACCTCATCGCCGCGCTCGCCGTGGAGTGCCCGAGGCGACCCATCAGCTCAGCCAGCGTCGCACCTGCAATCGCCGCGTTCACCGCTCCGGTGTGCCTGAGGTCGTGGAACCGCAGATCGGGCCGTCCGGCCTTCTCGCGGGCCGGGTAGAACACCCTTGCGAGGCTCGACTGCCGCAGATGCGCGGCCGGGTCGTTCTTCGAGGGGAACAGCAGGCCCTCGGCACCGGGCGCGGTGTGCTGCAGCAGGTGCTGGCGTAGTTGGGGGAGAAGGAACGGCGGCACATTGACGTCACGGACGCCGGCCGCCGTCTTCGGCGTGTCCACCACGAACTTGCCGTTCACGAGGGTGACGCCACGGCGCACGTGCACCACGCCGCGCTTCGTGTCGATGTCCTTGCGTCGAAGCTCGGTCAGCTCGCCGTAGCGCAGGCCGCACCATGCTGCCAGCAGCACGAGCATCCGATAGCGAGGCGGCATCGCGTCCGACAGGGCGTCGAGCTCGTCCAGCGTGGCAGGCTCGACGATGTGCTTGCGCTCGACGGCGCCAGCACCGCGGATTCGAGCCGGGTTCTGGGCGAGGCGGTAGTCGTCTACGGCGCTCGCGAGGATCGTTCGGAGCAGGCTGTACGCCTTCGCCCGGTACGTCGGCGTGTCCACGGCGGTCTTGTCGTACCAACGGTCAACGTCGTCCCGCTCGATGCTGTGGACCGCCCTCAGGCGGAACGTGGGGAGCAGGAAGCGATCGAGGAGGTCTTGGTAGCCCTCGCGGGTCTTGGGCTTCAGTGCCCGGCCCTTCACCTTGCGGTTCTTCAGCCACCGCGTGGCGTAGTCCTCGAAAGTCACCGCCATCGAGGCCGCGTGCTGCTGTGCCTGCCACACGCCGCGGCTGACGTCCGCCTCCTGCTGCGCGAGCCAAGCATTCGCGTCGCGCTTCGTCTGGAATGTCTGGGGCGCGGGGCGGCGCGTGCCGTCCGGAAACGAGAAACGTGCCTGATAGCGGCCGGATTTGAGCTTCCGGATGGTGCCCTCGGCGGCTCTCGGCATCGTTTCCGCTCCCTTCCGGCGTGCCCACTATGTGCCCGTTTCAGTTACACCTAGCTTACACCAGATGCCGCTAGATTCCATCTCAGAAATGGCCTCTGACCGGCTACTTCCGCACAATTCCGGGGGAGCGCAGATGACGCTAGATTCTCTTTCGATCCCAGTATCGCGCACAGAGATTCGCAGAAGAGGCCCGGAGTTCCTGGGCCTCTTCTGCGTTTCCCGCGTTTCATCCACGAGGCCGTTTTCATCCACGAGGCCCGCTCGAGGGTTGTCCCGCTCGGTCTCACTAACCCGGGATTCACTCGGAATCTGGATAGCCACCGATGATCGAACTCTCAGCCTGACTGACCGCGCCGCGCAGGTGAGCGCGACCGTCGGCGCATACCGTTGGATCCGACCACGAGGGGGAAAGCCATGGACGCACTGCTGACGACGCAGATCATCGGTGGGCCCGTTCCGTGGATCCTCTGCGTTCTGTCGGCCGTCTTCGTGCTTCTGCTCGTTCTGCGCCGACCAAGCTCACGCTGGATGATCCTCGCAGCTGCAGGCATTCTCGCGGGAGCGCTCATCGCGTTCGTCTTCGTGTTGATCGCCGACGCCACCGCGGCATTCGAGATCCCGCTGCCGACCGAGGTCGCCACATGGTGCATTGTGACCTTCGCCGCCGTGGGACTCGCCATCGTCAGTCTGTGGAAGACGCGGTGGAGGAGGCGGGCGATCGCGGTCGCGGCGATCGCAGTGTTCGCCATCACCGGCACCGTGCAGGTGAACGCTGTTTTCGGCCTCAATCCCACCGTCGGCGATCTGCTCGGCATCGTCGTGCGGCATCCGATCACGCTGCCCAAGGCGCACGCCACGTCGTCACCCACCAGCAACGAGCCCCTCGCCGCAACGTGGGTGGCACCGCACGACATGCCTGCCGTGGGAAAGGTGGGCACGGTCACCATCCCGGCTACCGTGTCGAAATTCCACGCCCGTGCGGCCGGGCTCTATCTGCCACCGGCGGCTCTGGT
This sequence comes from Humibacter antri, assembly GCF_054777235.1. NCBI lineage: Bacteria > Bacillati > Actinomycetota > Actinomycetes > Micrococcales > Microbacteriaceae > Humibacter > Humibacter antri. The sequence goes on along the minus strand of NZ_BAAHAW010000009.1, from coordinate 66,565 downwards.
GAAAGACGCGCCGGCGCTGCCCCTGGTCATCATGATGATGGGATATCCGGGTACGCCGAATCCAGCCCCGATCTCCGCCGTCATGAACCAGTTCGCGAGCCAGCACAACGGGCTCGCACCGATCGTCGTGGTTGCCGACCAGATCGGACCAGGCGGCGACCCGGCCTGTGCCGATTCCGCAGCCCGCGGGAACGCCGCCACCTATATCAAGACCGACGTGCTCGACTGGGCCAAGTCGCACCTGCACATCATCCAGAACCCGCGATACTGGGTCATCGCGGGCTACTCCAACGGTGCTACGTGCGCCGTGAAGTTCGCGGCACAGGAGCCGGATGTCTTCCGCAATGTGCTCTCCGTGTCACCGGAGGAGTACCCCGGCATGCACTACTCGCAGACGGTCATCCAGTCGGTATATGCCGGTGACCGCGCCACATGGGAGGCGGAGAAGCCGGAGGCGATCCTCGGCGCGCATTCCGGTTCCTACTCCGGAGTCGATGCGGTGATCACGACCGGGGCTCTGGACACGGCCTTCGGCCCGGCGACCCGATCCCTCGCCGCCTCGGCAAAGGCTGCGGGAATGCAGGTAACGCTGTTGACCATTCCCGGAGTCGCTCACGTCGGCAAGAACCTCGCCGATGGGTTGACGGCCGGTTTCGCCCGACTCGCTCCGGTACTGGGCCTCGCGGCATCCTGCGACGGATGCTCCGAAGCTGCAGGCTGACGCCCAAGCGCGTGCGGGGGCTCGTCGGGCCCACCCCGATTCGCCCCTAAAGTGGAACGGCATCCCTTTTCACCCGCCTACCCATTCAGGAGTCGAAAGTGCCGGACGGTTTCGAGCTCTTTCCCGACCGTTCCGTTGTCGCCATGCGCGTCAACGGCGAGCTGAAGGACCTCAGCGTCACGCCGACGACGGACGACGTCGTTCCTGTGACCATCGAGTCGCCGGACGGCCTGAACATCCTGCGGCATTCGGCTGCGCACGTGCTCGCCCAGGCGGTGCAATCCATCAACCCAGAGGCGAAGCTCGGCATCGGCCCGCCGGTCACCGACGGTTTCTACTACGACTTCGACGTCGCCGAGTCCTTCACCCCAGACGACCTGAAGTCGCTCCAGAAGGCGATGGAGCGCATCGTGAGGCAGGGGCAGCGCTTCGTGCGGCGGGTCGTCACCGACGATGAGGCACGTGCCGAGCTCGCCGACGAGCCCTACAAGCTCGAGCTCATCGGGTTGAAGGGCGGCTCGGCATCCGCCGACGCGCTCGGGCAAGACAACGAAGAGGTCGAGGTCGGCGGCGGTGAGCTGACCATCTACGACAACGTCGATCCGAAGACCGGCGAGGTCGTCTGGAAAGACCTCTGCCGGGGCCCGCACCTACCGAACACTCGTCTGATCGGAAACGGCTTCGCCCTCACTCGGGTTGCCGCTGCTTACTGGCGGGGGAGCGAGAAGAACCCGCAACTGCAGCGCATCTACGGCACCGCGTGGCCCACCAAAGATGAGCTGCGCGCGTACCAGGAGCGCATGGCGGAGGCGGCACGGCGCGACCACCGCAAGCTCGGCGCCGAACTCGACCTGTTCTCCTTTCCGGACGAGATCGGCTCGGGACTGTCGGTGTTCCACCCCAAGGGCGGCATCATCCGCTACGAGATCGAGGACTACCTCCGCAAGCAGCTGCTGCGCAACGGGTACGAGCTCGTCAACACGCCGCACATCACCAAAGCGCACCTGTACGAGATCAGCAAGCACCTCGAGTGGTACGCCGACGGCATGTTCCCTCCCATGCATGTCGATGAGGAGACGGACGCCGACGGAACCGTCGTCAAGCCGGGCCAGGACTATTACCTGAAGCCGATGAACTGTCCGATGCACAACCTGATCTTCCGGGCCCGCGGACGCAGCTACCGAGAACTGCCCCTACGATTGGCGGAGTTCGGAACTGTCTACAGATACGAGAAGAGCGGCACGCTCTCCGGGCTCACCCGTGTGCGCGGACTCACACAGGACGACGCGCACGCCTATGTCGCGCCCGAGCATGTCAAGGCCGAGATAGCGACGCAGCTCGAACTGGTGCTGGACACCTTGCGCGGATACGGGCTCAGCGACTTCTATCTGGAGCTATCGACGAAGGACCCGGAGAAGTACGTCGGCGACGACGCGGTCTGGGAGGCAGCGACCGAGACCCTGCGTCAGGTCGCACTGGAGTCGGGGCTCGAGCTCGTGGACGATCCAGGGGGTGCGGCCTTCTACGGCCCCAAGATCTCCGTGCAGGCCAAGGACGCCATCGGCCGCACCTGGCAGCTCTCCACCGTGCAGCTCGACTTCTTCGAGCCCGAGTTGTTCGAGCTGGAATACACAGCGGCCGACGGCACGCGCAAGCGGCCGGTGATGATCCACCGCGCCCTTCTCGGATCGATCGAGCGCTTCTTCGCCATCCTGCTCGAGCACTATGCCGGCGCCTTCCCCGTCTGGCTGTCTCCGGTGCAGGTGATCGGAATCCCGGTCGCCGACGAATACACCCCGTATCTTGAAGAGGTTGCGCGCCGTCTTCGCGAGCACGACGTGCGGGTGGAAGTCGACCGTTCCGACGATCGCATGCAGAAGAAGATCCGGAACGCTACGACCCAGAAGGTGCCTTTCCAGCTGATCGTGGGGGAGCAGGACCGCTCTGGCGGTACCGTCAGCTTCCGGTTCCGTGATGGCTCGCAGCTGAACGGCGTTCCGATCGACGACGCGATCGAGCGCATCGTCCGGTCCATCCACGAACATGAGCAGGTCGTCACGGCATGGCCCGCCTGACGCTGGATTCGTATGATCCGGCGGAAGGCGATGACCTTCAGCGGGTTCAGCTGGACGATCCCTCGCTGCTCGCCGGTGTGCCAGACGAGTTCCAGCGCCTGTGGACACCCCATCGCATGGTGTACATCCAGCAGGGCCAGCGGGCACCGCACGCCGGCGAATGCCCGTTCTGCATGGCTCCCTCGCTGTCCGACGAACAATCGTTGATCGTGCACCGCGGCGTGCAGGCATACGCTCTGCTGAATCTGTTCCCGTACAACAGCGGACACCTGCTGGTCTGCCCATACCGTCACGTGTCGTTGTACGACGAGGCGACGCCCGAGGAGACCGACGAGATCGCGACCATCACGCAGACCGCGATGCGGGTCATCCGCTCCGTCTCACGGAACGATGGGTTCAATATCGGCATGAACCAGGGCGAGATCGCCGGCGCCGGCATCGCTTCTCACCTTCATCAGCACGTTGTGCCCCGGTGGCGCGCCGACGCCAACTTCCTGCCGATCGTCGCCAAGACGAAGGCACTGCCGCAGCTTCTCGGCGAGGTGCGGCAGGCCATCGCCGATGCTTGGCCGAACTGACACGGCAGACGAGAGCAGAGCACGCTGCGAGCTCTGCCGAGTCGATCGAGCCAGTTGAGCGCCCCGGGGGAGCACAGATGTCGGCTCGCCGGTCAGCGCACCTGCTGAACGCGGAACTGCATCCGAGGGTGTGCGAAGAACTCCTGCGATTCCACCAGTAGCAGCTCCCGGGAGCCTCGCTCGTTCGTGAGGGCGAGCAGGTCGTAGACGCTCGATACGGTGCGGCCGAGCGCATCGGCCGCACCCGCGCCCGATCGGTAGTGCGCGGTGAAGAGTGCGGCGGTCACGTCTCCGGACCCGTTGGCTTTCATCGGAATGAGCGGGGTCTGAACGATCCAGGCGCCATGTGCATCGACCGCGAGCATCTCGATCGTGTGCGGTTCCCGGTCGGGGCGCTCGACGCTGGTGACCAGCACGACGTGCGGGCCTGTCGCGCGCAGAGCGTCGACGGCGGCGAGTGTCGACTCAAGGGTGTCGGGCCGGGTGTCGGACAGGTATCCGAGCTCGAACTGGTTCGGTGTCACTATGTCGGCGGTGGGCACGACACGGTCGCGCAGCAGCACCGGAATCTCCGGTGCGACGAAGCACCCGGATTTCGCGTTGCCCATCACCGGATCGCATGAATAGATCGCGTTCGGGTTGGCGCCCTTCACGCGCGCGACGGCATCGAGGATGACGTCGCCGATCCCGTCGCTGCCCTGATAGCCGGAGAGCACGACGTCGATCTCCGGAAAAACTCCGCGGTCCTCGATGCCGGCGATGACCTCGGCGACGTCGGACGGAGCGATCAGCGGCCCCCGCCATGCACCGTACCCGGTGTGGTTCGAGAAGTTGACCGTGTTCACAGGCAGAACCTCGACGCCGATCCGCTGCAGAGGGAATACGGCGGCGGAGTTCCCGACGTGACCGTAGGCGACGGCGGACTGGATCGAGAGGGTCTTCACCGGTCGATCATGCCATGTCGGCGAAGGCCGGAAGCGCTCGGCAGGGCGGCAAAGGCGTTCGGTGGCCTTGCATAGAATGGACCCGATCTTTCACGAAACTTCAGGAGCACTGTGTCCGGGCATTCCAAGTGGGCCACCACGAAGCACAAGAAGGCGGTCATCGATGCACGCCGTGCCAAGTCGTTCGCCAAGCTCATCAAGAACATCGAGGTTGCTGCCAAGATCGGCGGCGCCGACCTCTCCGGCAACCCGACCCTGGTCGATGCCGTCCAGAAGGCGAAGAAGACCTCGGTCCCCAACGACAACATCGACCGCGCCATCAAGCGGGGCGCCGGCCTGACCGGCGAGAGTATCGACTACGCGACGATCATGTACGAGGGCTATGGTCCGAGCGGAGTCGCGCTGCTCATCGAGTGCCTCACCGACAACAAGAACCGTGCGGCGGCCGATGTGCGCACGGCGATGACCCGAAACGGCGGCACGATGGCCGATCCAGGATCGGTCTCGTACAACTTCCACCGCAAGGGCGTCATCGTGGTTCCCGGCGAAGGTACCACCGAAGATGATGTGCTGACCGCCGTGCTCGACGCAGGGGCTGAAGAGGTCACACCTCAGGGCGAGGGCTTCGAGGTGGTGACGGAGGCGAGCGACCTCGTCGCCACGCGCACTGCACTGCAGGATGCAGGCATCGACTACGACTCGGCCGACGTCGAGTTCGTCCCCCAGGTGAAGGTCGAAGGCGACGTCGAGACCGCCCGCAAGGTGTTCAGGTTGATCGACGCGCTCGAGGACTCCGACGACGTGCAGAACGTCTACACCAACCTCGACCTCAGCCCCGAGGTCCAGGCCGAACTCGAAGACGACGAGTAGAGCGACACCGTCTGCGGGTCGCGCGGACGGTCAGATGCGGAGAGACGCCGTGCGGGTGCTCGGGATCGACCCAGGGTTGACCCGGTGCGGCGTCGGCGTGGTCGACATCGCACCGGACAGACGTGCGACACTCGTCGCGGTCACGGTCATCCGGACCACGACGGATACGCCGCTCGAGCGGCGACTCCTGATCATCGGCGACGCTATCGCCGCGCTCATGGATCAGCATCGTCCCGACGCGATCGCCATCGAGCGCGTCTTCGCCCAGCACAACGTACGCACTGTGATGGGCGTGGCACAGATCAGCGGCGTCGCGCTGCACGCTGCGGCATCCCGCGGGCTTCCCGTCGGCCTGCACACCCCTACAGAGGTGAAGGCGGCGATCACCGGATACGGCACGGCGGAGAAGCGGCAAGTGCAGAATATGGTGGCCAAGGTTCTAGGGCTCGAACAGGTCCCCAAGCCGGCAGACGCGGCGGATGCCTTGGCCATCGCGATCTGCCATGCCTGGCGCGCACCTCTGGTCGCGGCCGACGCCGGCTCTTCGACCCTGACGCCGGCGCAGCAGGCGTGGCGCGCCGCCGAGAAGGCCGCGGGAGCCGCACCTAGGCTTGCGAGGTGATCTCCTCCCTTCGCGGAACCGTACTGCGGGCATCCGACGGCCTCGCCGTCATCGACGTCGGGGGAGTGGGATACGCCGTTCAGATCACGCCCGATCACGCCAGGGGGCTGCGGGTCGGCGAGGAGACGACGGTGCACACGTCGATGGTGCTGCGGCAGGAGTCCGTCGCGCTGTTCGGCTTTCCCGCCAGGGAGCACCTCGGGGTGTTCGATGCACTCATCGGCGTCTCCGGGGTCGGCCCGAAGTCGGCACTCGGCGTACTCGCGGCACTCTCACCCGACGAGATCGCGCTAGCTGTGGCCTCGGATGACGACGCAGCGTTTCGCAAGGTGAGCGGCATCGGCCCGAAGACCGCGAAGCTCATCGTCGTGTCGCTCACCGGCAAGCTCTTCGCGCCGGCCAAACCGGTCCAGACCGCAGCACAGATACCGCGCTCCGACGTGTCAGACAGCGTCGTCATCGCTCTCGTCGGGCTGGGCTGGCCGGAGAAGACGGCGACCGAGGTCGTGCGCGATCTGGTCGATGAACATGCCGAGCAGGAGCGCGACACGGTTCAGGCGCTGTTGCGGCTGGCACTGTCACGGCTCGGCCCGACCGCCAGGCAGCAGGCATGAGCGGCGATCTCACGGCTCCCGACGCGCAATCCGAGGCGGAACTGGCCTTCGAGGGGGCCCTGCGTCCGAAATCGCTCGCGGAGTTCGTCGGGCAGTCCAAGGTGCGAGGGCAGCTGCAGTTGCTGCTCACCGCCGCCCGCATGCAGGAGCGCACGCCCGACCACATCCTGCTCGCGGGCCCCCCCGGCCTTGGAAAGACGACGCTCGCGATGATCGTCGCACACGAGAGCGGCCGCACCCTTCGCATGTCGAGCGGGCCCGCCATCCAGCACGCCGGCGACCTCGCGGCGTTGCTGTCGTCGATCGTGCCGGGCGAGGTGCTGTTCATCGATGAGATCCATCGCATGGCCCGCTCGGCCGAGGAGATGCTGTACCTCGCCATGGAGGACTTCCGCATCGACATCATGGTCGGCAAGGGAGCGGGGGCGACCTCGATTCCGCTGGATCTCGCGCCGTTCACGCTCGTCGGCGCGACGACCCGCTCTGGGTTGCTGCCCAATCCACTGCGCGATCGCTTCGGATTCACCGCCCATCTCGAGTTCTACGACGACGCCGAACTCGAGCGGGTGCTCGAACGCGCCGCCGTGCTCATCGACTTCGAGATCGACAAGGACGCCGTGGCCGAGATCGCGGGACGATGCCGGGGCACGCCGCGCATCGCCAATCGCCTTCTGCGACGTGTGCGAGACTATGCGCTCGTTCACGGCGGGCAGGCGAACCGCGACGCCGTGCGCGCGGCGCTCGAGCTCTACGACGTCGACGAACTCGGACTCGACCGAATCGATCGAGCAGTGATGCAGGCTATCCTGACGCGTTTCGACGGCGGCCCGGTCGGTCTGAACACGCTGGCGGTCTCGGTGGGCGAAGAGGCGGATACGATCGAGTCGGTGGTGGAGCCGTTCCTCGTGCGGATCGGACTCATCACCCGCACGCCACGTGGCCGGGTGGCCACACCGGCAGCGTGGGACCACCTGGGAATACCGAGGAAGTCCCCTGCTGGCGCGCAGCAAGCCCTCTTCATCGATGACCTATAATCTTTAGTTAGCCTGCAGCCCCCATGCCAATGAGGTGGTTGTTACCCTTGCCCCTCATTTCCGGAAGGTTCCACGTTGGATCAGAACATCCTGACCATAGTCATGGTCGTCGTCCTGGCGGCCCTCATCTTCTTCATGTTCCGCAGCAGCCGCAAGCGGCAGAAGCAGGCATCCGAGCTGCAGAAGAAGGTCGTGCCGGGTGCCACCGTGATGACGAACTTCGGTGTCTTCGGCACGATCGTCTCCATCGACGAGGAGACCAACAAGGTCGAACTCGAGACGAGCCCCGGGCACATCCTCACCGTGCACCGTCAGACCATCGGCCGTGTGGAGACAGTCCCCGAGGACGCGAACGAGACCGCGACAGACGTTGCGGACACCGCGACCGAAACCCCCGCGGTCGAGACGAAGCCGCAGTTCGGGGAGCGGATCGAGGATGTCGACACCGCAGCGAAGAACGCCTCGTCGAAGAATATCGACGAGTAGTCCCTTCCTCCGTGCGGCGGCCGACGACGGCTGCCGCACGAGCATAGAAAGCTGAGTTCTCAGTGGCGAATTCGTCCCCGGTGAAGAGCGCCTCGCGGTCGCTGATCTGGCTCGGCGTGATCGTGGTCGCGCTCATGCTCGTACTCGGCGGCGGTGTGTTGTTCTCGAACGCGACCTGGCTGCCGAAGCTCGGCCTCGATCTCGAGGGCGGAACCGAGATCATCCTGACCCCGCAACTCGAGGGCGGTCAGTCGATCAGCAACGACGAGCTCAACCAAGCCGTCTCGATCATCCGGGAGCGCGTCGACGCGGCCGGCGTGTCCGAAGCTCAAGTGAGCACGCAGGGCAGCGACAACATCGTGGTCTCCATCCCCGGCACGCCCGACCAGGCCACGCTGAACCGCATCAAGTCCTCTTCGAAGATGGAGCTGCGGCCGGTGCTGCTCACGGGAGCCCCGACGAACACGTTCGTCGGTTCCAACGGCAAGACCACTCCGTACCCGTCGCCCGCTCCCACTCTGCAGGCCACGCCGACGGCGAAGCCCACGAACGGCAGCGATACTGCCTGGATCACTCCCGCCCTGCAAGCCCAGTACAACGCGTTCAACTGCTCGTCGCTGAAGGACGGCACCACGAACGTGGCTCCGGCCGACAAGCCGCTCATCACCTGCGACGACAAATCGTCGGCGAAGTATCTGCTCGGTCCGGTCGAGGTGCAGGGCTCTGAGATCACGAACGCCACGGCGGGGATGGCCACGGATTCGAGCGGCAACTCGACGGGGCAATGGGTCGTCAACCTCACATTCAACGGCCAGGGCACGAAGGACTTCGGCACGGTGAGCACCCGGCTGTACGGGTACTACAGCAAGAATGCCAACGACCCGCGCGCGCGATTCGCGTTCGTGCTCGACGGCAAGGTGTTGGAAGCGCCTGCCATGCAGGGCTCGATCACGAACGGCCAAGCGCAGATCAGCGGCAGCTTCACCCAGACCTCGGCGCAGACCCTCGCCGACCAGCTGAAGTTCGGCGCCTTGCCCGTCAGCTTCAAGGTGCAGAGTTCCGACACCATCTCCGCGACACTGGGCTCCACACAGCTCCTCAGCGGACTGATCGCCGGTGCGATCGGCCTGCTCCTCGTGGTCGTCTACACGCTCTTCCAGTACCGGCTGCTGGGACTCGTGACGATCACGTCACTGGTCGTGGCCGCGCTGCTCACCTATCTCGTGATCACGATCCTGTCGTGGCGCATCGATTACCGCCTCTCGCTCGCCGGCGTCGCCGGCCTGATCGTCGCAATCGGCTTCACCGCCGACTCGTTCATCGTGTATTTCGAGCGAATACGCGACGAGCTCCGTGACGGCAGAACACTCACCTCTGCGGTGGAGGCCGGCTGGAAACGCGCGAAGCGCACCATCTATGCGTCGAAGTCCACCAACCTGCTTGCCGCGATCGTGTTGTACGTGCTCGCCGTCGGCAACGTGCAGGGCTTCGCGTTCACGCTGGGCGTCACGACCGTGCTCGACGTGCTGATCGTCATCATGTTCACGCATCCAACCCTCCAACTGCTGGCACGGACACGCTTCTTCGCCAGCGGCAACAAATGGTCGGGACTGGATCCGGACGCGCTGGGTGCTGTCTATCGTGGAGCCGCGCAATTCCGCACGTCCACGACCGTCAGCGATACCAAACGCGCCGCGAGCAGCCGCGAGGCCACGAAGCGTCAGACGATCGCGGAGCGCAAGCAGGCCGAACTCGTCGCCGCCGGCGGCAGCAAGGCCGAAAAGGACGAGAAGGACTCCTGATGGCCGCCACACGCTTCCAGAAGTTCGGCAACGACCTCTATACCGGCGCACGCTCGATCGACTTCGTCGGCAAACGCAAGATCTGGTATGTCATCGCGGCCGTTCTCATCGTCGCGGCGGTGATCATTCCGATCGCCAAGGGCGGCTTCAACTTCGGCATCGATTTCCGCGGCGGTTCCCAGTTCACCGTCTCCGACGTCAAGACCACCGACCAGTCGCTCGCCGAGAAGGCGGTGCACGAGGTCAAGCCGAACGCCGTGGTGCAGGTCAGCGTCACCAACGGCACCGGCGGTCAGGGCATCCGCGTTCAGACCGATCAGCTGACGACCGGCCAGACGAGGTCCGTGACGAGCAACCTCGCGTCGGCCTACGGCGTTCCCGTCGCCGATGTCGCCTCGACCTTCATCGGCCCGAGCTGGGGAGCGGACGTCTCCAGACAGGCGATTCAGGGACTCGTCGTGTTCCTTCTGCTCGCGTTCATCGCGATGGCGTTGTACTTCCGAACGTGGAAGATGTCCGCCGCCGCGATCCTCTCGCTCTTCCACGACCTGATCATCACGGCGGGAATCTACGCTCTGGTCGGCTTCGAGATCACCCCCGCGACGATGATCGGCTTCCTCACGATCCTTGGATATTCGCTGTACGACACCGTGGTGGTGTTCGACAAGATCAGGGAGAACACCGGGCAGGACAAGGACGCGCTGAAACACACGTTTGCGGAGTCGGTGAACCTCGCCGTCAACCAGACTCTCGTGCGCTCGATCAACACCGCTGTCGTCGCGGCGCTCCCGGTGGCCGCGATCCTCTTCATCGGCGCGTTCGTTCTCGGAGCCGACACGCTGCGCGACATCTCGCTCGCGCTCTTCATCGGCATTCTGATCGGAACGTACTCGACGATCTTCATCGCAGCCCCCCTCTACGCGGACTTCCGACGTGGTGAGAAAGAGATCGTCAAACACGATCGCAAGGTTCTGGCGGCGAGATCGAAGTCACCGGTCACCGAGGTCGTCCCCGCCAAGTGACACACGAGCCAGGAGAGTCGGTCACGGCAGGCGAGGCGATCTCGCTCGTCGCATCCGGTGAACTGTGGCTGCTCGATGTGCGCGAGGACTTCGAGTGGAGCTCCGGGCACGCCTCGGCCGCCCATCACATCCCGCTCGGCGAACTGGGACCGCGGCAGGGCGAACTGCCCGACGACGTCACCATCGCGGTGATCTGCCACGTCGGTCAGCGCTCTCGGATGGTCACGGACGCCTTGGTCGATGCCGACTACTCGGCGATCGACATCGCGGGCGGCATGGTGGCGTGGCAGGCGTCCGGCGGCGATGTCGTCGGCACCGAAGCCGAGCAGGCACGGTAAGCGACGTGCGCTGTGGGCGGACCCGCCGACGCCGTCGGTATCGAGTCGCGATAATGAGACTCGGGAGGGGATGCTGATGGTCGATACGACAACACAGCAGACCGCCTCTCTGCGCCGCCTCGTGCCTCGGATCTTCTCCAGGGCCCAGCAGCCCGCTGGTGCGGTGGACACGCTCTTGAAGACCGTGCGGTTGCACCATCCCAAGGCCGATCTCGCCCTGATCGAACGCGCCTACACCGTCGCTGAACGTGCGCACGCCGGACAGACGCGGCAGAGCGGCGAACCTTACATCACGCATCCGGTCGCGGTCGCCCAGATCTTGGCCGACCTCGGCATCGGTTCGAAGGCGATCGCGGCGGCGTTGCTGCACGACACGGTCGAAGACACCGACTACGCGCTCGATGAATTGCGCGCCGATTTCGGCGATGAGATCGGCATGCTGGTCGACGGCGTCACCAAGCTCGACAAGGTCAAGTACGGCGAGAGTGCACAGGCCGAGACCGTCCGCAAGATGATCGTGGCGATGTCGAAAGACATCCGCGTGCTGATCATCAAGCTGGCCGACCGACTGCACAACGCGCGCACCTGGGGTTTCGTCCCACCGGCCACGGCGACCCGCAAGGCCACCGAGACCTTGGAGATCTACGCCCCGCTCGCGCATCGGCTCGGAATCCAGACGATCAAGTGGGAACTGGAAGACCTCTCGTTCGCGGTGCTGTATCCCAAGCTTTACGTCGAGATCGAGAATCTCGTCAAGCAGCGTTCTCCCGAGCGGGAACGAGTGGTGCAGCAGGTGACGGATTCCATCAACGACGACTTGAAGTCCGCCAAGATCCGCGGCAAGGTGGTCGGCCGGCCGAAGCAGTACTACTCGATCTATCAGAAGATGGTCGTGCGCGGACGCGAGTTCGATGAGATCTACGACCTGGTGGGCATCCGTGTCATCGTCAATTCGGTGCGCGACTGCTATGCCGTGCTCGGACAGATCCACGCGAGATGGACGCCGATGCCCGGCCGGTTCAAGGACTACGTCGCGACACCGAAGTTCAACCTGTACCAGTCGCTGCACACCACGGTCATCGGGCCGGAGGGCCGTGCGGTCGAGATCCAGATCCGTACCGAGGAGATGCACCAGCGCGCCGAGTTCGGCGTCGCGGCCCATTGGAAGTACAAGGAGCGCGTCGCCGGTGGCAAAGCCGACGACATCGGCAAGGTCGACACCGACATGGCGTGGCTCGCGCATATCTCGGACTGGCAGGCCGAAACGGCGGATCCGAGCGAGTTCCTCGACTCACTCCGATTCGAGATCGGTGCCAAGGAGGTCTACGTCTTCACCCCGAAGGGCAGGGTGATCGGGCTGCCCTCCGGCGCCACGCCCGTGGACTTCGCATACGCCGTGCACACCGAGGTCGGGCACCGCACGATGGGCGCCAGGGTGAACGGTCGTCTGGTGCCGCTGGAGTCACCGCTCTCGACCGGTGACGTGGTCGAAGTCTTCACGTCGAAGAACCCCGACTCCGGCCCGAGCCAGGACTGGCTCAATTTCGTGAAGAGCCCGCGGGCGCGCAACAAGATCCGGCAATGGTTCACGAAAGAGCGTCGTGACGAAGCGATCGAGCAGGGCAAGGATGCCATCGCCCGCGCCATGCGCAAACAGAATCTCCCGCTGCAGAGGTTGATGACGCAGGACTCGCTCGGCGAGGTCGCGGCGCAGATGAAGTACGACGACGTCTCCGCGCTCTACGCTGCGATCGGCGAGGGCCACGTCAGCACGCAGTCCGTGCTCGAGAAGGTCGTCGCATCACTGCAATCCGAGACGGAGAGCGACGTCACCGAGCTGCCGCCTCCAGCGCGGGTCCGCGGCCGCAGGCTGCGCAACAGCGACTCCGGCGTGCTTGTGCGCGGTGCGCCGGACATTCTCGTCAAACTGGCAAAGTGCTGCACTCCGGTGCCAGGGGACCCGATCGTCGGCTTCATCACCCGCGGCTCGGGAGTGAGCGTGCACCAGGCGGACTGCCACAACGTGCAGGACCTGATGCGCGAACCGGAGCGCATGATCGACGTCGAATGGGCCCCGTCGTCGAAGAGCGTCTTCCTCGTACAGATCCAGGTGGAGGCGCTCGATCGAGCCGGCCTGCTCTCGGATGTGACCAGGGTGCTCTCCGAGCACCACGTGAACATCCTCTCGGCGACGGTCTCCACCTCCAGTGATCGCCTCGCGCTGAGCCGGTTCGTCTTCGAGATGGGCGACACCACACACCTGGATCGGGTGCTCAACGCGGTACGCAGAATCGACGCGGTCTACGACGTGTACCGCGTCAGTGCCGGCTGAGATCGCACCTTCGATGTATGCGTCGGGCCGGTAGTCTGCCGGTCCCATTCCGCCAGCAGCCGAAGGGCACGGCCCTTGCCCGGCAGGTTCGGAGTCGTGGCGATCCGTCGTGCGCACTCGCCCGCGAGCCACGGATGACGATCGAGGATGCTCCGTGCCGCGACCCGGGCGTCCTCCCGCTCCACGAACGCCAGGTCGTACATGATGCGGGCCGGGACTGTGACACGAAGCCCTGCGATCTCCACGGAGTCGCCCGGCTCGTGCGTCATCTCCCGGAGCTCGAAGCGCGGTGACGGCGGGAACTTGACACGATCGGATCGCGGTACGCACATCGTGTGGATCGGCGGCGCAAGCGGCAGCAGCCCATGAACCCAAAGGGCGCTGTCGAGCTCGGCGATCATGCGTGTTCCGGCGACGCTCCGCAACGCTCTCGCTCGCAACCACGCGTTCTCGACCTCGTCGACGGGGGAGAACCGTTCGTCGATGGCGAACAACTCACCGTCGAGTCGGGCAGCGTGCAGCTCTGCCAGCGAGAGTGCGCCAGGGGCGAGTACGGATGCCATTGCGTGCGCCATGCCCCCATGGTCGCGCCACGCCGCCGACCATCGCCGTCGAACGCTGGCATCCGTGGAGAAGATGCAACGCTCGCCCTACGGTGGAGAACGCCGCGGCGGCAACTCAGGGTCGGAGAACGGTCAGTGCGGAATCACGCTCAGCGCAGTGCCGCCAGCCAGGCCTTGCGGGCGTCGAGCGCTTCTTGGGCCTGCGCGATCGCCCTGGCGTCACCGGATGCCTTCGCCGCTTCAAGTTCTTCTTCGAGCCTTGTGATGGCATCCGTCAACTGCGCAGCGAGTCCCTCGGAGCGTGCCTTCTTCTCCGGATTGCTGCGCTCCCAATGCTCGTCATCGAGCTTGCGCACGGCCGTCTCAACCTTGCGCAAGCGCTCCTCGACAGACTTCATCTGGTCACGGGGAACCTTGCCGATCGCGTCCCATCGCGTCTGGATGGACAGCAGCGTGGATCGCGCGGCCGTCCGATCCACGGCCTTCAGAAGCGGCTCGGCTTCCGTCAGCAGTGCCAGTTTCTGCTCCAGGTTGTGCTGGTATTCCTCGTTCTCGACTGCGTCGGACTCGGCCTTCGCCGCGTAGAGCACGTCTCCGGCAGCCTTGAACCTCGCCCAGAGTGCGTCGTCGTTCCGCTTGCCGGCGCGGCCCGCCCGCTTCCAGTCGTCGAGCAGCGACCGGTATTGCGGTACCCCGTCCGCCCCCAGCGGCGCGAGTGCCTCGGCGTGGACGATCAACTCCGTCTTACGTGCGCGCACGTCTCGGTGCTGCGAGTCCAGATCGGCGAAGAACGCCTTACGGTTGCGTTCAAGCGTCGTTCGCGCCGTTCTGAATCGCTTCCACAACTCGTTGGCGTCGCTCTTCGGAATGCGCGGGCCCTCGTGCTGGTGCTTCTGCCACGCCGAGAACAGCTCGTCGAGTCGCGCGCTCGCCTGCTTCCATTGCGTGGTGGCCGAATCTTCGGCCGCAAGCGCCTCGACGTGCTCGACGATCGCCGTACGCTCCGCGATGGCATGCTCAACGGCGGCCTTCGCCTCGGCCGACTGCTGCTCGGTGAGTTCCTCGACGGTACCGCCGAGCTTGGCGAGCCGCTCATCGAGTGCCACGAGATCGCCCACTGCATTGGCCGCTGCGACGGAGCCGCGCAACGTTGCGACGGCCTTCGCGACATCGGCGGCAGGAGCGCCACGGCGCGCCCGCTGCTCCAGGAGCCCGACTTGTCCGGCGAGGTCGGCATACTTGCGCTCGAAGTAGGCGATCGCCTCCTCCGCCGACGCATCCGGATACTCGCCGACGACACGCTCACCGTCCGCAGTGCGCACGTAGACCACGCCGGCCTCGTCGACACGACCCCACGGGTGCTGATCAGTAGTTGACACGAGCCTCACCTGTTCGAAGACGGCCGGGGGTGACCGTCGTTGCTGCCTATCAAGCCTATTGCACCGCTGAAGGCGCGCTCCTGGGTCGATACCAGGCCGTTACTGGAGCGTGAAGGAATCGATCTTCGGGCTGACGACGGGCTTGCCGTCGCTGCCGCCGCCCTGCACGCCCTTGTCTGTGACATCCGTCTTGAGCTCATCGAGTCCGCTCGTGACCGTGCCGATCACCGAGTAACCTCCTGCGCTGTCGTTCGGAATGGTCGTGTCGCCGTAGACGATGAAGAACTGACTCCCGTTGCTGTATGCATTGCCGCTCTGCCTGGCCATCGCGATGGTGCCGGCGGAGTACTTACCGTCGGCCGGCGCGTTCTCGATCGGGCCGAAGCTGTAGCCGGGGCCGCCCGTTCCGTCACCCTTCGGGTCGCCGCACTGCAGCACCTTGAACGTGGCACCGGTCGTGAGACGGTGACAGACGGTGCCGTTGAAGAAGTTCTTCTTGGCGAGCGAGATCATCGACGAAACCGCCTGCGGCGCCTTCGCCCCGTCGAGCGAGACGCCTAGCGGAATGCCGTTGACGGTGAGCGTTCCGGTCCAGGTGCGTCCATCGGCCAATGTCTTCGACGGCACGTCGCCCTCGTTCTTCCCGGTCGCGGCCGGAGTGGGCGTTGCGGTGGACGAAGCGGAAGCCTTCGGAGACGAGACAGGCTTGCCTGGTCCCGCCGCGAAGTAGGTCAGCTGAAGCACGACCGCCAGCGCGAGTACGACGACCACAACGCCTCCCGCGATCGCGTTGTCTCTCACGCGCCGCTTCTTCGTGTGCTCGTGCACGGCCTGACGCGCCTGATATGCGCGCAGGCGATCGCGCGACTGGCGCGCATCACGGTCGTTCTGCCTCTTCGGGGACACGGGCATCCTCCACTTCGGCGCGTCGGCAACGCCGAGTCAGGGTGTTCGGGGGCCGTGGCGGCCCGGGACCGAGGCCGGGCCGATCCCAGAAAGGAACTCTATCGCGGCTCCACGGCTCAACACACTCCATCGCCTCGGCCTTGCAAGCAAGCTTGCAGGGCTCTCGGCTCAGTCGCGTGTGATCGGCACCTTCTATCCTTGGACACATGCCGGGCACACAGCAGGGGCTTCGCGCGGGCGCCACCCCGCTGGCCGTGCGGATGCGTCCTCGCCGGCTCGATGAGATAGCGGGGCAGCGCCATCTGCTCACGCCCGGCTCCCCGCTGGTCGGCCTCGCCGGTGACACGACGGGGGAGCGCGGTTCGGTGTCGGTCATCCTGTGGGGACCACCTGGAACCGGCAAGACGACACTCGCTCAGGTCATCGCTCATTCCTCAGGGCGCCGTTTCGTCGAACAGTCCGCCGTCACCGCCGGCGTGCGCGACGTGCGTGCCGTGATGGAGGAGGCGAAGTCGAACCGCGACCTCTACGGCGTATCGACTGTGCTGTTCCTCGACGAGATCCATCGCTTCACGAAGGCCCAGCAGGACGCCCTTCTGCCTGGCGTCGAGAACGGATGGGTCATCCTTGTTGCGGCGACGACGGAGAACCCGTCGTTCTCGGTCATCTCTCCTCTGCTTTCCCGTTCCCTCCTGCTCACTCTCGAGCCGCTCTCCGATGACGACCTCGGAACGCTCATCGATCGGGCGGTGAGCGACGAGCGTGGGTTGAAGAATGCCGTGATCGTGGAGGCCGAAGCCCGCGCGGCCTTGATCCGACTCGCCTCGGGGGATGCGCGACGTGCACTGACAGCGCTGGAAGCGGCCGCCAACGCTGCCGTCGACAACGCACGCGGGAGCGAGGATGCGGAACGGGTCGATGAGGGGAAGGCCGCGGAGGACGCAGCGCCGGTGGTGACCGCGGAGCTCGTGGCATCCGCCGTCGACAGGGCATTGCTGCGTTACGACCGCAACGGCGACGAGCATTACGACGTCATCAGTGCGTTCATCAAGTCGGTGCGCGGGTCGGACGTGGACGCGGCGCTACACTACCTGGCTCGCATGATCGAGGCGGGCGAGGATCCTCGGTTCATCGCCCGCCGCATCATCGTGCTCGCCTCCGAAGACATCGGCATGGCCGACCCCGGCGCGCTCGGCGTTGCGGTGGCCGCCGCCGACGCGGTGCAGTACATCGGCATGCCTGAGGGGCGCATTCCACTGGCCCAGGCCGTGGTGCATCTCGCCACTGCACCGAAGTCGAACGCGGCATACATGGCACTGGATGCCGCGATCGCGGATGTGCGCGCCGGAAAGATCGGTCGTGTTCCGAAGCCATTGCGCGACGCGCACTACCCGGGCGCGAAACGACTCGGCCACGGCAAGGGTTACGTGTATCCGCACGACGACGAGCTGGGCGTGGTGCGTCAGCAATACCTGCCGGACGCATTGAAGGACTCGATCTACTACACCCCGACCGAGCATGGCCGTGAACGGGAGATCGCCGCGCGGCTCGCGAAACTGCGGCGCATCACGAAAGGCAAGTGACGCGACGCCCTGCTGGGCTCTGCTATCATTGTCGGGCCGAGAAGAAGGAATCCGTGCGGCTGCGGGCATCCTTCTCGACAGGGAAAAGCTCTGTAGCCGAGCATCCCCGGCCATCCCTCCCATTGCGAAAGCGACAGCGGCGTGCCTGGCAGCAGGTCGCCGTGGATGTCGATCTGACATGCGTCGCCGGATCAGCCAATGGCTGCCGCGGTTCACGCCGCTTCAGGCAGCACAAGCGAGAAGAACTACGAAAGGAAAGACGTGTCCTCACGTTCCCGCAGCAAGACCCGCCTCTCGCGGTCGCTGGGCGTCGCCCTGACCCCGAAGGCCGCTCGCATCATGGAGAAGCGTCCGTACGCTCCCGGTGAGCACGGTCGCACCAAGCGCAAGGCCGACAGCGACTATGCCGTACGTCTGCGCGAGAAGCAGCGCCTGCGCGCCCAGTACGGCATCCGGGAGAAGCAGCTCCGCATCGCGTTCAACGAGGCCCGCCGTACCCAGGGCCTGACTGGTGAGAACCTCGTCGAACTGCTCGAGATGCGTCTCGACGCTCTCGTGCTGCGCGCCGGCTTCGCCCGCACCACGTCGCAGGCGCGCCAGTTCGTAGTGCACCGCCACATCCTCGTGGACGGCCGGATCGTCGACCGCCCCTCCTTCCGCGTGAAGCCGGGCCAGCTCGTGCACATCAAGGCGCGTTCCGAGGGGACCGAGCCGTTCCAGGTGGCCGCTGCCGGTGGCAATGCCGATGTGCTCGCGAAGACTCCCGCCTACCTCGAGGTCGAGCTCGACAAGCTCCAGGCACGTCTGGTACGTCGTCCTAAGCGCGCCGAGGTGCCTGTGACGTGTGACGTGCAGCTCGTCGTCGAGTACTACGCAGCGCGATAGACGCGATTGGGCCGAGAGTCGAGCGAGTTCACTCGTTCGACCGAGGCGATTGAGCGTTTGAGCGGCGAAGCCGCGATAGCGCCGCGTGGTACGGCCGCGCTGCGGCCCGAAAGGGCACAGCCTACGCAGCAGGAACACAGGCGCGAGGCGACCGCTTCGGGCAACGTGCCGGTCGCACCTACTACGCTGGAGGGCGGGTCGTTCACGCGGCCCGCCCTTCACGTATATTCCCGAACAGGAATGGATGGTGCACCGTGTCAGGTGGAGACATCGCCGGCCTGATCGCCGCAGGCGTCTTCGCCGTATTGGTCGCACTGATGGCGATCCCGCTCGTGAAGCTGGGCAAAGTGTTCGATCAGACGACCGACTCCATCAAAGAGGTCAGTGACGGCCTCACGCCCATCCTCGAGGAGACGACGGAGACGCTCCGAGAGACCAACAAACAGCTCGCGAGGGTGGATGTCATCACCCGCAACGTGGAGGATGTCACCGGCAACGTATCGGCGCTGGTGGCACTCTTCGCTGCTACAGTCGGCGGTCCGCTCATCAAACTGGCCGGGTTCAGCGCTGCCGTGCGCGCTGCGTTCCGGTTCGGGCGGGGCGGTAAGGCCGGCAGCGACGTTCCGCGCTGAACTCCGGCGCCACGGTCCCGCCGATAACGCTCAATCCCGCTACCACGCTCACGACCACTAGGAGATCCGCAATGAAGAGCTTCCTCTGGTTCGTCGTCGGCATCGCCGCCGGCTTCGCGATCGCACACCAGGTGAACAAGACCGATCAGGGCAAGCAGTTCTTCGACGAACTGGACCGCAAGGCTCACGACTTCGGCGCTGCCGTCAGCGACGGCTATCGCAAGCGTGAGGCCGAGTTGCGCATCGCCATCGACCAGGCGGAAGACGTCATCTCCGACCTGTCCTGAGCACGCACCACACCGACCGAACGAACGGAACCATGCAGACCGCCCCACTGTCGACAGCCCCCCTGCAGACGGCAGAGATCCGTCGTCGCTTCCTCGACTTCTTCGCCGAGCGCGGCCACACGATCGTTCCGTCGGCGTCGCTCGTCAGCGACGACCCCACACTGCTCTTCACGATCGCCGGCATGGTGCCTTTCGTTCCCTATCTCACCGGCCTCGTTCCCGCACCGTACCCGCGTGCGGCCGACTCGCAGAAGTGCATCCGCACGCTCGACATCGACGAGGTCGGCAAGACGCCGCGGCATGGCACGTTCTTCCAGATGCTCGGCAACTGGTCGTTCGGCGACTACTTCAAGAAGGAAGCGATCCGGTACGCCTGGGAGCTTCTGACCACGTCGGAGGACGAGGGGGGACTCGGGTTCGACCCGAAGGATCTGTGGGTCACGGTCTTCGAAGACGACGACGAGGCGCGCGGATACTGGAAGGAGGTCGCCGGACTGCCGGATGACCGCATCCAGGGACTGGGCATGGACACCAACTACTGGTCGACCGGCGTCCCCGGTCCCGCAGGACCGTGTTCGGAGATCTTCTTCGACCGCGGGCCGGAATACGGCATCGATGGCGGTCCGGCCACCGACGACGACCGGTACGTCGAGATCTGGAACCTCGTCTTCATGCAGTACTTGCGCGGCGAGGGGAGCGGCAAGACCGACTTCGAGATCCTCGGCGAGCTGCCGAAGAAGAACATCGACACCGGCATGGGCCTCGAGCGAGTCGCATTCCTCAAGCAAGGTGTGGAGAACATCTACGAGATCGACCAGATCCGGCCGGTTCTCGACCGCGCCGCGCAGCTGTCGGGCAAGACCTACGGTGCACACCACGAAGACGATGTGAGAATGCGCGTGGTCGCCGACCACGTACGCAGTGCATTGATGCTGATGTCGGACGGCGTCACGCCCTCGAACGAAGGGCGCGGGTACATCCTGCGCCGACTCATGCGCCGCACCGTTAGGTCGATGCGCTTGCTCGGGGTGGAGACAGCCACCTTCCCGACGCTCTTCGCGGCGTCACGGGATGCGATGAAGTCCACCTACCCCGAGGTCGAGAACGACTACGCCCGCATCTCTCACCTGGCGTTCTCTGAAGAAGACACCTTCTTGCGCACGCTGGCCAGCGGCACCACCATCCTCGACACGGCGGTGGAGAACACGCGTTCCTCGGGCGAGTCCCAGCTCGCCGGCGACACCGCATTCCTGCTGCACGACACGTACGGCTTCCCGATCGATCTCACACTGGAGATGGCGGAGGAGGCCGGGCTGACCGTCGACCGTGCCGCCTTCGACATGCTGATGTCGCAGCAGAAGGCGAGGGCGAAGGCCGACTCGAAGGCGAAGAAGCGTCAGCTGGCCGACCTGTCGGTGTACAGCGAGCTGCGCGGCAAGGGCGAGACCGTCTTCACCGGATACGACGAGTTGCAGACCCAGTCGCGAGTGCTGGGCATCCTCGTCGACGGCGCACCCGTGCCACGGGCATCCGAGGGACAGCTCGCCGAGGTCATCCTCGCTGAGACCGCGCTGTACGCAGAGTCGGGCGGCCAGGATGCCGACCAGGGTGTCATCCTCGGCCCTGGCTACGAGCTCGAGGTGCTCGACGTGCAGAAGCCGGTCAAGGGGCTGATCAGCCACACCGTGCAGGTCACGCGAGGCGAGGTGGGTGTCGACGTGCCTGCGACGAGCGTGGTGGATGCGGACTATCGCAGGGGCGCGCGACAGGCGCACTCCGGTACCCACATCATCCATGCCGCGTTGCGTCAGGTGCTCGGGCCGAACGCGCACCAATCCGGCTCCTACAACAAGGCCGGCTACCTGCGCCTGGACTTCTCGTGGAATCAGGGCCTGTCCGCCGAGACACGGAGCGAGATCGAGGAGATCTCCAACAACGCGATCCGCGACGACCTCGAGGTGGTGACGCGGGAGCTGCCTCTGGATGAGGCTCGGGCGATGGGCGCGATGGCGCTGTTCGGTGAGAAGTACGGCGACGTGGTACGGGTCGTCGACATCGGCGGCCAGTGGTCGCGTGAACTGTGCGCCGGCACGCACGTGTCGTCGAGCTCCGAGATCGGCATGATCAACCTCATCAGCGAGTCGTCCGTCGGTTCCACCAACCGTCGCGTCGAATCGCTGGTCGGCATCGAGGCGTTCCGCGACCTCGCAGCAGAGCGCACCCTCGTATCGCAACTGAGCGGGATGCTGAAGACGCCGCGCGAACAGCTCCCGCAGCGCATCGACGACCTCGTCAGCAGCCTGAAGGCGGCAGAGAAGAAGATCGCGGGCTTCGAGGCGCGCGTCGTGCTCGATCGCGTCCCCTCACTCGTCGAGAAGGCGGAGCGCGTCGGTACCGTGCGCCTGGTCGCTCAGAGCGTCGGCACGCTCGGCTCCGCCGACGACCTGCGGATGCTCGCCACGACGGTGCGCGAACGCCTCGGCTCGGATGCGGCAGTCGTGGCGCTGGCGGCGGTGGCCGCCGAGCGTCCGATCGTGATCGTCGCGACGAACCAGGCGGCACGCGATGCCGGTGTGAAGGCCGGCCCCCTCGCGAAGCGCGCGGCATCCGTGCTCGGTGGCGGCGGGGGAGGCAAGGACGACCTCGCGCAGGGCGGCGGGTCCGATGCCGGCGCGGTCGAGGCGGCTCTGGCATCCGTGCATTCGGCGGTCGGATAACAGCGGCGTGCGCGCAGGGGTACGCGTCGGTGTTGACGTGGGGAGAGCGCGGATCGGCGTGAGCCGCAGCGATCCGGACGGGATGCTGGCGTTGCCTGTTGAGACGGTGCCACGCGCCGGCGACGGTAGCGACATCACCCGGATTCAGGAGCTTGCCACGGAATTCGGAGCCGTCGAGGCTATCGTCGGCCTTCCGCTCTCGCTCTCCGGCGCTCACACAGCGTCGACGGACGACGCGGTGGCCTTCGCCTCCCGGCTGGCCGACGTGTGCGGCATTCCGGTGCGGCTCGTCGACGAACGGCTGTCGACGGTCTCCGCCCAGTCCGCGCTCAGGGCGTCGGGGCGCAGCACTCGGAATTCCCGTTCCGTAGTCGATCAGGCGGCTGCCACGGTCATTCTGCAGCACGCACTCGACGCCGAACGTTCCACCGGCAGGCCCCCAGGCGAGCTCGCGGCCCCCAGCATTGGACCCTCATCGTGACGCAACCCCTCCCGCCAGGTACCCCTCCGTCGGAGCCGTCGCTCGACTCCGAGCGCGCTCCGCTGACCCGACGCGAAGCGCGTGAGCGCGAGGCCCGCGAGCGTGGCGCACAGGAGCGCTTGACTCGGGAGCCCGGTGCGCAGGAGCCCGGTGCGCAAGAACGCGGGGCTCAAGAACGCGGTGCTCAAGAACGCGGTGCTCAAGGGCAACAGGCGAGCTCAGAGCCGGAAGCAGCCCTCGAAGAGACCTTCTGGGGTGCGCTGGGCGACGACCGTGCCACCGATGACGACGAGGTGTCCGGCGGCGGACGCAGGGCACCCGGCCGAGGCGAGACGAAAGCATGGTCGAGCCTCGACTATCCGACGGATGCCCGTGGGCCACGACCCAGGAAGAAGCGCCGGCGGCTGGTCGTGGCCGTCGTCACCCTGGTCATCCTCGCTCTGCTCGGCGGCGCCGGCGCCTACGTCTGGAACGCATTCCAGCCCGAGGTGCGCAAGCTGCTGGCCCTGAGCGAACCGAACGACTACACGGGGTCGGGCACGACCCCCGTGGACATCACGATTCACGACGGCGACAACGGGTCCGACATCGCCGCGACCCTGGCGAAGGCCGGGGTGGTCAAGACCACCGACGCGTTCTACACGCTCCTGCTGCACACGAAGCCCGACCCGGTGTTCCAGCCGGGCGTCTACAAGGTGAAGAAGCAGATGAGCTCCAAGGCCGCACTGGCCGCACTGCAAGACCCGAAGAACAGACTGGAGCGCACCCTGACGATCGTGGAGGGTGACACCGAGGCGAGCATCCTTCCCGCGCTGGCCAAGACGACCGGCGTCCCGCTCGCCGACCTTCAGGCTGCCGCGAAGCCTGCAGACTTCGGGCTTCCTGCGCAGGCGCCGAACCTTGAGGGGTTCCTGTTCCCGGCGACCTACACGTTCGACCCTGGGGTCGACGCGAAGACCGTGATCAAGACGTTGGTCGATCGCTCGTTCCAGGCCCTGGACGCCGATGGCGTGCCGGCTGACAAGCGGTACAGCACCGTCATCCTCGCTTCCATCGTGCAGAAGGAGGCGGGCAGCGTCCCCGATATGGGCAAGGTGGCAAGGGTGTTCCAGAACCGTATCGACACGGGTATGGACCTGCAGTCCGATGCGACGGTGGCGTACGGCGCCGGCGTGAAGACTGTTTTCACCACGGATGCGCAGCGCGCGGACACCTCGAATCCGTACAACACCTACGCGCACCAGGGCCTCCCGGTCGGACCGATCTCGAACCCGGGAGACGATGCGATCAAGGCGGCGCTGAACCCGACGCCCGGACCATGGCTGTTCTTCGTGGCGGTGAACCTCAAGACCGGCGAGACCGTGTTCTCCCAGACCGAGCAGCAGCACGAGCAGGCCGTGCAGCAGCTCCAGGACTGGTGCAACGCGAGCCCGGCGAACGATGCTTACTGCAAGTGACGGGGGTCGCGAGCTGGCCGTGCTGGGCTCGCCGATCGCGCATTCGAAGTCGCCCGACCTGCACGATGCCGCATACCGGGTGCTCGGTCTGCCCTGGAGTTACGAACGGGCCGAAATCGCACCGGACGAGCTCGCCGACTTCGTGCACGACAGGCCGGATGCCTGGCGCGGACTCTCGCTGACCATGCCGCTCAAACAGTCGGTGCTGCCGCTCGTCGCCACACTCGATGAAACGGCACGGCTCACCGGCGCGGCGAACACGATCCTGTTCGATGCCGATGAGCATGGCGAGCGGATTCTGCACGGTTTCAACACGGATGTGGCAGGAATCGTGCGGGCGCTGGTCGCCGCCGGCACGTCGGCCGCGCGATCCGTGCTGGTCTGGGGAGGCGGCGCGACCGCAGCCTCCGCCATCGTCGCCTCCGCGGAACTCGGCGCCGCCGAGGCCATCGTTCAGGTGCGAGAGCCGGCTCGCGCCGAACATCTCGTCGCGCTGGGCAGAGCGGTGGGGCTCCGGGTGCTCATCGCACGCTTCAGCGATCGCGTTGCCAGACGGCCGGACCTGGTGGTCAGCACTCTTCCCGGGCAGGCCGGGGCCGGCGGAACGGCGGAGCGGCTGGTGCGTTCGAGCGCGGTGGAGCAGGCGGCACGGGAGGGCGTCCTGCTGCTCGATGTCGCGTACGACCCGTGGCCTACTCGAATCGTCGCGGAGTGGAACGCTGTGGCCAACGCCGCGCATACCCGGCCGAACGTGCTCTCCGGCCTCGCGATGCTCGTTCACCAGGCGCTCCTGCAGGTGCGGATCTTCGTGACCGGCGATCCGGAGCAGCATCTGCCCGACGAGCCGCGCGTACTCGCCGCGATGCTCGCGGCGGTCGGACTGGAGGCATCCGGTCGTCCCGTCTGAGGCGAATCCGCGCGTGGCGGCAGTGGCAGGCCGGCCGGTGCCTGCATGCCAGAATTGACGCATGCTTCGTTGGCTCACCGCAGGAGAATCGCACGGCCCTGAACTGGTGGCCATACTCGAGGGTCTACCGGCGGGCGTGCCCGTCTCGCTGGATGCCGTGCGTGCCGATCTCGCACGTCGCAAGCTCGGGTACGGCCGCGGCGCCCGCATGAAGTTCGAGCAGGACGAACTGGCGCTCTCCGGCGGGGTTCGTCACGGCTTCAGCATGGGCGGCCCGATAGCCCTGCGCATCGGCAACACCGAGTGGCCCAAGTGGGCTGAGGTGATGAGCCCCGAACCGGTCGACGCCGAGAAGCTGGCAACGGGCCGCGGTGCCGCACTGACCAGGCCGCGCCCCGGTCACGCCGATCTGGTCGGCATGCAGAAGTACGGGTTCGATGAAGCGCGGCCTGTTCTCGAACGGGCGAGCGCACGCGAGACGGCTGCACGGGTCGCGCTCGGCGCCGTCGCGAAGTCGTTCCTCGCCGAACTCGGCATCACGACCGTCAGTCATACGTTGGCGATCGGGCCGGTGCGCGTGCCGGAGGATGCGTCGCTTCCGAAGCCGTCCGACGTCGACGCCCTCGACGCGGATCCGCTGCGTTGCTTCGACGCATCCACCTCTGCACTCATGGTGGCCGAGGTGGATGCCGCGCACAAGGACGGCGACACCCTCGGCGGGGTCGTCGAGGTGCTCGCATACGGGGTTCCCGCCGGACTCGGCTCGCACGTGCACTGGGACCGCAGGATCGACGGGCGGCTGGCGCAGGCGCTGATGAGCATCCAGGCCATCAAGGGCGTCGAAGTGGGCGACGGGTTCGAGACGACACGACGGCGCGGAACTGCCGCTCACGACGAGCTCGTCACCGACGGTGAGACCATCTCGCGCACCAGTGACAAGGCCGGCGGAACCGAGGGCGGCATGACCACAGGGTCGCTGCTGCGCGTGCGAGCCGGCATGAAACCGATCGCGACGGTTCCGCACGCTCTGCGCACCATCGACGTCGCCACCGGAGACGCAGCGCCCGCACATCACCAACGCTCCGACGTGTGCGCGGTTCCCGCTGCCGGTGTCGTCGCCGAGGCGATGGTGGCGCTCGTGCTGGCGGACGCCGTGCTGGAGAAGTTCGGCGGGGACTCGCTGCCGGAGACGCAGCGCAACGTGCGCGCGTACCTCGACGCGATTCCCTCCGCCTTGCGTACCGAGACCGTGCGCGCGTGACAGTGGTGCTCATCGGTCCGCCTGCCGCCGGCAAGAGCAGGATCGGGAGGCGGCTCGCTCGTCGGCTCGACGTGCCGTACGTCGACACGGACTCGACGATCGTGCGAGATCACGGTCCGATCGCCCAGATCTTCGCCGATCGGGGCGAGTCGGAATTCCGTGCGCTGGAACGCGACGCAGTGGTTCGTGCGTTGGCCACCGGAGGAGTCGTCTCGGTCGGCGGAGGAGCGGTGCTCGATGAACGAACGCAGCACGACCTCGAGCGTGTCAGCGTCGTGCTGCTCACGGTCAGCGCTGAGGCGGTCGCCGCGCGTATCGACGATGGCAAACGGCCGCTGATACAGGGCATCGATTCATGGCAAGCGCTCGTGGCGGAACGGATGCCGCTCTACGAATCGCTCGCCGACTACCGGGCAGACACGTCACGGCGACCGATCTCCACAATCGTGGAGGAGATCGCTCGGTGGTGCGAACGAACGGAACGGAAGGACGCATGAGCGAGAACAGCGCGGCCCGGGATGCGGCAACGGAGACGACGATGCTGAAGGTGACCGGAGCGAACGAGTACGGCATCCGGGTGGGGCGAGGCATCCGTTTCGATGCCGACGAGTTGCTCGGCCCCGACGTACGTCGGGTACTGGTCGTGCATCAGCCGACGCTCGCCGCCGCCGCCGCAGAGCTGCGCGAGAGCCTGGCCGAGCGTTACGAGGTTCTGTTGGCAGAGGTCCCGGATGCCGAGGCCGCCAAGCGCGTCGAGGTCGCCGCGTTCTGCTGGCAGATCATGGGCCAGGCGGATTTCACGCGCAGCGACGCCGTGGTCGGCTTCGGGGGAGGGGCGGCCACGGATCTCGCGGGCTTCGTCGCCGCCACCTGGTTGCGCGGCGTGAAGCTGGTGCAGATTCCGACGACCGTACTCGGCATGGTCGACGCTGCCATCGGCGGCAAGACCGGCATCAATACGGCCGAGGGCAAGAACCTGGTCGGAGCGTTCTATGCGCCGGTCGGTGTGATCTGCGACCTCGACACACTCGAGGCTCTTCCCCGCAACGACGTGCTCGCCGGGTACGCAGAGGTGGTGAAGGCCGGGTTCATCTGGGCGCCGGAGATCCTCGGCAACGTGGAGCGGGACCTGGACGGCTCGACCGATCCGCACAGCCCGGTGTTCCGCCGCAACATGGAACTCGCGATCGACATGAAGGCGAAGGTCGTCAGCGAGGACTTCCGCGAAGCGGGGCTGCGGGAGATCCTCAACTACGGGCACACGCTCGGTCACGCCATCGAACACACCGAGAGGTACCAGTGGCGGCACGGAGCGGCCGTCTCCGTGGGCATGGTCTACGCCGCGGAACTCGCCAGGCTCAGCGGCCGGCTGCACGACGACGTCGTCGACCGGCACCGGAGCATCCTCACCTCCCTCACACTGCCGATCACGTATCCCACAGGCCGCTGGGAGACGCTGCTGGCGACCATGCGCCGCGACAAGAAGACACGCGGGAACACCCTGCGGTTCATCGTGCTCGACGACATCGCCCGGCCGACCATCATGCAGGCACCGGATCCCAGCCTGCTGTTCGCCGCTTACCAGGAGATCGGTTCGTGACTGCGCCGACGAACACCGCTCGGCGACTGCTACTGGTGAACGGGCCGAACCTCAACCTGCTCGGAGTTCGCCAACCGGAGATCTACGGCACCGAGACGCTCGCCGACGTCGTCTCGCTCGTCGAACGCACCGCCGCCGAGCACGGATTCGGCGTGCGGTCGGTGCAGAGCAACCATGAGGGCGTGCTGATCGACGCGATACACGCTGCCCGCGAGGACTGCTCCGGCATCGTCATCAACCCGGGCGGCCTGACGCACACCTCCGTCGTGCTGCGGGATGCCCTCTCCAGCGTCGCCTTGCCCGTCGCGGAGGTGCACATCTCCGACGTCAACGCACGCGAGGAGTTCCGTCGCTTCTCCTACGTTCGCGACGTCTCCGCCGTGCACGTGATCGGAGAGGGCGTGCCGGGGTACGCCACCGCCGTCGCGAAACTCGTCGAGGTGATCACGGGTCGCGCCGAGGGCTGAGATCCGTTCCAAGCGAACTCCCGCCGTCGCACCCGATAGAATCGGCTGATGGTCGGCACCTTCCAGGGTTCCTTGACCGTACGGCTTCCTCTTTCTCACCCCTTCGAAGGATCTTCACGCATGGCATCCGACACCGCCGACATCCGCAATGGCGCCGTCCTCAACATCGACGGCCAGCTCTGGACCGTGATCGAGTTCCAGCACGTCAAGCCGGGCAAAGGCGGAGCGTTCGTGCGCACCAAGCTCAAGAACGTCGTGAGCGGCAAGGTCGTCGACCGCACGTACAACGCGGGAACCAAGCTCGAGTTCGAGAACGTCGACCGCCGCGAGTACCAGTACCTGTACAGCGACGGTGACGGCTTCGTGTTCATGGACACCAGCGACTACGACCAGTTCACGGTGGCCGGCACGATCGTCGGCGATGCCGCCAACTTCATGCTGGAGAACCAGAACGTCACCATCGCGACGAACAACGGCAACCCGCTCTACGTCGAGATGCCGGCATCCGTCGTTCTCGAGATCACCTACACCGAGCCCGGGCTGCAGGGTGACCGCTCGACCGGTGGCACCAAGCCGGCCACGGTCGAGACCGGCTACCAGATCCAGGTACCGCTGTTCCTGGAGACCGGCACGAAGGTCAAGGTCGACACGCGCACCGGCGAGTACCTCGGCCGCGTCAACGATTAGGCACCAGCGACGGAATGAGTGCTCGAAGCAAGGCGCGCAAGCGCGCCATCGACATGCTGTACAGCGCCGATGTGCGCGGCATCCCGTATGCCCGGGCGCTCGCGGCCGAGGCAGAACGCGCCGCGCAGGAGCCGGCACGTGAGGCGTCGTGGCTGTACGCGCGTGAGATCGTCGATGGCGTCATCGATCACAGTGACGAGATCGACGAGCTGATCCAGACCTATGCCCAGGGCTGGACGCTGGACCGGATGCCCGCCGTCGACCGCGCGATCCTGCGGATGGGCGTGTGGGAGTTGCTGCACAACCCGTCGATCCCCGACGGTGTCGCGATCTCGGAGGCGGTCGAGCAGGCCACCATCCTCTCGACAGACGACTCCGCCAAGTTCGTGAACGGCCTGTTGGCCAAGATCGGGTCGGCCGTCGCGCACTGACGACCTCGGCCGGGCGGAGAACCCGTCGTTCGGCCCACGGAGCGTCGGTCCCCAGCGCATCGGCTCAACGGCGCATCACCCGGAGGAGAACTTCTGACATGAAACGCTCACTGGCACGGCGTTCGGGAGCAGCGCTGCTCATCATGGCCACCGGCATACTGCTCGCTGCGTGTTCCGCATCCGCACCCGCCGCGACGACAGGCGGCAGCCCGGAGCGTCAGACGACGAGCCTGCCCACCGGCGTGACCGGAGCCGCGGATTTCGACTCCGGCGCTCTCGTGGTGGGCGACGGCAAGACCACCGTCGACACGTACATCGACCCGATGTGTCCGTACTGCGGTGAGTTCGAACGGGCGAACGGTCGCGCGCTCGCGCAAAAGGTGAACGACGGCACGATCACGTTGCGCGTGCATCCGCTGAACTTCCTCGATCCGAACTCGCAGGGCACGAACTACTCGTCGCGGGCAGGGAGCGCGCTCACATGCGTTGCGGCATCCGACCCGAAGGCCACGCTGACCTACCTCTCGGCGCTCTACGATAACCAGCCGGAGGAGGGGTCGTCGGGCCTCACCGACGCGAAGCTCAAGTCTCTGGCGCACAGCGTGGGCGCGACATCCGCCGATTCGTGCATCACCTCGAATCGGTATGCGAGCTGGCTGACGCAGAACACGCAATCCGCGTTGAACGGCCCGATCCCCGGCGCAGACATTAAGACGATCAAGGCCACACCGACTGTGCTCGTGAACGGTCACAAGTACGGCGGCAGCATCACGGACACGAAGGCGCTGCTTGCTTTCATCGGCGACGGCGGCAAGTAGCGCAGTTCCATCGGAACGGCCGCTCCATCGCGCAGAGGACGAGCCCGCTTGCGGTCGGCCGGATTCATCGCAAGGGTCGTCGCGCCACGCGTGTGGATCCTCGACGCGCGCATGTCGGGAAGGGGAATGGCGGACCCAGCACCGGTTCGACAGAGGATCCAGCGTCCGTTCCAGGGCAGCTTCCAGCGGTCGCCCGAAGCACGTCGGACCTGGAATCGCTCTCGGCGACGTTCGTGTCGGAACCGAGTGCGTCACGTAGTGTCGGTTCGGTGATGGATGACCGGAGTGAGAAGGCCATGCTCGTCGGCTATCTGCAGTCGGCGCGGGATGCCCTGCTGTGGAAGCTCGACGGGCTCGACGAACGGCAGGTGCGATCGCCCATGACGCGCACCGGAACGAATCTGCTCGGCATCGTCAAGCACGTGGCCGGTACGGAATACGGGTACTTCGGAGAGGTCTTCGGCCGGAACGGCGGCATCCCCATGCCCTGGATCGACGAAGGTTCGGAAGACAACGCCGACATGTGGGCGACCGCGGATGAGAGCCGCGACTGGGTGCGGAATCTGTATCGCGACGTGCAGTCGTTCTCCAACGCCACGATCGAAGACCTCAGTCTCGACGCGCATGGCACGGTCCCATGGTGGCCAAGGGAACGCCGCGACGTCACCCTGCGCCAGATCGTCACGCACATGATCAACGAGACCGCTCGTCATGCGGGACACGCGGACATCGTGCGCGAGCTCATCGACGGCGCTGCCGGCCTGCGCAGCAACAACGCGAACCTGCCCGACCACGATGACCAGTGGTGGGCGCACTACCGGAGTCGACTACAGGCCGTCGCAGATGGATTCGGATCGTGACCACCGGACCCGAGCAACATCCAAACCAGTGCCGCCCAGAAGTTTGAACTGCAGAGTTGGTCACAAACCCCACCTCTTACAGCCACATCTGCAGTTCAACGCGGGTCATCTGGCGAAGCCCTGACGACTCGAGTGCTCAAGTGCGACCCGCACCACTGATAGGCTTGTGCGAGTTTGACAACCTTTAAGGCCGTCCTGTGAGGCGGGGAAGGGAGTCGGCATGAGCGCACGCAACGTGCTGCAGCAGGCTGACATCGCCCGGGCGTTGACTCGGATCGCACACGAGATCCTGGAGTCCAACCGGGGATCCGCCGATCTCGTGCTTCTCGGCATCCCCACCCGCGGAGTTGCCCTTGCCGAGCGCATCGGCGCCACGATCGCCCGCATCGAAGACCGCGCCGCGCCGCCGGTGGGGTCGCTCGACGTGACGATGTACCGCGATGATCTGTCGAAGCATCCGACTCGTGCGCCATCGCCCACGAGCGTGCCGGTCTCGATCGACGGCAAGACCGTCGTGCTGGTCGACGACGTGCTGTTCTCCGGACGCACGATCCGCGCGGCGCTCGACGCACTCAGCGACCTCGGCCGCGCCAGAGCCGTGCGCCTGGCGGTGCTCGTGGACCGGGGCCACCGCGAGTTCCCCATCCGTGCCGACTTCGTGGGCAAGAACCTGCCGAGCTCGACACGAGAGCGCATCAATGTGCGGGTCACCGAGGTGGACGGTGAAGACGCCGTCACCATCGACGGAGACATGACGCCGGATGCTGCACCCAGCGCAGACGAGATGGCACCAGGCCCCGACGACGCCCGCGCCGGCGACGCGGCCACGCCCGCCGCAGGCGCAGAGGGGGCGCGCTGATGCGACACCTGCTCTCCACGCGCGACCTCGACCGGGACACGGCGGTGCGCGTCCTGGACATCGCCGAAGACATGGCGGATGTCTCCACGCGCGAGGTCAAGAAGCTCCCGACCCTGCGCGGCAAGACCGTCGTGAACCTGTTCTTCGAAGACTCGACCCGCACCCGCATCTCCTTCGAGGCCGCGGCGAAGCGGCTGTCCGCCGACGTCATCAACTTCAGCGCGAAAGGCTCCAGCGTGTCCAAGGGCGAGAGCCTGAAGGACACGGCGCAGACGCTCGCGGCGATCGGCGCGGACGCGGTCGTCGTGCGGCACCCCGCATCGGGTGCGCCGCACACGCTCGCCTCCAGCGGCTGGATCGACGCAGGCATCCTCAATGCGGGCGACGGCACGCACGAGCATCCGACACAGGCACTGCTGGATGCCTTCACCATGCGCAAGCGCCTGTACGGCGCCGCCAGCCGCGGCAAGGACCTCGCCGGCCTGCGCGTGGTCATCGTGGGGGACATCCTGCACTCCCGAGTCGCTCGGTCGAACGTGTGGCTGCTCGACACGCTCGGCGCCCTCGTGACGCTCGTGGCGCCGCCCACCCTGCTGCCGGTGGACACGGCGCGGTGGCCGGTCTCGATCGGCTACGACCTCGACGGTGCGATCGCCGACGAGCCCGATGTGGTGATGTTGCTGCGCATCCAGGCGGAGCGGATGAACGCCGCGTTCTTCCCCAATACCCGGGAGTACTCGCGCACCTGGGGCCTCGACACCGAGCGTCTGGCCAGGTTGCGGCCCGATACGATGGTGATGCATCCGGGCCCGATGATCAGAGGTCTGGAGATCTCTGCCGCAGCCGCCGATTCACCGCGCTCGCTGGTGCGCGACCAGGTCGCGAGCGGCGTCTGGGTGCGCATGGCTGCGCTCTATCTGCTGCTGTCAGGCGATCGGGAGGTCGGTTAGGTGTCACGCGAACGGTTCTTCATCGAAGGCGCGATGCTGGTCGACGGCGACACTTCCCATGGCGACACCGCGCACGGCCAGCATGTGAACGGCAGACGCGCGGACATCCTCATCGCCGACGGAACGCTGATCGTCGGCGCGGATGCCCGCGCCGGATCGAAGGATGCCACGCACGTCGACGCCTCCGGGCTGATCGCCCTTCCCGGCCTGGTCGACCTGCACACCCACCTGCGCGAGCCCGGCTTCGAGCAGAGCGAGACGGTGCTCACCGGCACTCGTGCCGCCGCCGCCGGCGGTTACACCACGGTGTTCGCGATGGCGAACACGTCGCCGGTCGCCGACACGGCGGGCGTCGTCGAGCAGGAGCTGACGCTCGGGCTCGCCGCCGGGTATGCGACGGTGCAGCCGATCGGTGCCGTCACGGTCGCACTGGCGGGGGAGCGGCTGGCGGAACTCGGCGCCATGGCGGCATCCCGAGCACGGGTTCGCGTCTTCTCCGACGACGGCCTGTGCGTGGCCGACCCCCTGCTCATGCGCCGCGCGCTGGAGTACGTCAAGGCGTTCGACGGCGTGATCGCCCAGCACGCGCAGGAACCCCGGCTCACGATCGGTGCGCAGATGAACGAGGGCGCGCTCTCCGGCACACT
Organism: Humibacter antri; assembly: GCF_054777235.1. NCBI lineage: Bacteria > Bacillati > Actinomycetota > Actinomycetes > Micrococcales > Microbacteriaceae > Humibacter > Humibacter antri. The sequence continues at coordinate 32,750 of NZ_BAAHAW010000009.1, read as the reverse complement.
CGGTCTCGCCGGCTGGCCTGCCGTTGCCGAGGAATCGATCATCGCCCGGGACGTGCTGCTGGCGGAGCACGTGGGAAGCCGGCTGCACGTGTGCCATGTGTCGACGGCGGGCTCCGTGGACATCATCAGGTGGGCGAAGGCGCGCGGCATCGACGTCACAGCCGAGGCGACGCCTCACCATCTGCTGCTCACCGAAGACCTCGTCGCCGGATACGACGCCCGCTACAAGGTGAACCCGCCGCTTCGCCGCGACGAGGACGTGCTCGCCCTGCGCGAGGCGCTCGCCGACGGCACGATCGACATCGTCGCCACCGACCACGCCCCGCACCCCATCGAGGCGAAGGACTGCGAGTGGGATGCCGCGGCCAACGGCATGGTCGGCCTCGAGTCCGCGCTCAGCGTCGTGCACCAGGCCGTCGTGGCCACCGGGCTGCTGGGCTGGGCCGACGTCGCCCGCGTGATGTCGCACACCCCGGCCAGGATCGGACGCGTGGATCGTGGGATGCCCGTGGCGACCGGATCGCGCGCCGACCTCACCTTGTACGACCCGAACCCGAGCGCGGTCTTCGGCCTCGACCGACTGGCCGGCAAGGGTGTGAACTCGCCGTACCTCGGCCGGGAATTGCCGGGCCGCGTGGTCTGGACGTTCCACGACGGCGCCGCAACCGTTCGCGACAGCGGCCTGATCGAGGTCGGCGAGGCGGCTCGGCTCGCCGCTGAGGCGGCGTCCCGAGCGAACGAGGCCGTCGCCGGCAGAGAGAGTGCCCTGCATGGATAAGCTCTGGCCCACCGCGCTGATCGCGATAGTCGTCGTGCTCATCTTCGTGGGGATGTGGGTCGGCTGGCGGCGCCGTGCCCGGCGCGACTCGGCGATCGAGGTTCCGACCGCGCTTGCCGAGCCGGGGGAGACCCTCCTCACGGTCAAGGCGCTGCACGTGGGAAGTACCCACCACGACCACCCGCTCGACCGCGTCGTCGGGCCGGGGCTGGCATTCCGCGCGAATGCGACGGTGACCGTGTCGGCCGGCGGCATCACCATCAGCGCACCGGGGGAGCGCAGCGTGGCGATCGCCGCGAACGCCATCCTCGGCGCCGGCACCGCCACGTGGACGATCGACCGCACCGTGGAGCGCGACGGACTCGTTCTCGTGGCGTGGCACAGCGGGGGTGGCAGCAGAGCGACGGATGCCGACGGCCCGGTCATCGACACCTACCTGCGCACCGCGGACGCGGTGGAGCAAGGGCGACTCGTGGCGGGCATCCACTCGCTCGCCGGCACTCCCGTGAACCCCGGCCAGAACGGCACACTCGGCGCCGACGACGTCGCCCCCGACACGACCACCGGAAGCGAGGCCTGACATGTCAGACGAAGAATTCGCCCAAGAAGGCGCACAGGACACTGCCGCGGAGGAGACGACGCCGCAGGAGGCGACCGAGACGACGCCGCAGGAGGTACAGGAGAGAGCAGCCGAGGAGACGGCGGCCGAGGAGACGGATGCGCAGGAGCGCAAGTCCGAACCGGCGCCCGCGTCACCGACCGGGGCTCCGAACGCACCTCACGTCGAGCCGGCCGCACCATCGGAGAGCGCCGTCGCCTCACGGCGCGAGCCTGCGGTGCTCGTGCTGGAAGACGGCACGCGCTACGAGGGCCGCGGATACGGCGCACTCGGCCGTACTCTCGGCGAGGCGGTCTTCGCCACCGGAATGACCGGCTACCAGGAGACGCTCACCGACCCGTCGTACGCGGGCCAGATCGTGCTCATGACCGCGCCGCACATCGGCAACACCGGCATGAACGACGACGACATGGAGTCGAAGCGCATCTGGGTCGCCGGGTTCGCCGTGCGCGAGCCGGCGCGTATCGTCTCGAACTTCCGTTCGCAGCGCAGCCTCGACGACGATCTGGCCGAGAACGGCGTCGTCGGGATCAGCGCCATCGACACCCGTGCCGTCACCAGGCATCTGCGATCGGCGGGCGCCATGCGCGCAGGCATCTTCTCCGGAGCGGATGCCGCGCTCAGCGCGCCCGAGCAGCTCGACCTGGTGCGCGGGGGCGCTGACATGCGCGGGCTGAACCTCTCCTCGGTCGTATCGACTCCGGAGCAGTACACGATTCCCGCCCAGAACGAGCGGATCGGTTCCGTCGCCGTGCTCGACCTCGGCGTGAAGACCAGCACGCTGAACTACCTCGCCGAGCGAGGCCTCGACGTCGTCGTGCTTCCCGAGAGCGCGACAGCGGACGACATCATGGCGCTCCAGCCGAGCGCACTGTTCTACTCGAACGGGCCAGGCGACCCGGCGGCATCCGATCAACATGTCGAACTCCTGCGCACCGTGCTGCGAAGCGGCATTCCGTACTTCGGCATCTGCTTCGGCAACCAACTGCTCGGCCGCGCCCTCGGCTACGGCACCTACAAGCTGCCGTTCGGGCACCGCGGCATCAACCAGCCTGTGCTGGACCGTGCGACAGGACGAGTCGAGATCACGGCGCACAACCACGGTTTCGCGGTCGACGCCCCGCTCGAGGAGATCAGCGAGTCCGCGGCCGGGTTCGGCCGTGTCGAGGTGAGCCACTACGACCTCAACGACAACGTCGTCGAGGGCCTGAACTGCCTGGACATCCCGGCGTTCAGCGTGCAGTACCACCCGGAGTCGGCGGCCGGCCCGCACGACGCGAACTATCTGTTCGACCGGTTTGCGCAGCTTGTGAGTGAGCACGAGCGAAGCACGTCGAGCAGCGGCGAAGCGGCGAATCGAGACCCGGCCGCACCCGGTGAGACCGACGACCAGGAGGAAGGCAACTGATGCCCAAACGCGACGACATCTCCAGCGTTCTCGTGATCGGCTCCGGCCCGATCGTGATCGGCCAGGCATGCGAGTTCGACTACTCGGGCACCCAGGCGTGTCGCGTGCTGCGCGAGGACGGCGTGCGCGTCATCCTCGTCAACTCCAACCCGGCGACCATCATGACCGACCCCGATTTCGCCGACGCCACCTACATCGAGCCGATCACCCCCGAGGTCATCGAGACGATCATCGCCAAGGAGCACCCCGACGCCATCCTGCCCACGCTCGGCGGCCAGACCGCGCTCAACGCCGCGATGGCGCTGTTCAAGGCGGGCACGCTCGACAAGTACGGCGTCGAGCTGATCGGTGCCAACGTCGACGCGATCGAGAAGGGCGAGAACCGTCAGATCTTCAAGGAGCTGGTGATCGAGTGCGGAGCGGATGTCGCGGCATCCCGCATCTGCCACACCATGGACGAGCTGCTCGCCGGAGCCGAGGAGCTCGGTTACCCGCTCGTGGTGCGCCCGAGCTTCACGATGGGTGGTCTCGGGTCCGGCTTCGCATACGACGAGGACGACCTTCGCCGCATCGGTGGAGCCGGCCTGCACGACTCCCCGACGCACGAAGTGCTCCTGGAGGAGTCGATCCTCGGCTGGAAGGAGTACGAGCTCGAGCTCATGCGCGACACCGCCGACAACACGGTCGTGGTCTGTTCCATCGAAAACGTCGACCCGGTCGGCGTGCACACCGGCGACTCGATCACGGTCGCTCCGGCATTGACCCTCACCGACCGCGAGTACCAGCGGCTGCGCGACATCGGCATCGACATCATCCGTGCCGTCGGTGTCGACACCGGCGGCTGCAACATCCAGTTCGCCGTGAACCCGGAGGACGGGCGCGTCATCGTCATCGAGATGAACCCCCGGGTCTCTCGCTCGAGTGCACTGGCCTCGAAGGCCACCGGCTTCCCGATCGCGAAGATCGCGGCGAAGCTCGCGATCGGCTACCGGCTCGACGAGATCCCGAACGACATCACGAAGGTCACGCCGGCGAGCTTCGAGCCGACCCTGGACTACGTGGTCGTGAAGGTTCCGCGGTTCGCGTTCGAGAAGTTCCCGGCCGCAGACCCCACGCTGACCACCACCATGAAGTCGGTCGGCGAGGCGATGGCGATCGGTCGCAGTTTCACGAGCGCCCTGCAGAAGGCCTTGCGCTCGTTGGAGAAGAACGGGTCGTCTTTTCACTGGGGAGAGGAGCCGAGGAGCATTCAGGAGCTGCTGCAGACATCCGTCACCCCGACCGACGGGCGCATCGTCACCGTGCAGCAGGCGCTGCGCAAGGGCGCAAGCGTCGAGGATGCCTACCTCGCCACCGGCATCGACCCGTGGTTCCTCGACCAGATCGCATTGATCAACGAGGTGGCCGACGAGATCGCCGGCGCCGGCATGCTCGACACCGAGACCATGCAGCTGGCGAAGGATCACGGCTTCTCGGATGCCCAGATCGGCCAGCTGCGCGGCTTCGGCGAGGCCGAGGTGCGCGAGGTGCGGCACATCCTCGGTGTGCGCCCGGTGTACAAGACAGTCGACACGTGCGCAGGCGAATTCCCGGCGCTCACGCCGTACCACTACTCGAGTTACGACCAGGAGACCGAGGTGGAGCCGAGCGAGAAGCGCAAGGTCGTCATCCTCGGCTCCGGACCGAACCGCATCGGGCAGGGCGTGGAGTTCGACTACTCGTGCGTGCACGCGTCGTTCGCGTTGCACGACGCCGGGTTCGAGACGATCATGATCAACTGCAACCCGGAGACCGTCTCCACCGACTACGACACCAGCGACCGGTTGTATTTCGAGCCGCTCACACTGGAGGACGTGCTCGAAGTCATCCACGCGGAGGCGCAGTCCGGCGAACTCGTCGGCGTGGTCGTGCAGCTCGGCGGCCAGACCGCACTGGGCCTCGCGAAGGGGCTCGAGGCGGCGGGGGTGACCATTCTCGGCACGTCGCCCGGCGCGATCGACCTCGCGGAGGAGCGCGGGCTGTTCGCCGAGATCCTGGAGAGCGCCGGCCTGCTCGCACCCCGTAACGGCACGGCCTACGACGTCGTCGGCGCGCAGGCGGTCGCCGCCGAGATCGGCTTCCCCGTGCTTGTGCGGCCGAGCTACGTGCTCGGCGGCCGTGGCATGGAGATCGTGTACGATTCCCCTTCGCTCGAGGACTACTTCGAGCGCGTCGCCGACCAGGCGATCATCGGCCCCGGCCATCCGCTGCTCGTCGACCGGTTTCTCGACGACGCGACCGAGATCGACGTGGACGCGCTGTACGACGGAGACGAGCTCTACATCGGCGGCGTCATGGAGCACATCGAGGAGGCGGGCATCCACTCCGGCGACTCCAGCTGCACGCTGCCGCCCGTCACGCTGGGCCGAGCCGAGATCGATCGGGTGCGCGAAGCCACATTGAAGATCGCCGAGGGCGTCGGCGTGCGCGGCCTGCTGAACGTGCAGTTCGCCATCGCCGCCGGGGTGCTCTACGTATTGGAGGCCAACCCGCGGGCCAGCCGCACGGTGCCGTTCGTGTCGAAGGCGCTGGGCATACCGCTGGCCAAGGCGGCCAGCCGCATCATGGTGGGCGAGTCGATCGCCGCGCTGAAGGATGCCGGTCTGCTGCCCGTGCAGGACGGCTCGGTGGTTCCGCTCGACGCTCCGATCTCGGTGAAGGAGGCCGTGCTCCCGTTCAAACGCTTCCGCACCCGCGACGGCCAGATGGTGGACTCGGTGCTCGGTCCCGAAATGCGCTCGACCGGCGAGGTGATGGGCATCGATCGAGACTTCCCGCGCGCGTTCGCGAAGAGCCAGACCGCTGCATACGGCGGGATGCCGTTGAGCGGCACCGTGTTCGTCTCGGTAAGCGACCGCGACAAACGGTCGATCGTGCTGCCCGCGCTGCGGCTGGCGCAACAGGGTTACAAGCTGGTCGCCACCGAGGGAACGACGGAGGTGCTGGCCCGCAACGGCATCGCGACCGAGAAAGTGCGCAAGTTCAGCGAGGCCGCAGACGAAGGGCAGCCGAGCATCGTCGACCTGATCAACCGGGGCGAGATCGACATCGTCGTCAACACCCCGAGCGGACGCTCCGCGCGTGCTGACGGCTACGAGATCCGCGCTGCTGCAGTCGCCGCCGACATCGCCCTGTTCACCACTATCGCCGAGCTCAGCGCGGCCGTCGCCTCGATCGACGCGATCCGCGAGGGCTTCGACGTCAGGTCGCTGCAGCAGTACGCGATCGACCGAGCGGAGCGGGCGTGACCGTCGCAGACGGCAACGCGGAGGCGACGCGGGAGGCCACAGAGGATGCTGCTACGAGTGGCGGTTTCGGCGCGCGCCTCAGCACCGCGATCCGGGGGCACGGCCCCCTCTGCGTAGGCATCGACCCGCACTCCTACCTGCTGGCCGACTGGGGGCTGAGCGATGACGCTGCCGGCGCGCGCGAGTTCGGTCTGCGCGTGGTCGATGCCGCCGCCGGCCGGATCGGGATCGTCAAGCCGCAGGTGGCGTTCTTCGAACGTTTCGGGGCGGCAGGCTACGCGGCGCTGGAAGACGTGCTGACCGCCGCACGGCGGACAGGGCTGCTGGTGATCGCCGACGTGAAGCGCGGCGACGTCGGAAGCAGTGTCGAGGCGTACGGCGAGGCGTGGCTCACGCCCGGCGCGCCGCTGGAGGTCGACGCGATGACGACCTCCGCGTTCCAGGGCGTCGGATCGCTCGCCTCGCCCGTCCGGCTCGCCGCCCGAACGGGCAAAGGGCTCTTCGTGCTCGCGGCGACCAGCAATCCGGAAGCGGCAGTCATCCAACGATCCCGCGATGCGGATTCGGGACGGTCGGTGGCCCGTGCCATCATCGATGATGTGACGGAGCAGAACGCGGCGATCGGCGAGGCGATCGGACCGATCGGCGTCGTCCTGGGCGCCACCCTCGACCTGCCCGCCTTCGGCATCGACGTCGCCTCCGCGGTCACGCCCGTGCTGCCCGTGCTCGCTCCCGGCTTCGGTCACCAGGGCGCCCGATACGAGAACGCCGCGCGAATCTACGGCGAACTTGCACGGATGCTCGTGGTCAGCGAGTCGCGCAGCATCCTCTCCGCCGGTCCCTCCGGTCTCACCGACGCCATCGCCTCCCGCGCAGCGGAGGCGCGATCCGCCCTTGTCTGATCCCGTCCACCTCGAACCCGTCGGCGCGGAACGCACGCGCTGCAGCAACCTCTGACACCATGCCCGACTCAGCACTCCGTCCCGCCCGCATCCGACCGCCCGAGGTCGACCGCGTCGCAGCCTCCCGCGCCGCCGTGGCCGCCCGCCGCGCCCGCGCCGCGGTGAAGTCCGACCTGTCCAAGGGTGCACGGTCGCCCGTCGAGGTGCTCGAGAAGGCGACAGCGGATCCCGCCGGCCCCGAGGGCACGTTGCGCATCACCGACTTCCTGATGAGTCTGAAGGCCATCGGCGCGACGAAGACGGCAGACATCCTGTCCCGGCTCGATATCGCGCCCGTCAAGCGTCTCGGCGGTTTGGGCAAACACCAGCGCACGAGGCTCCGCGAGTTCCTGGTCGAGCGTTTCGAGCGTGCCGCAGGCCATCGCACCCGGCTCACGGTTCTGGCCGGACCCACCGCCGTCGGAAAGGGCACCGTCGCCAGGCACATCAGGGAGCACTACCCCCAGGTGCTGCTGTCGGTGTCGGCTACCACGAGGCATCCGCGTCCGGGGGAGGTCGATGGGGTCGACTACTACTTCGTCGACGACGCCGAGTTCGATCGCATGATCGCCGAACACGAACTCCTCGAGTGGGCGAAGGTGCACAACAGCCATCGCTACGGCACTCCTCGCGCGCCGATCGAACGCGCGCTGGCCGACGGCCGCAGCGTTCTGCTGGAGATCGACCTTCAGGGTGCACGGCAGGTGCGGGCCGCGATGCCCGACGCCGTGCTGGTCTTCCTCGCCCCGCCGAGCTGGGACGAACTGGTGCGACGCCTCATCGGCCGGGGCACCGAATCGCAGGCGGAACAGCATCGCAGACTGTCCACCGCCAAGATCGAACTGGCGTCGCAGGACGAGTTCGACGCGCGGGTGGTGAACAGCACCGTGGCCGACGCCGCACTTCAGGTCGTAGACTTGATGAAGGTGCGCGCGCGCCGATCGCGTCGCGCCGCAACGTCATCCGGCCGCTGAACGTTTCTCAGTACAGCCCGCCTGCGCGGCGGGGCCCCAACGTCACGGCTCGGGTCCTCCTCGTGGGGAACAGGGCACGACCAGCGGCCGCAATCGAAGGAGTATTCATGTCAACAGCAGCCAAGGGCATCATCGACCCGCCGATCGACGAGCTGCTTTCGCGCGTCGAGTCCAAGTACGCGCTGGTGATCTTCGCGTCGAAGCGCGCACGTCAGATCAACGACTACTACGCCGATCTGCACGAGGGCAGCCTGTTCGACAACGTCGGCCCGCTCGTGGACTCCACGATCGACGACAAGCCGCTGTCGGTCGCCCTGCACGAGATCAACGACGACAAGCTCGTCAGCCGTCCCACGGGCGAGTGAACCGGGCCGAGCGGACGCGGCCGAGTGAACCCAGCACTGTGAACCCAGCCCGGTGAACGAGTGACGACAGTCGAGTGACCACAACCGAGAGTGCCGCCACGAGCACGCCGTTGACGATCGTCGTCGGCGTGACCGGCGGCATCGCCGCATACAAGGCGGTGTCGGTCATCCGCTCGTTCGTGCTTCTCGGACACGACGTGCATGTGATCGCGACGGATGCCGCGCTGCGCTTCGTCGGAGCGCCCACTTTCGAGGCGATCAGTCGCAACCCGCTGAACACCGACCTCTATGAAGGGGTCTCCGAGGTGCGCCACGTCGGGATCGGCAAGCGCGCCGATCTCGTCGTGATCGCCCCCGCCACGGCCAACACGATCGCGAAGCTCGCGAACGGGCTGGCCGACGACCTCCTGACGAACACCGTGCTCGCCACGGAGGCACCGGTGCTCATCGCGCCGGCGATGCACACGGAGATGTGGCGGCATCCCGCCACCCAGGCCAACGTGCAGACCCTGCGCCTGCGCGGCGTCGCCGTCGTCGGACCGGGTGTCGGCCGGCTCACCGGATCGGACTCCGGGCCCGGCCGCATGGAGGAACCGGACGCGATCGTTGCGGCCGCCATGGCGCTGACTGCCCGGCAGCAGGGTCGGCGCGACCGGACGGCATCCGGACAGGACTCGCGCAGCCATCGGGACCTCGCGGGGCACCGCATCGTGATCACGGCAGGTGGCACCAGGGAGCCGCTTGACCCTGTGCGGTTCCTCGGCAATCGCTCAAGCGGCAAGCAGGGCGTGGCGCTGGCTGTCGCGGCACGCGACAGGGGAGCGGATGTCGTGCTGATCGCCGCGCATCTGGACATACCTGCTCCCGACGGCGTCGAGACGCGCACCGCCTCGACTGCTCTCGAGTTGCAGCGTGCCGTGACGGATGCCGCCATCGACGCGGACGTGGTGGTGATGGCCGCCGCGGTCGCGGACTTTCGGCCAGAGACCACTAGCGAGGCGAAGATCAAGAAGGAGAACGTCGGCGACGGACTCGAGCTCTCGCTCGTCGCGAACCCGGACATCCTCGCCGAGCTCTCCGCGCAGAAGCAGCCCGATCAGACCGTCGTGGGATTCGCCGCCGAGACCGAACGCGACCCGCAAGCACTGATCGAGCTGGGCAGGCGCAAGCTCCAGCGCAAGGGCTGCGACTACCTGGTCATCAACAATGTGGGCTGGCACACCGGGTTCTCCACCGACCACAACGAGGTCGTCGTGCTCGATTCCGACGGCGATATAGTGATGGAGGCCTCCGGCACCAAGGCGTCGGTGGCCGATCGTATTCTCGACGTCATCACCTCCGCCTGACCCGCGACCAGAACGTGGATGGGGCGTGGGGCGCCGTTCCCGAGCGCTTCGCCACCAGCCAAGCGCGACAGCGCCCTGAGGATCAGCTGGAGCACTCATGACATCCCTACGTCTCTTCACTTCCGAGTCGGTGACCGAGGGGCACCCCGACAAGATCTGCGACCAGGTCTCCGACGGCATCCTGGACGCTCTTCTCGCGGTCGACCCGCACAGTCGCGTCGCCGTGGAGACCCTGGTGACCACCGGCCTGGTGCATGTGGCGGGAGAGGTCACCACCAGCGGGTACGTCGAGATCCCGACCATCGTGCGCGACATCATCACCTCGATCGGCTACACGTCGTCCGACGTGTGGTTCGACGGGCGCTCGTGCGGCGTCTCCATCTCGATCGGCGGGCAGTCGCCCGACATCGCCCAGGGTGTCGACGACGCCTACGAGGCGCGCGAGGAGGCATCCGTCGATCTGCTCGACCGTCAGGGCGCCGGTGACCAGGGGATCATGTTCGGCTACGCCACGACCGAGACGGCCGAGCTCATGCCGGTGCCGATCTGGATCGCGCACCGGCTCGCCGAACGGCTGGCCGAGGTGCGCAGGGCGGGCGAGCTGGACTTCTTGCGTCCCGACGGAAAGACGCAGGTGACGATCGGCTACGACGGCATCGTGCCGCGCACCATCGACACCGTGGTGCTCTCCACGCAGCACTCGCCTGCGGTGTCGACACAGCGGCTGCGCGCCGACGTGGCCGAGCATGTCATCCGTCCGGTGCTGGAGAGGGTCGAGCTCGATTCACGCGACGTCAAACTGCTGATCAACCCCACCGGCCGGTTCGAGATCGGCGGCCCGCAGGGCGATGCCGGCCTCACCGGGCGCAAGATCATCATCGACACGTACGGCGGGGCATCCCGGCACGGTGGCGGGGCGTTCAGCGGCAAGGACCCGTCGAAGGTGGATCGCTCCGGCGCGTATGCCATGCGCTGGGTGGCCAAGAACGCTGTCGCCGCGGGGCTGGCGGACCGTCTGGAGGTGCAGGTCGCCTACGCGATCGGCACCGCCTCGCCGGTCGGGCTCTATGTGGAGACGTTCGGTACTGGGCATCTTCCGGATCAGCGCATCACCTCGGCGATCCGCGAGGTGTTCGACCTGCGGCCGGCTGCGATCATCCGCGATCTCGACCTGCTTCGACCGATCTATGCCAAGACCGCAACGTACGGGCACTTCGGCCGGGAGCTGCCCGACTTCACCTGGGAGCGACTGGACCGCGTCGACGATCTGCGGTCGGCCGCCGGAATCTGAGAAGGGTTCCGATGGCCGACTCGCGCGTGGCGCGGGTGATCGTCGACACGCCGCTACCTCAGCTCGACCGGCTGTTCGACTACGCGATCCCTGAGCGACTCCGCGAGCAGGCTGTGCCCGGGGTGCGTGTGAGCGTGCCACTGCGGTCGGCGGGCAGGCTTGCCGACGGCTATCTGGTGGAGGTGACCGATCACGCCGACTTCGAGGGCGAGTTGAGCGAGCTGGACTCCGTGGTGTCCGCCGCACGCGTCCTCACACCGCAGACGGCACGGCTGGCACGACGCGTCGCCGATCGTTCGGCGGGCAGCGCCAGCGACGTGCTGCGGCTGGCCATACCGCCGCGAATGGTGCGTGTGGAGAAGGCGTGGCTGGCGAGCGAGCATCCGCCGGCCGCCGACTCGTCCAGCGCACCGAAGCAACCCGTTCGCGGTTACCGGAACGAGCTGGCGAAAGCCGTGGACGACGGTGGGCGCGTGGCGGTGGATGCCGTGCCTCGAGTGGTGCGCACGGCAGGCGGCGAGTGGGTGGGTGCGTGGGCGGTGACGCTGGCGGAGCTGGCCGTCCGCTGCCTGGCCTCCGGGCGAAGCGCCATCCTCGCGGTGCCCGACTACCGCGACCTCGATCAGCTCCAGGCAGTGCTGACCGAGCTGGTCGGACCGGACATACTGGCACGATCGGATGCCGCACAGCCCAAACAAGACAGATACCGGACATTCCTGCGGTGCCTCGAGCCACGTGCGGTCGTCGTGATCGGCAACCGCTCCGCCGTCTACGCACCGGCGCACCGGCTCGGCCTCATCGCGCTGTGGGACGACTCCGACCCGCTGCACGCCGAGCCTCTCTCCCCCTACGCGCACGCCAGGGACGTGGCGCTCGTGCGCGCAGAGGAGGAGGGCTGTGGCCTTGCTTTCGTCGCACACACCCGGAGCCTGGAGGTGCAGCGCCTCGTCGAGCTGGGCTGGCTGACCGCCCACTCGCCCGAGCCGCGTGTCGCCCCTCGCGTCGTGGTGACGGCCGCGCAGTCCGGTGACGCCGCGCCGTCGCGTGTCCCGGAAGGCGCGTGGCGGGCTGCCGCGGAGGGACTGAAGCACGGACCTGTGCTAGTGCAGGTGGCGCGACCGGGATACGCGCCGATGCTGGCGTGTGCGCAGTGCCGCGAGGCGGCCAGATGCAGGCGGTGCGGGGGGCCGCTGGGACTCGACCGCGCCGGTGCAGCGCCGTCGTGCCGCTGGTGCGGTGCCATCGCGACGGGGTGGGCGTGCTCGCACTGCGGGGGAACCCGGGTTCGGCTCGTGACCCGCGGCAGCTCACGCACGGCCGAGGAGCTGGGCCGGGCGTTCCCCGGCACTCGAATCGTGGTCTCCGACGGCGAGCGCAGGGTGACGGCCGTCGACGAGCGTTCCGCACTGGTCGTGGCGACCCGCGGCGCCGAGCCGATCGCGCCGGGTGGATACCGCGCCGTGCTGCTGCTCGACGGCGACCGGATGCTCGCCCGCGAGTCCCTCAACGTCGCGGAGGACTGCCTGCGCTGGTGGTCGAACGCGGCCTCGCTCGCCGCACCGGGGGCTCCCGTCGTCCTCGTCGGCGTGACCGGCCCGCTCGCCCAGACGCTGGCGACGTGGCGTCAGTCGACGTACGCGGGGGAGCAGCTCGCCGACCGGCGTGCGCTGCGGTTCCCGCCTGCCGTGCGGGTGGCGACCGTCACCGGTACGGCGAAATCCGTCGGCGAGGCGATCGCCGCGCTCCAGCCTGGAACTTTCGTCGACGTGCTCGGACCGACCCAGGAGCAGCAGGGCGTCGAGGGCGAACGCGGGGCGGCATCGCGGACGGCACGCACACATCCGGACGCCGTTCGAGCGATCGTGCGGTTCGACTACGCTCACGGGGCCGAGGTCGCAGCCGCCTTGCGGTCGGCAGTGGTGCGCGCTGCCGCGAAGGGGCGCAGACCCCGCGGCGATCGCGGGTACCGGCCCCCGCCTACACTCAGAGTCAGGCTCGACGACCCCGAAATCTCGTAGAGACGATGGAGGTGAGAGCCGCGTGAGCTTGCTCACGCGGCTCTACCGATTGCGTCTTCGCGCGGCGGAGCCGCGAGAGAACCAGAACCCGCGGAGCCGCAATCACCTAGCCGCGACCCGCGTAAGGAGCGCCCATCCGATGAGGATCGTGTTCGCCGGAACCCCGACCGCCGCGGTCCCCACGCTGCGCATGCTGGCCGCCGGGGCACACGAGGTGGCGATGGTCGTCACCCGGCCGGATGCCCCGCTGGGCCGCAAGCGCGTGCTCACACCATCGCCTGTCGCCGGAGTCGCCGACGGGCTCGGGCTCCCGGTGCTGAAGACTGCGCGGTTGGATGACGAGGCGACGGAGAGCATCCTGCACACCGGTGCGGAGCTGGGCGTGGTCGTCGCCTACGGCGGTCTTGTGCGCGAGCCGCTGCTTTCCGCGCCGCTGCACGGATGGATCAACCTGCACTTCTCGCTGCTGCCCAGGTGGCGGGGAGCCGCCCCGGTCCAGCGTGCTCTGATCGCCGGCGACGAGCGCACCGGCGCCGCAGTGTTCCGGCTCGTTCCCGAGCTCGACGCCGGAGACGTGTACGACACGCTGGAACGCCCGATCGGCGCCGACGAGACCGCTGGCGACCTGCTGAAGTCTCTCGCGATCGACGGAGCCGAGCTGGTCGCTCGCGTCGTCGACGAGATCGCGCACGGTACGGCCATCGCCTCCCCGCAGACCGGGGAGTCGACGCTCGCCCCGAAGCTCACCATCGACGACGCACGCATCGACCTCGCACGCGACGCATGCGAGGTGTACGCACGGCTGCGCGGTGTGACGCCGGAACCCGGTGCGTTCTTCACCGTCGACGGCACGAGGGTGAAGGTGCTGGCGGCCACTCGATCCGCGTCGGAGCCGCTGCCGCCGGGGGCGCTCCGGGTGCTCGGCGGTCGCGCGCACGTGGGCACGGGCACGGCTCCGCTGGAGCTCGTCACCGTGCAGCCGGCCGGCAAGCGCGCCATGGCTGCCGCCGACTGGCTTCGCGGCCTGCCAGTAAGTACGGGCGTCGACGTGGCCGCACCGGCCACCGGTGAGGAGGCGGCGTCGTGAACGACCGACCGACCAGGCAGGCATCCGCTCGCTCCATCGCCTTCGACGTGCTCAGAGCAGTCGACGAGTCGGATGCCTACGCCAACCTGTTGCTGCCGGTGCGCCTCGAGCGCGCCCGTCTTCCGCATTCCGACGCGGCGCTCGCCACCGAGCTGACGTACGGCACGCTGCGCCTGCTCGGCTACTACGACCGGGTCATCGAACTCGTCGCCGGCCGCACCACCGACAGCATCGACGGGCCGGTGCTCGACGCGCTCCGCCTGGGCTGCCATCAGTTGCTGACGTTGCGCACACCCAGCCACGCCGCCGTGAACGAAACGGTGGAGCTGGTGCGCTGGGCGGCGTCGCGTTCGGCCGTCGGCTTCGCGAACGGCGTTCTCCGCTCGATCGCGCGCGTGAGGCCGGATGTCTGGCGGCAGCGCGTCGCCGACCGTGCACGCAACGACGACGACCGCCTGTCCGCACTCGAGTCGCATCCGGCGTGGATCGTTCGCGCGTTCCGGCACGCGCTGGCAGCCGAGCACCGGGAGGCGGAGCTCGAAGAGCTGCTGACGGCGGACAACGAGGCGCCTCGAGTGAACCTGGCCGCACTGCCCGGACTCGCCGCGCGCCCGGAGGACTCCGACCTCGACCGTTATTCGCCGATCGGATTCGTCTGGAAGGGCGGGGACCCGAAGACGATCGTCTCTGCGACCGATGGTGCCATCCGCGTGCAGGACGAAGGCTCCCAGCTCGCCGCGCAGGTGTTCCTGCACGCGCGGGACATCGAGCCGGGGGAGCGCTGGCTCGATGTGTGCGCGGGGCCGGGAGGCAAGGCGGCCGTCCTCGCCGCTGCTGCGAAGGCATCCGGGGCCCGGCTCGTGGCGAACGAGCTCGTGCCTGCGCGTCTTGACCTGGTTCGGCGTGCTGTGGCCCCCGCCGCATCCGTCGTGACATTCACCGAGCACGACGGAACGACGATCGGAGCCCGGGAGCCGGAGCGGTACGACCGCGTGCTGCTGGACGCGCCTTGCACCGGCCTTGGCGCACTGCGCAGACGGCCGGAGGCACGGTGGCGCAAGACGCCCGGCGATGTGCCCGAGCTCACCAGACTGCAGGCAGCACTCATCGACTCTGCCGTGCAGGCGCTGCGCCCTGGCGGGCTGCTCTGCTACGTGACGTGCTCTCCGCATCTGGCTGAGACCCGCGTGCAGGTCAGCGACGCGCTGAAGCGGCATCCGGCTCAGTTGCGCGAACTGCCCACACAGGACGTCGTGCAAGGTCTCGCGGTGCATCCGCTCGAACTCGCAGGCGACCCGGCACAGGTGCAGTTGTGGCCGCATCGCCACGGAACCGATGCCATGTTCATCGCCCTGCTGGAGAAGCTATAGCGCGGCTGCGCCGCTCGCAGGCTCAATCGGGTCGGTCACACGAGCAAGCTCGCACGACGCTCCCCTCAATCGCCTATAGCGCGGCTGCGCCGCTCGCAGGCTCAATCAGGTCGGTCACACGAGCAAGCTCGCACGACGCTCCCCTCAATCGCCTATAGCGCGGCTGCGCCGCTCGCAGGCTCAATCAGGTCGGTCACACGAGCAAGCTCGCACGACGCTCCCCTCAATCGCCTATAGCGTGGGAGCATGCCGCGCATCAACCCCAGCATCCTGGCCGCCGACTTCGTGAACATGGAGCACGAGCTGGGCCGGATCGCCTCGGCCGACCTGGTGCATGTGGACGTGATGGACAACCACTTCGTGCCGAATCTCACGTTCGGTCCGCAGATGGTGGAGCGCGTCCACGACGTCTCGCCCATCCCACTCGACGTTCACCTGATGATCACCGATCCCGAGCGCTGGGCGCCCGGTTATGCGGAACTGGGCGCGTACTCGGTCACGTTTCACGCCGAGGCGACCTCCGAACCCGTCGCGCTCGCACGTCGGCTGCGCGACATCGGTGCGCGGGCGGGCATCGCCCTCAAACCGGGGACTGAGCCGGATGCCTACCTCGACGTGCTCGCGGAGTTCGACCAGGTGCTCGTCATGACGGTCGAGCCCGGCTTCGGCGGTCAGAGCTTCATGCGCGAGACGATGCCGAAGCTGCGCACGCTGAGGGATGCAGTCGCCGCGCGCGGTCTGGACGTCTGGCTGCAGGTGGATGGCGGCATCACGGAGGAGACGATCGTCACGGCCGCAGAGGCCGGCGCCGACACATTCGTCGCCGGATCGAGTGTGTTCCGCGCCGACCATCCGACTGCCCAGATCGACCTGCTGCGCGAGCGGGCCTCCCACGCGCACTATCGAGGCTGACGCCGTTCACTGGCGGGTTCGGCCCGGCGTGCGAAGCGGGCTCCCAACGCGCTCACCCCAATCGCCACTAACCTGGTGTGGTGAAGACCTTCGACGACCTGTTCGGCGAGCTCCAGCACAAAGCCGAGACCCGTCCGGAGGGGTCCGGTACTGTGCGCGAGCTCGACGCAGGCATCCACACCATCGGCAAGAAGATCGTCGAGGAGGCCGCCGAGGTATGGATGGCCGGCGAATACCAGAGCGACGACGAGACCGCAGAGGAGATCTCGCAGCTGCTCTATCACCTCCAGGTGCTCATGCTGGCCAAGGGTCTGACGCTGCAGGACGTGTACCGACATCTGTGACCGGCAGCCGCCCATGCCGATGACCGACACTCGACACACCACGAGGAAGACCTGCACTCCATGCTGAAGATCGCTGTGCCCAACAAGGGCTCGCTAGCCGACACCGCCGCCCAGATGCTGGCCGAGGCCGGCTACTCGGGCCGCAAAGATCCCAAGGAGCTCATCGTCGCCGACCCGGCGAACGACGTCGAGTTCTTCTATCTGCGTCCCCGCGACATCGCCACGTACGTCGGAAGCGGCGCGCTCGACGTCGGCATCACCGGCCGTGACCTGCTGCTCGATTCCGGATCGCCGGCCAGGGAGATCGACGAGCTCGGTTTCGCGTCTTCTACGTTCCGGTTCGCGGGTCCTGCCGGCCGGTTCACCGACCCGGCGGGTCTGGAGGGCCACAGGGTCGCGACCAGCTACGACGGCCTGGTGGGCGCATACCTGCGCGAGGCAGGCGTGTCGGTGACGCTCGTGCGATTGGACGGCGCCGTGGAGTCTGCGGTGCGCCTCGGCGTCGCGGATGCCGTCGCCGACGTCGTCGAGACCGGCTCCACGCTGCGCAAGCAGGGTCTCGAGATCTTCGGGCCGGTCATCCTGCAGTCACAGGCCGTACTGATCGCCGCCCCCGACGGCGCCGCGCGGGCAGAGAACGATGCCTCGGCGCAGAACGAGCGGGCATCCGGCCTCGGCACACTGCACCGCCGCCTTCAGGGCGTCATGGTGGCCAGGCAGTATGTGCTCATCGACTACGACCTGCCGTCGCACCTGATCGAGCGGGCGGTCGCCCTCACTCCCGGCGTCGAGTCGCCGACGATCTCGCCGCTGCGCGACTCGGGCTGGGTCGCGGTGCGCGCCATGGTGCCGCGCACCGCGACCAACCGTGTCATGGACGACCTCTACGAGCTCGGCGCCCGCGCCATCCTGGTGACCGCGATCCACGCGGCCAGGCTCTGAGGCGGGAGGGGACATGTCGCTGGCGATCCGCGTCATCCCATGCCTCGACGTGGCCGACGGGCGCGTCGTGAAGGGTGTCAACTTCGCGAACCTGCGCGACGCGGGCGATCCCGTCGAACTCGCGGCAAGGTATTACGAGCAGGGCGCCGATGAGCTCACCTTCCTCGACGTGACAGCGACCGTCGAGCGCCGTTCCACCACGTACGACATGGTGCGCCGCACGGCCGAGCAGGTGTTCATCCCGCTGACCGTTGGCGGGGGAGTGCGCTCGAGTGACGACGTCGCCCGTCTTCTCGGCAGCGGCGCCGACAAGATCGGCGTGAACAGCGCGGCGATCGCCCGGCCGCCGCTCATCGCCGAGATCGCACAGCGGTTCGGAGCCCAGGTTCTCGTGCTCTCGCTCGACGTGAAGCGTTCGCCGCTCACCGAGTCCGGTTTCGTGGTGACGACCCACGGCGGCCGTACCGAGACCACCATGGACGCCATCGCCTGGGCACGCCAGGCCATCGATCTCGGTGCCGGCGAGCTGCTGGTGAACTCGATCGACGCGGACGGCACCAAGCAGGGCTTCGATCTCGAACTGGTGCAGCGGATGCGTGAGGCCAGCAGCGTACCCGTGATCGCCTCGGGCGGCGCTGGAGCGCTCGAGCATTTCGCTCCAGCGGTGCGTGCCGGGGCGAACGCGGTGCTCGCCGCCAGCGTCTTCCACGATGGGCTGATGACGATAGGCGACGTGAAGGATGCCCTGCAGGCTGCGGGCGAGGAGGTGCGGCGGTGACCGATGGCGACGTCATGGCCCGGGGGGAGCCCGAGCAGGCCGATCAGCCGGAGCAACGCAGGCGACGGGCCTCCACGATCCTCGATCGCGTGCGCTTCGACGACAAAGGACTGCTGCCGGCGGTGATCCAGCAGTGGGACACCCGCGAGGTTCTCATGGTGGGCTGGATGGATCGCGAGGCGTTCCTCCGCACGATGAGCGAGGGCAGGGTCACGTTCTGGTCCAGGTCGCGGCAGGAATACTGGCGGAAAGGGGACACATCCGGACACGTGCAGTACGTGCGCGGCGCCGCACTGGACTGCGACGGCGACACGCTGCTGGTTCGCGTCGAGCAGGTCGGAGCAGCGTGCCACACCGGAACCCACAGCTGTTTCGACGCGGACCTCCTCGACCCGATGGTGATCGACGCCCCCGCCGATCACGTACGGCGGGCGGCCTCACCGAACGAGCGGAGTCGACCATGAGCATCCCAGGCACCACCACGCGCGAGCAGTTCGACGAGCTGCTCGGCACGCGGCGTGTCATCCCCGTCGCCCGAGAGCTCTTCGCCGACGGCGAGACACCGGTGGGCATCTACCGCAAGCTCGCAGGCGGCAGGCCCGGCACATTCCTCCTCGAGTCGGCCGAGCAGGGCGGAATCTTCTCCCGCTATTCGTTCGTGGGCGTCGCGGCGTTCGGCATTCTCACACAGAACGGCGACGACGCGCAGTGGCTGGACTATGGGCTGGCCGCCCCCGCCGCATTCGGGGCCGAGGCCGCCTCCCGCCTTTCAGCGACGCCATCGCTCGAACTGCTCGCGCTACTGTACGAGCGCTGGCGCTCCGAGCCTGTCGCGGGGTTGCCTCCGCTGACCGGCGGACTGGTCGGCTTCATCGGCTGGGAGGCCGTTCGGCAGCTGGAACGGCTACCCGACCAGCCGCCTGCCGAGTTCGACGTTCCAGGGCAAGCGCTGTGCTTCGTCGCAGACCTCGTCGCAGTCGACCACCGCTTCGGCACGGTACAGCTCATCGCGAACGTGCTCGCTCCCGAGGCGGACGCGGACGTGGCGGATGAGAACGGGGTGGATGAGAACCGGGCGGATGCGCGCTGGGCGGATGCGCGCTGGGCGGATGCGCAGGCAAGGCTGGACCGCATGCAGGCGGCATTGTCCAAGCCGGCCGAAGCGCATCTGGAGCACGCGGACTTCTCGGTCGAGCCGTCCGTGGTCTCGCGCACCAGGCGCGAGGACTTCCTCGCCTCCGTCGAGACGGCGAAGGAGCGCATCAGGGCCGGCGACATCTTCCAGGTCGTCGTGTCGCAGCGGTTCGAGCTGGCGACAGTGGCCGATCCGCTCGACGTGTACCGGGTGCTGCGCAGCCTCAACCCGAGCCCCTACATGTACCTGCTGCAGCTCGAACGGCCGGGCGGAACACCGTACACGGTCGTCGGGTCATCCCCGGAGGCACTGGTGAAGGTGCAGGAGCGGCGGGCTTACACGCATCCGATCGCCGGATCCCGGCCACGTGGAGCGACACCGGAGGAAGACGCCGAACTGGAATCGGAGTTGCTCGCCGACGCGAAGGAACGCGCCGAGCACCTCATGCTCGTCGACCTCGCACGAAACGACGTCGCCAGAGTGTGCGTCGCCGGCACGGTCGAGGTGACCGAGTTCATGCGCGTCGAGCGGTTCAGCCACATCATGCACATCGTCTCGTCCGTCGAGGGCGACCTGCGCGACGACGCAACGGCGGTCGACGTGTTCCGCTCGACGTTCCCGGCCGGCACGCTCTCCGGTGCACCGAAACCGCGCGCGCTGGAGATCATCGATGAGCTCGAACCGGCGCAACGCGGCGTGTACGGAGGTGTCGTCGGCTACTTCGGCTTCGGGGGCGACGCCGACCTGGCCATCGCAATTCGCACCGCCACCATCATGGACGGTGTGGCCCGCGTGCAGGCCGGTGGCGGCCTCGTCGCCGACTCGGTGCCGGAGAGCGAGTTCGTCGAGTCGCAGAACAAGGCGGCCGCGCCGTTGCGCGCCGTGGCCATCGCGAACGCATTGGAACGCGTGGTCTGACATGGCAACCAGCACCCGACTCGCAGGTCGCCTCAAGTACGGCACGATGCTGCTGGCCGTGCTCGTCTGCGGCCTGGTGCTCACGGCATCGACGCAGACCTGGTACACGCTGCACCTCACGGCGGCGTCCGGTCATGCCGGCACATTGACCGTGACCGGCTCGCAGGCTGCACCGGCGATCGCCGCGCTCTCCCTCGCCGGCGTCGCGTTCGCCGGCGCACTCGCGCTGGCCGGCCGCATCCTTCGCTACGTGCTCGCGCTGCTCGGCCTGGTGCTGGCCGCCGGCATCATCGGGTCGACGATCTCCGCGATGGCAGACCCGGTCGGCACAGGCATCAGCGTGGTGAGCAAGGCCACGGGCATCGCAGGCGATACCAGCGTGCGCGCGATCGTCTCCCACGCGGATGCCTCGCCCTGGCCCGCCCTCGCCCTGGCCGGCGGCATCGCGCTCGCGGTCGCCGCGCTCTGCGTCGCGGTGACCGGCCACCTGTGGCCGGTGACCTCACGCCGCTATGGCGCCACGGAAGACGCCGCACACCCCTCGACGAGCGGGTCAGCCGAACCGGATGCTCCCGAGGATGAGGACACGCTGTCCTCTGCGGATCGCCGCGCCAGGGCGCGCGACGCCGCGATCGACGACTGGGACGAACTCAGCCGCGGCGACGATCCCACGGAGGACGGGCAGGCGCCCCGCCGTTCGATAAGATGAGGGTGTCCCACTCGCCAGTACCGAAAGAGAGTCATGAGCGCTGAGTCCTCGGATCCGGGCCACGGCCACTCGCCTGCCGCATGGACGGCCGTCATCATCATGGTGATCGCCTTCATCGTCGGGGTGTTCGCCTTCTGGTTCGACCAGCCGTGGGTCGTCGTGGCCTGCGGGGTCGTGGTGGTCATCGGCCCGATCGTCGGCCTCATCATGGCCAAGGCCGGGTACGGCGTGAACGGGCCGAAGTATCAGCCCAAGGGTCACTGAGTGCTGCTGAACGAACTCGTCGGCGGATCGGTGGCGGATGCCCGCACTCGCGCCGCCGAGGTACCACTCGACGCCGTCGCTGCGGCCGCTGCGCAGGCGGCTCCGGCGCTCGACGCGCCGGCGGCGCTCGCTCCCGCCGAGCGGGTGAAGATCATCGCCGAAGTGAAGCGGGCGAGCCCGTCGCGCGGCCGGCTGGCGGACATCCCGGATCCCGCGGCGCTCGCGTCGCTGTATGAGCGGGGTGGCGCGAGCGCCATCAGCGTGCTCACCGAGCAGCGCCGGTTCCTGGGATCCCTCGACGACCTCAGAGCAGTGCGCCGGTCTGTCGGTATCCCTGTGCTGCGCAAGGACTTCATCGCCGACCCGTACCAGGTCTATGAGGCGCGTGCAGCCGGTGCCGACATCGTGCTGCTCATCGCGGCAGCCCTCGACCAGCCGACGCTCGTTCAGCTGCACGAACTGACGCTGGGACTGGGCATGAGCGCGCTGGTCGAGACGCACTCCGCCGAAGAGATCTCCCGCGCGGTCGACGCCGGTGCGGCGATCGTAGGCGTGAACGCACGAGACCTCGACACGTTCGAACTCGACCGCGACCTGTTCGGCTCGCTCGCCGACCGCATCCCGTCTGGCATCATCCGGGTGGCCGAATCGGCGGTGCTCGGTCCGTCAGATGTCGCCCACTACCGCGAAGCGGGAGCAGACGTAGTGCTCGTCGGCGAGGCGCTCGTCACGGGTGACCCGATGGCACGCCTCACCGCATTCCTCTCAGCGCCCATTCCCGACGGGAAGTGACCATGGCCCTACGCGAGACGAACGGTCCCGACTTCGGCGACTACGGCGGCAGGTACATGCCCGAGTCGCTCATCGCCACGCTCGACGAGCTCTCCGCCGAGTACGAGGCCGCCAAGCAGGACCCGGCCTTCGCCGAGGAGTTGGCGCGCCTGAACGCCACCTACACCGGCCGCCCTTCGATCATCACCGAGGTGCCGCGCTTCGCCGAGCACGCGGGCGGCGCACGTGTCATCCTCAAGCGCGAAGACCTCAACCACACCGGCTCGCACAAGATCAACAACGTGCTCGGCCAGGCGCTTCTCGTGCGCCGGCTCGGCAAGACACGTCTCATCGCGGAGACCGGGGCCGGCCAGCACGGTGTCGCCACCGCGACCGCCGCCGCCCTGTTCGGCATGACGTGCACGGTCTACATGGGTGAAGTGGACACGAAGCGCCAGGCGCTCAATGTCGCGCGTATGCGGCTGCTCGGCGCCGAGGTCGTTCCGGTGAAGACGGGTTCGCGCACCCTGAAGGATGCCATCAACGAGGCGTTCAGGGACTGGGTCGCCAACGCGGAGAACACTCACTACCTGCTCGGCACCGTCAACGGCCCGCACCCCTTCCCCACAATGGTGCGCGACTTCCACAAAGTGATCGGCGAGGAGGCCAGGCAACAGGTGCTGGATCTGACCGGCCGGCTTCCTGACGCCGTCGCCGCGTGCGTGGGCGGCGGCTCGAACGCGATCGGCATCTTCCACGCGTTCCTCGACGACGCCGACGTGCAGCTCTACGGTTTCGAGCCGGGGGGCCACGGCATCGCCAGCGGCAAGCACGGTGCCACGCTGAGCCACGGCACCCCCGGCATCCTGCACGGCACCAAGACCTACGTGCTGCAAGACGAAGACGGCCAGACGATGGAGTCGCACTCCATCTCCGCCGGCCTCGACTACCCGGGCGTGGGTCCTGAGCATGCCTGGCTGCGCGACATCGGACGCGCCAGTTACCTGCCCGTCACCGACGACGAGGCGATGCAGGCCTTCCGGCTGCTCAGCCGCACCGAGGGCATCCTGCCGGCCATCGAGTCGTCGCATGCGCTTGCCGGCGCGCTCGAACTGGGCAAGAGGCTGGGACCGGATGCGCTCATCCTGATCAACCTTTCGGGTCGTGGAGACAAAGACGTCGAGACCGCCGGAGCATACTTCGGCGTGCTCGACGACGCGGCCCTGCTCGACGAAGATGCCCGTCTCGCTGAAAACGCCCAGCACACGGATGACGACGCGAACGGTGCACAGCGATGAGTGCGGAGGCGACGCACTCGCGGGTGCAGACCGCGGTCGAAGCGGCGCGGGAGACGCGTGGCGGTGCCCTGATCGGATACCTGCCCGTCGGCTTCCCCGATCTCGACACGAGCATCGACGCCGCTGTCGCGCTCGCCGAGAACGGCGTCGACGTGCTGGAGCTCGGCCTGCCGTACTCGGACCCCGTCATGGACGGTCCGGTCATCCAGGCTGCGACTCAGCAGGCGCTGCAGAACGGTTTCCGCGTGCGCGACGTCTTCACGGCTGTGCGTGAGATCCGCTCCCGAGTGGATGTTCCGGCGCTCGTCATGACGTACTGGAACCCGGTCATGCAATTCGGCGTCGATCGTTTCGCCGACGAACTCGCCGCAGCCGGTGGCAGCGGGCTCATCACACCTGACATCACTCCGGACTCCGCCGCCGACTGGATCGCCACCAGCGATCGGACCGGCCTCGATCGCGTGTTCCTCGCCGCTCCCACGTCGAGCGACGAGCGGCTGCACCTGGCGGGCGACGCCTCCCGCGGATTCGTGTACGCCGTCTCCACCATGGGCATCACCGGGGAGCGAGCAGACGTGGATGCCGCGGCCCGCACGCTGGTCTCGCGCCTGCGCACCGCCGGCGCCACCACCGTGTGCGTCGGCATCGGCATCTCGACGGGACAGCAGGTGCGCGAGGTGCTGGGGTACGCCGACGGCGCCATCGTCGGATCGGCGCTCGTGCACGCGCTGGCCGACAGCGGAGTGGCAGGTGCGGCCGCCACCGCAAGAGCCCTTGCAGAAGGCACACGCCCCGCGAACTCTTAGACTAGGTTGGCGCGAGATCCGGGTGGACTCGCGCGCCGAACCGGACGACACCCGTCGTCTGAACGAAAGGGAACCCGACAGGTGATCGCACCGCTCAGCATTCCGAGCCCGCCGATAGCATGGCAGTCGATCCCGATCGACATCTTCGGTCTGCACTGGGACATCCGGCTTTACGCGCTGATCATCCTGGTCGGCATCATCATCTGCACCATCTGGACGTCTCGGCGTCTGACTCGACGCGGCGGCGAGCCGGGCGTCGTCATCGACTTCCTGATCTGGGCGGTAGTGCTCGGGCTCATCGGAGCCCGCCTGTACCACGTGTTCACGCACCCGCACGACTACTTCTACCCGGGCGCCAACCTCTGGCGGGTGTTCTTCATCTGGGACGGCGGAAACGCCATCTTCGGCTCACTGATCGGCGGCGCGCTCGGCGCGTTCATCGCCAGCAAGCAGACCGGTGTGCGCTTCCTCTCGTTCGCGGATGCCCTGGCACCCGGCATCCTGCTCGCTCAGGCCATCGGCCGTCTCGGCAACTACGTCAACCACGAGCTCTACGGCCTTCCGACCAACCTCCCCTGGGGGCTGCAGATCGAGAGCACCAATGCCGCGTTCCCGACCGGGCTCCCGGCCGGAACGCTCTTCGAGCCGCTGTTCCTGTACGAAATGATCTGGAACGTCGCCGGCGTACTGGTTCTGCTCGCTCTCGAGAAGCGGCTTCACTGGCGCTGGGGCAAGATGTTCGCCGGCTACCTGATGTGGTACGGGCTGGGACGCAGCTACCTCGAGTCCATCCGCATCGACCCGAGCGAATACTCGTTCCTGAGCATCCCGTTCAATGTGTGGGCGGCCTTCCTCGCGTTCGTACTCGGCCTGGTGCTGTTCATCGTGCAGTCCCGCAGGCATCCCGGCGTCGAGACGAGCGTGTACCTCCCCGGCCGTGAGTGGAAGCGGTCCGGTGACGCGGTAGACTCGTTCGACACCGATTCCGATGAGGACACCGTCGATGACGACGCCTCTGCGACGAGCAATTCGAGCGAATCGAGTGAAGCCAAGGCCGAAGCCACAAGCTCTGCCGGCTGACCCCAACGACAACTGACTGAACAGGTACCACGGCACACCCGTACAGCCACGTTTCGAGTGTCACCCCCACCACCGGAGGGCGACGCACGAACCCTCTCCCTGTCCACGGGCCGACGTCGTCCCTCTCCCCGATCGATGTGAGGACGGTATCCATGGCGCAGCGCACCCCGTTTTCCCGGTTCAGCACGGTTCCCGATGCCCAGGGTCTTTACGACCCGAGCGCCGAACGCGACGCGTGCGGCCTGGCGATGGTCGCCACCCTTCGGGGTACCGCCGGTCACGACATCATCGACAACGCGCTGAACGCACTGCGCCATCTCGAACACCGCGGCGCGGTCGGCTCCGACGCCGGAACGGGTGACGGTGCCGGCATCCTGACCCAGATCCCTGACGCCTTCCTGCGCGCCGTCGTCGACTTCGAACTGCCGCAAGCAGGCAAGTACGCAGTCGGCAACGCGTTCCTGCCGTTGGAGCACTCCGAGCGCACACCGGTCAAGTCCGCGATCGAGCGCATCGCAGACGAAGAAGGGCTGCGCGTGCTCGGCTGGCGCGAGGTGCCGGTGCGACCGGAGACGATCGGCACCCTCGCCCGTCAGGCGATGCCCGCCGTCGAGCAGCTTTACGTCGACACCGAGCGCACCACCGAGAACGGATCGCACCTGTCCGGTATCGCACTCGACCGCCTCACGTTCCGGCTGCGCAAGCGGGTCGAGCGAGAGCTCGACGTGTACTTCGCGTCGCTGTCGGCCCGCACGCTGGTCTACAAGGGCATGGTCACGACGCTGCAGCTGGAGCCCTTCTACCCCGACCTGAGCGACGAGCGGTTCGCCTCGAAGCTGGCGCTGGTGCACTCCAGGTACTCGACGAACACCTTCCCGTCGTGGCCGCTGGCGCAGCCGTTCCGAATGATCGCGCACAACGGTGAGATCAACACCGTGCAGGGCAACCGCAACTGGATGCGCGCACGCCAGTCTCAGCTGCACAGCGACCTGCTGGGCGAGTTGAATTCGCTGTACCCGATCGTGACCCCCGGAGCGAGTGACTCGGCGTCCTTCGACGAAGTCGTCGAGCTTCTCACGCTCAGCGGCCGGTCGCTGCCGCATGCCGTCATGATGATGGTGCCGGAGGCGTGGGAGAAGCAGACCGAGATCGATCCGGCACGCCGCGCGTTCTACGAGTACCACTCGATGCTCATGGAGCCGTGGGACGGCCCCGCCGCCCTCGTCTTCACCGACGGCTCGCTCGTCGGGGCGACGCTCGACCGCAACGGACTGCGCCCCGGACGTTACCTGATCACCGACGACGGGCTGGTCGTGCTCGGCAGTGAGACAGGCGTGCTCGACATCGATCCGAGCCACGTGGTGCGCAAGGGGCGGCTACGTCCGGGCAAGATGTTCCTCGTCGACACCGTCGAGGGGCGCCTCATAGAAGACGACGAGATCAAGTCGTCGCTGGCCTCGGCCCAGCCGTACGGGGAGTGGCTGGATGCCGGCCGCATCAACCTCAAGGACCTCCCGGAGCGCGAACACATCGTGCACACGCCCGCCTCTGTGACGCGCAGGCAACGCACGTTCGGCTACACGGAGGAGGAGGTGCGCATCCTGCTCACCCCGATGGCGAAGACGGGCGCCGAGCCGCTCGGCGCCATGGGCTCCGACACACCGGTCGCCGTGCTGTCGAAGCGACCTCGACTGCTCTTCGACTACTTCACGCAGCAGTTCGCGCAGGTCACCAACCCGCCGCTCGACTCGATCCGTGAGGAGGTCGTCACCTCGCTGAGCCTCGGGCTCGGGCCGGAGCGCAACCTCCTGGAGCCGGGGCCGGAGCACACCAGGCAGGTGGTGCTCGACTTCCCGGTGATCGACAACGATGAACTGGCGAAGATCCAGCACATCGACCCGACGCCGGGGCAACGTACCACCGTGACCGTTCGCGGCCTCTACCGGTTCGACGCCGGTGCCGATTCCATGCAACGCCGCCTCGACGAGATCTGCGACGAGGTCAGCGAGGCGATCCTCCATGGCGCCAAGTTCATCGTGCTCAGCGACCGCGACTCCAACAAAGACCTGGCACCCATCCCGTCGCTCCTGATGCTCTCCGCGGTGCACCACCACTTGATCCGCACGGAAGACAGGCTGAAGGTCGGCATCGTGGTCGAGGCCGGCGATGTGCGCGAGGTGCATCACGTCGCGCTGCTGATCGGGTACGGAGCGAGCGCCGTGAACCCCTACCTGGCGATGGAGACCTGCGAAGATCTCGTGCGCAGCGGCATGCTCACCGGTATCTCTGGCGAGAGGGCCGTGAAGAACGTGATCAAGGCACTCGGCAAGGGCGTGCTCAAGATCATGTCGAAGATGGGCATCTCGACCGTGTCGTCGTATGCCGGTGCACAGGCATTCGAGGCGATCGGGCTCGCCCAGCGGCTCGTCGACCAGTACTTCACCGGCACCACCTCCAAGCTGGGCGGGGTCGGCATCGACGTGATCTCGGCCGAGAACCGGGCACGCCACCGCTCTGCGTATCCGGAAGAGGGCGCGGTGGTCGCGCACGAACGCATGACCACGGGCGGCGAGTACCAGTACCGACGTGACGGCGCGCCCCATCTGTTCAACCCCGAGACCGTCTTCCGGTTGCAGCACTCCACCCGCACGCGCCGATACGACATCTTCCGCCAGTACACGAAACTCGTCGACGACCAGTCGGAGCAGCTCATGACGCTGCGCGGCATGTTCGCATTGCGCACGGGCATCCGTCCGGCGGTCCCGATCGAGGAGGTCGAGTCCGTCGCCTCGATCGTGAAGCGGTTCTCCACGGGCGCCATGAGTTACGGCTCGATCTCGCGCGAGGCGCACGAGACGCTGGCGATCGCCATGAACCGGCTCGGCGGCAAGTCCAACACGGGCGAGGGCGGCGAAGACATCGACCGACTGCTCGACCCGGAGCGGCGCAGCGCCGTCAAGCAGGTGGCATCCGGCCGGTTCGGCGTGACGAGCATGTACCTGACGCACGCGACCGACCTGCAGATCAAGCTCGCGCAGGGTGCGAAGCCCGGCGAGGGCGGCCAGCTGCCGCCTGCCAAGGTGTACCCGTGGGTGGCCCGCACCCGGCACGCGACCGCAGGAGTCGGCCTCATCTCTCCTCCGCCGCACCACGACATCTACTCGATCGAAGATCTCAAGCAGCTCATCTACGACCTCAAGCGGGCGAACCCGGATGCCCGGGTGCACGTGAAGCTGGTCAGCGAGACCGGTATCGGGGCGGTTGCCGCCGGAACAGCGAAGGCGCTGGCCGATGTCATCCTGGTCTCGGGGCACGATGGTGGAACGGGCGCCAGTCCGCTGAACTCGCTCAAACACGCGGGAACGCCATGGGAGCTCGGCCTCGCCGAGACGCAGCAGACGCTCATGCTGAACGGCATGCGCGACCGTGTCGTTGTGCAGGTCGACGGCCAGCTGAAGACGGGCCGCGACGTGATCGTCGGCGCGTTGCTGGGCGCCGAGGAGTTCGGATTCGCCACCGCACCGCTGGTGGTCTCGGGATGCGTCATGATGCGCGTCTGTCACCTGGACACGTGTCCGGTCGGGGTGGCCACCCAGAACCCGGTCCTGCGCAGCAGATTCAGCGGCAAGCCCGAATTCGTGGTCAACTTCTTCGAGTTCATCGCGGAGGAGGTGCGCGAGTACCTGGCCGCGCTGGGCTTCCGCTCGATCGAAGAAGCGGTCGGCCACGTCGAACTGCTCGACGTCGACCGCGCCGTCGACAACTGGAAGGCGTCCGGACTCGACCTCGCCCCCGTGCTGCACGGACCGCAGTTCCCCGAGGATGCCCCGCGCAGCAACCGCCGGAGCCAGAACCACGAGATCGAGAAGCACTTCGACAACCGGCTCATCGAGCGGGCAGCCGATGTGTTGGAGCACGGCGGTCATATCGAGCTGACGCTGCCGATCCGCAACACGGAGCGAGCGGTCGGAACCCTGCTCGGTCACGAGGTGACGGTGCGGCACGGCGAGCACGGCCTGCCCGACGGGTCGATCGACCTGACGCTCACCGGATCGGCCGGCCAGTCGCTCGGCGCATTCCTCCCCAGCGGGATCACCCTGCGGCTCGAAGGCGACTCCAACGACTACGTCGGCAAAGGCCTCTCCGGAGGGCGCATCATCGTACGCCCCGATCGATCGAGCGTGTTCCCGGCCGAGCGCAACGTGATCGCCGGCAACGTGATCGGCTACGGAGCCACGCAGGGCAGCATGTTCATCCGTGGCACCGTCGGGGAACGGTTCCTCGTACGCAACTCCGGAGCCACCGCCGTCGTCGAGGGTGTGGGCGACCATGCACTGGAGTACATGACGGGCGGGCTCGCGCTGATCCTCGGCACGACGGGCCGCAACCTCGGCGCCGGAATGTCGGGCGGCACCGCCTACGTGCTCGACCTGCGCGAAGAGCGCGTCAACCGCGAGGCACTCGCAGCGGGAGAGCTGGAACTCTCCATGCTCGGCAGCGGAGACATCGAGATCGTGCGCGACCTGCTCGAGCAGCACGTCGCCGAGACCGGCTCGAACGTGGCCAAGGCGCTGCTGACCGACCTGGAGGCGGCATCCGCTCGCTTCACGAAGGTGCTCCCTCGCGACTTTGCAGCGGTGCTCGAAACACGCAGGAACGCCGTCGACGAGGGACTCGACCCCGACGGCGACGTCGTCTGGAACCGGATCCTGGAGGTGACCGGCGGATGACGCTGTCTGACCCTCAGGGCTTCCCGCCCGCCTCGGAAGGGGTTTCTCATGGCCGACCCTAAGGGCTTTCTCAAGGTCACGGAACGGGAGCTGCCCAAGCGGCGGCCGGTCTCCGTGCGCCTGATGGACTGGAAAGAGGTCTACGAGGCGGGAGACCCTGCGCAGCTGCGCCGTCAGGCGGGCCGCTGCATGGACTGCGGCATCCCGTTCTGCCACCAGGGATGCCCGCTCGGCAACCTCATTCCGGAATGGAACGACCTGATGTGGCGCGGCGAGGGCCGCCAGGCCATCGAGCGGCTGCACGCGACCAACAACTTCCCGGAGTTTACCGGCCGTCTGTGCCCTGCCCCGTGCGAGGACTCCTGCGTGCTCGGCATCAGCCAGCCGGCGGTGACGATCAAGCAGATCGAGCACGACATCATCGACCAGGCGTGGTCGAACGGCTGGGTGCAGCCGCATCCGCCGCAGCGGCTGACCGGCAAGACGGTCGCCGTCGTCGGATCCGGCCCCGCGGGTCTCGCCGCCGCCCAGCAGCTCACCAGGGCCGGGCACACGGTGGCGGTGTACGAGCGCGACGACCGCGTCGGCGGTCTGCTGCGCTACGGCATCCCGGACTTCAAGATGGAGAAGAAGCACATCGAGGCGCGGCTGGCGCAGATGACCGCCGAGGGCACCCGCTTTCGCGCCGGTGTCGACATCGGCGTCGACATCAGCTGGCCCGACCTCAAGGCTCGCTACGACGCGGTGGTCATCGCAACAGGCGCCATGGTGCCGCGCGATCTGCCGATCCCCGGCCGTGACCTCGCCGGCGTGCATTTCGCGATGGAATACCTGGTTCAGCAGAACCGTGTCGGCGCCGGCGACTCGGTGCCCACGCAGATCACGGCGGAAGGCAAGCACGTCGTGGTTCTCGGCGGCGGCGACACCGGCGCGGACTGCATCGGCACCGCGCACCGGCAGAAGGCGGCATCCGTCACCAATCTCGCCATCGGCAAGCAGCCGCCCGACGAGCGCCCGGAACATCAGCCGTGGCCGACCACGCCAACGCTCTTCGAGGTGCAGACAGCTCACGAAGAGGGCGGCAGGCGTGAGTACCTCGCCTCGACCGTCGAATTCGTGGGCAACGAAGTGGGCGAGGTGGTGGGCATCAGGGTCGCAGAGACGGAGTATCTGGATGGCCGGCGCGTGCCCAAGGCAGGCACCGAAAGGGAGATCCCTGCCGACCTGGTGCTCCTGGCACTGGGTTTCACCGGCCCGGAGCAGGAAACGCTCGGCGAGCAGTTCGCCGTTCCGTTCGACCAGAGCGGCAATGTCGTGCGCGACGACGACTACCAGACGCAGGAGGCCGGCGTGTTCGTTGCGGGTGACGCGGGCCGCGGCCAGTCGCTCATCGTGTGGGCCATTGCAGAGGGCCGGGCTGCGGCGGCAGCGGTCGACCGGTATCTTGAAGGGGAGACCGCGCTCCCTTCGCCCACCAGGCCGACCGACCGCGGCATCTCGATCTGACGCTCGTCGCACCCGCACCGATCTCGGTGCCGATCAACTGCGCACGCGCAAGCAACCATGGAGTACGAAGAATAAGCATGAGACGAGCCAAGATCGTCGCCACGCTGGGCCCTGCAACGTC
Source organism: Humibacter antri (assembly GCF_054777235.1). NCBI lineage: Bacteria > Bacillati > Actinomycetota > Actinomycetes > Micrococcales > Microbacteriaceae > Humibacter > Humibacter antri. The sequence goes on along the minus strand of NZ_BAAHAW010000009.1, from coordinate 952 downwards.
CAGCTACGAGAACATCCGCGCCATCATCGATGCCGGCGTCGATGTCGCCCGCATGAACCTGAGCCACGGCACCTATGACGTGCACGAGGCCGTCTACGCCAACGTGCGACGCGCGGCAGACGACTCGGGCCGCGCCGTGGCCGTGATGGTCGACCTGCAGGGGCCGAAGATCCGTCTCGGCAAGTTCGAGGGCGGACCGTACGAACTGGCCGAGGGCGACATCTTCACCATCACGACGGAGGATGTGCTCGGCGACAAGGAGCTCTCCTCGACCACGTTCAAGGGTCTGCCCAAGGACGTGAAGCCGGGCGACCCGCTCTTGATCGACGACGGCAAGGTCGCACTGCGCGTGCTGGAGGTCGACGGCCCTCGGGTGAAGACGCAGGTCATCGTGCCCGGGCCGATCTCGAACAACAAGGGCATCAATCTGCCCGGTGTCGCCGTCAACGTTCCGGCGCTGAGCGAGAAGGACGAGGCAGACCTGCGCTGGGGCCTGAAGCTCGGTGCCGACTACATCGCGCTGTCGTTCGTGCGCAACGCGGACGACGTGAGGCGCGTGCACGAGATCATGGACGAGGAGGGCCGGCGGGTGCCGGTCATCGCCAAGATCGAGAAGCCGCAGGCCGTCGACCACCTCGACGAGATCGTCGACGCCTTCGACGCCATCATGGTCGCCCGCGGCGACCTCGGCGTGGAGCTGCCGCTGGAGGCCGTGCCGATCGTGCAGAAGCGGGCCATCGAGATCGCACGTCGCATGGCGAAGCCGGTCATCGTTGCTACGCAGGTGCTGGAGTCGATGATCACCAGCCCGCGGCCGACCCGGGCCGAGGCATCCGACTGCGCCAACGCCGTGCTCGACGGGGCAGACGCCGTCATGCTCTCGGGCGAGACGAGTGTGGGGGAGTACCCGGTCGTCACGGTGCAGACGATGGCGCGCATCATCGAGTCCACC
>NZ_BAAHAW010000008.1:0-8938 GCF_054777235.1 Humibacter antri | reverse complement strand
GCACTGTTCCTCTCCGCGTTCGCTGCCCTCCGCGACCCCGTCTCCCGCGCCTACTACGACCGCAAGATCTCCCAAGGCAAACGACACAACCAAGCCCTCATCGCCCTGGCCCGACGCCGCATCGACGTCCTCTACGCCATGCTCCGCGACGGCACCCTCTATGACCCTGGCCACGCCCTCGCCGCTTGACAACGACATAAGGACACACAACCTGCGTGACAACGCCGTCAGCGAGTGCGCGATCGTTGAGTCGTTCGGCCACGTTGCTGAGGTCGTCCTCGAACAGGTCTGCGTAGGTGTCGAGCGTCATGGATGCTGATTTGTGTCCGAGCATCCGTTGGAGTGCTTTGACGTTGGCTCCGGCACTGACGGCGAGGCTCGCTGCGGTGTGTTTGAGGTCGTGTGGTGTGAGCCGCTCAAGCTCTGCCTCCCGGAGCGCCGTCAGCCACCATGACTGTCGCGAGTGGCTCGTGTCGGGCCGCGTCAGGAAGCCGCCGTGACGTGCGCGGAAGACGAGTTCGTCATCGGGCTTACCATCGAACTGGCCTTCCAAGATGGGTGCGAGGAACGCAGGGAAGGGCACGGATCGCGACTCCCAGCTCTTCGGCGGACCGACTTGGATGTAGCCATCGACTTCGGTTGCCGTGCGGCGCACAAGGATGCGTCGGCGTTCAAGGTCGACGTCTTCCACTCGCAGTGCGACCGCCTCGCCCCACCGGATGCCCGTGTACGAGAGTGTCAAGATCAGCGCGGCTCGCGTCGAGTCCGGGGCGTGCTGTGCGAAGCGAAATACCTCCTCGTTGGTCAGGTATCGACGCGGCTTTTGGGAGGTCTTGCGTGGGAGGTTGTTCGATCCGCGTGCGGGGTTCGACGGGATCCGTCCGTCCCGCACAGCGACGTCTAGTATTCCCGCGAGGATGCCGACGGCACGAAGGACGACGCTGGGGGAGCGGGGTCCGGTGTACTGGCGGATCCGATTGGTGACGGCTTTCCCCTGACCGAGTTCACGTATCCAGTTCTCCACCTCAGACGGTCGGATGGATCCGACAGGTTTATCTGACCACCGCGGTTCGACGTAGACCCGCCATGCAGTTCGGATGGGGGAGTAGCTCGACGGCTTGAGCGCGTGCTCCTTGTTTGCCAGCCATCCAGTAGCGAGTTCGCCGACCGTGACGCGAGCGTGTGACGGGTCGAGGTAGGTTCCGTGCGCCTTCGAGATCTCGACGGTCGCCATGAAGAGTTCCGCGTCGCGCTTCGTTCGGAATCCGCGCTTATCGGTTTGAGAGTGGTCGGGCTTACGGTAGCGGACTCGCCATCGCCGACCCTGCCGCGTCTCGTAGCTCGTGATGCTTCCCATCTGTTCCTCCGACTGGTGGATGATCATCGATTCCTACTGGTTCTTCGTCACTTGCAAGAAATCCGGTCCCCGTTTGGCGCGCAGCGACATCTCAACTGTGCACAGGAGAACCGACAGTCTCGCATCTATACTGTTCTCCGTATACGGAGGGGTAAATGGCTACAGCGATCGCGGTGCTTTCGAGTTCGGCGCGCGCGATCGCGCGCCAGGGCCAGGTCGACTTCGCGCGTTCGGCGGGCGTGCGGCAGGCGACGGTGTCCGAGGCTGAAACCGCGAAAACGGATGTGCGCACGAGTACGCTGCAGGCGTTCCTGGCTGTGGCGGGATTGAAGCTCACGGCGATCCCGAGCGCATATCCGACGGCAGCAGAGACCGCCTGGCGTATCCGTCGTTCGCTCGACGGCGAGAGTCGGGATGCAGCGTTGCGCAACTTCCTCGACCTGGCACAAGGTTTGGCAGCTGAGGACGGCGTGACTCGCGCTGCATTGAGTGTTCTTCCGCCCGCGACCACCGGGTCGCGCGATTGGGACGCAGCACTGGCTGGCCTCGTGGAGTACAGGCTCGAGGAAGTAGGAATCGCTGCTCCCGCTTGGACTGCTGAGCCTGAACGTGTCGCGCTCCGGCTGACGTCGCCACAACTTGGCGAGTACGATCTGCTGGCCGATGCGGAGAACAGCCTGCTGGCGTTCCTCCGTCATAATGTCGCGCTTGAGCCCGAGACTCTCGGCAGTGTCTGATAGCGGATCCGCCTACACGCGGCTGACGCAGCAGGAGCTCGTTTCCGGACTGCGCGAGCTTGTTCTTCGTGTCCGGGAATCCGGTATCAGAGGCGCCCGGATCTTGATCGTCGGCGGCGCAGCTCTTCAGCTCGGGCACTTCGACCGCCAGCTTACGTACGACATCGATGCCCGGCTGGAGCCCGCTGACGAGCTACTCGAACTAGCCAGGGTGATCGCGGCCGAGCGCAGCTGGGCGCCGGATTGGTTGAACAACTCTGCTGCCCAGTTCATACCGGCATACGGGAGGACAGTCGACTGGATTCCCCTCCTTCGGACCGACGACATCGAGGTTGCCGTAGCGCCCCACGAAGTTCTCTTGGCAATGAAGCTGAGAGCTGCGCGCCCTGGACGAGATACCGCGGACATCGCTCGCCTGATGGTGTTGAACCATATCGACTCTGTGGAGGCGGCAAGCGAGCTCCTTTCAGAGTTCTACCCGGATGACGACCTCAGCGATCGAGCTCTCGCACAAGTCCAGAAGATCCTCGAGGTCGGATTGCCCACCCCTTCCCCTTCGCCCGAGTTGCCCGACCTGGCCGTGCTGTGAGCTCAACGCTCCATTTGTCAGACCTGGCCGCCGTCATTGCGCGACCGCGGCCCAGTGTCAACGGAGACCTCCACCGTCCTGAGCATCGTTTCGATGCGTCGCCTGTTCGCGTCATGATGTTCGTGTGACTGGTGACCGTCCGGCTCCGCGTCCTGACGGTGTCAGCGATCGTGACGCCGTTGAATTGTGTCGAGAGTGGATGATCTATCTCGGCGAAGCAGACACCGTTGTGACGAGTGGTGCAGCTTCGGCGATCTGTGACTTGTACGGCTCGCGGTACGTGGCACTGGTGGACAATCGTCGCGGCAACATCGGGCTGCCGATCGTGGAGCGTGCTGCAGCGCTGGTGGCGTCAGACGGCCGACGAGGCCTGATCTTCCACGCCGGGGGATGCTTACCTGACGCGGCTATGACGGCCGAAAGGCAAGGCATCGCAGTCATTACATTTGATGCACGGAATGGTTGGATCGAGCCGAGGAATCAACTGGCCATCCCGATCTGCAGGGCCCATGAGCTTCTCTAGGTGCGTGGGTCAGAACCTTCCGGTTAACGCGCCGGGGTGAATCCGGTGGGCTGCGCAAGGCGTTGGGAGAATTGGCCTATGACGGCGGCTGCTGGCTCGGAGGGTTTGTTCGAGGTTGATCTGGGTGCGGCAGGGGCGTCGGGATCGGTGGCACCGGCGGGTGCGGCGAAGACGTTCCGCGGCTATGACCAGGGGCAGTGTTTCCTGCTCCCGCCGAGTCTGGATGAGTGGCTGGACGAGGACGATGAGGCCCGGTTCATCTCTGAGGTCGTCGAAGACATCTTGGATCTGACGCCGATGTACGCGTCGTACGCGTCCGCCTCGGGTGCTCCACCGTATGACCCGCGGATGATGTTGAAGTTGTTGCTGTTCGCGTACGCGACCGGGGTGACCTCGTCTCGTGAGGTGGAGCGGCGGTGCAAGCGCGACATCGCGTTCCGGTGGCTGTCGGGCAACCAGGCGCCGGACTACCGGTCGCTGGCGAGGTTTCGTCGCCGCCACCTGGATGCGTTGCCGGGGTTGTTCCTGCAGGTGCTGCGGGTGTGCGCCCAGGCGGGGCTGGTGCGGTTGGGGCGTGTCGCACTGGATGGCACGAAGCTTCACGCGGACGCGTCCCGGCATAAGGCGATGAGCTATGACCGGATCGGGCCGAAGATCGATCAGCTCCAAGCCGAGGTGAACGCTCTCCTGGCCGAGGCAGAGGCGGTCGATGAGGCCGAGGATGAACAGTTCGGGCGGGACCGGCGCGGCGATGAGGTCGCCCCGGAGTTGGCCCGCCGGGAGGGGCGCCTGGCCAAGCTGCGGGCCGCGAAGGGACAGATCGAGGCCGATGCCGCCGAGCGGGCGGCCGCCGCGGCACGGACGAAGGCCGACGCTGCCGGTCAGTCCGCCCAGGAGGCCGAGACGGCCGTGGCCGCTGCGGTGGACGAGGCGGCGCCGAAGCCGAAAGCGTAACGCAATTTCACCGATCCCGAGGCGCGGATGATGAAGACGGGCCGCGGCTTCGATTACGCGTTCAACGCGCAGGCTGTGGTCGATGAGAGCCACCAGATCGTGCTGGCAGCCTCGGTCACCCAGCAGGCCACCGATATTCAGCAGTTCATCCCGATGACCCGACAGACCACCGGCAACCTTGCCGCGGCAGGGATCGACCGTTCCCCGGACGTCGTCCTCGCTGACGCGGGCTACTGCTCGGAAGTCAACCTCGTAACCGCCGAGGGCCTGGACAGCGAGGTGTTGATCGCGACGGGACGGCAACGCCACGGCGAGAGCTTCCCCACCGCCGGCGTCGAAGGCCCGGTCCCGGAGGAGGCGTCCCGGCGGGAGCAGATGGCGCACGCGCTGCGCACCGAGCAGGGCCGCGCCGGCTACGCGCGCCGCAAAGCGATCGTGGAACCCGCGTTCGGGCAGATGAAAACCCGGCAGAACGCCGGACAGCTCCGGTTGCGCGGACTCGCCGGCGCGCAGGGCGAATGGCTGCTCCACACGATCTGCCACAACCTCCGCAAGCTCCGAAACGCCACGGTCGCAGGGATCGCGCCCGCGTAACACCCCACAGCGGGGCGGACTCCGGCCAGTCCCGGGACTGCGAGACCGAGCTCAACCGTACTGCTGGACACCGGGGGTGCCACCAAGAGCCACAACCACCTCGCTCGAATCGGCGAAGCGTACCGACCAGAACATCGCTCCAGTGCGTCAGCAACCCAGTTCTGACCCACGCACCTAGAGAATGGGCTTGGCCTTCTGCGGCATCCGACTCGTGTCCGGGACGTCGGTGACTGGTGCTGCAGCAGCCCTGCGAAGCTCGGTGCGGGCGGCGGCTCGCGAATCATCGAGGCTTGCTTCGACGTTTCCGCGGCGGAGGGCGTCGGCTAGATCGGCCCTTGCCGCTTTGGCAGTGGGTGCGATGACGACGGCCTGGTTGTCGCTGCGTCCGCGTGTTAGTCCAACGTAGAGTCCTGAGGCGTCGACATCCGGTCCGACGATGGATCGGTCGGTGGTTTCTCCTTGGGCACCGTAGACGGTGGAGGCGTATCCGAGGTGGAGATGCCCCGTTGCGTAGGCGAGGCTGACTCGGCGTCCTTGGCTCGAGTCCGTTGCTGAAGTGAGGACGATGCCGTCCGCGGTGATGCGGCTGATGATCCAGTTCTGTCGATTCTCGACACCAGAAACTGAGTCATTGCGTCGCGTCTGCACCACGTCACCCTCGAACAGCGTCTGACCGCCCTGCCCAACCGCGACTCTATCTACGCGCAATGACCCTTCGTGGAGACGCCGAGCTTGGATGGCTTCTCCCACAGACTGCGCTTCAGCGTTTGTGGCGGTGACGAGTGAGAGCGTTGCACGGCTTCTGTTCGCATCGAACCATCCGTCGACCATTGCTTGAAGGGCTTCCTGGGCGCTGTTCACCAGTGTGACGTGCCCGCTATTCACAAGCTGCCCCGCAACCTGCTTGCGCTCCTCAGCAGCGTGAGCGTCGCGAAGATCGAGGGTGAGCTTCGCCCATGCCGGATCCTTGAATCGGTGGATGTCGGTGAGCTCGACTCGGATTGTGCTTGCGCGCCGGATGAGTTCCATAGCGCCGGAGTGGCCAACAGGGAGTGCCTGGTTGGGGTCACCAACCGCGGCCACACCAACATCGGTCTCGCCCGCAAGTTCTACGAGCGCGTTTGCCGCGTCGAGGTCGAGCATCCCTGCTTCATCGACAACGATCCGATCCTGGCGACGCACCACCTGCTCACCTGGCCCGGAGTAGCGGCGGCCGGTGGCGTGGTCAATGTCGCCGATCCTCAGCCGTGTCCATGTCGTCCCCCCGGTATTGGCTTCGTTCCATCGCCATCCATACGCGTGCAGGAGTTGGTGGAGTGAGGAGGCGTCGACACCGGTTTCCCGGCCGGCCACGGTCGCGGCCTTCTTGGTAGGGGCAACAACGATCATGCGCCTCCCCTGCAGGTGTAGTACTGCAGCCGCCACTTTCAGCATTGTGGTCTTCCCGGTTCCGGCGGCACCGATGATCGTCACCAGCTGGCTGGTCCCGGCGATTGCGCTCGCGCCGGCCAGCTGTCCTTCGTCGAGATCCTTATCCGGAGTGACCACCGCCGAGACTTGGGACATCATTGCAACTGGTGCGACGTCGCCGCTCGTGGGGAAGAGCTCGAGCCGGTTCGCGAGCGTGTTCTTCGTAATCGCGGTCTGCGTGGCAACGAGATGCTTCACATGACCCGGCACGACCTCGCCATCAAGGAGACGCACTGTATGCCCAGCTACAGCCCTCTCAACTAGATCGTCCGCAAGCTGGTCGAGCGTGTCCCTGTCCACGACCGCGCCGGTGGTGCCGAGGGCTCGGAGAACGCCGGCGCGGACATCGAACGCGGAGAAGCGGCCGCCGGTCCCGGTGGAGCGGCCATCTGCATCCACGATGGCTTTCGCGGCCACCAAGTCCAGGTCAATGTCCGCAACGTCGACCACTGCGGCGGACCTCGATGGCCGTGAGGCCACGCCGGGATCCGCGACCTGGATTTCGTTGCGGATGATGGCCGCCCAGTTTTCCTCATCGAGGTCGTGGGGTTTGTTCGGTCGGCCGGTGGCCCATGCCCATCGGTCGATCTGGTTAAGCACGTCCCGGGACGGTTCCTCAGCCGGATGGTGGCCTCGCCACCACTCCAGCCGCCTTGCCCGGTTCGTATCGATTTGGGCTGACCGCTTCGACAACGGCCGCACCAGGTGCGCCAGCTGCTCGATCTCGCCGTCCGCGTTGAGCGTGAACCCCTTGGCCGCTAGTGCGTGAATCCAGGCCGGGTCGGTACGTGCGGCGAGGTCGCCTTCCGCGTTCACCACGTTCTGGAACCTGAGAGCCACCCGGGTGTCCAGGTTCGACCATCGACCATCCGTACCTTGGACTTTCACGTTCAACCAGAGATGGCGGTGCTTGTGAGGATCCAACGACCGGGACCGTTCATGCTTCAGCTCCACCACCTCAACCCGGGCCAGGTCCTCCCGGATGAGTCCGCCGGCACCACGTCTAGCGTTGAGCTCGGTCTGCCAGAGGTGGATGATCCGGTCCCGTAACCGGTCCTGCAGATCCTCATACGCCACATTCAGTTCCGGATCCAGGAGCGCAGCAATCGAGAACGACTTCGGTGCGTTCACCGTCGCATCCAACACGAGGTCGGCGACGGGGGACTCCAGGTCGCGGCCGCGGCGTTCTCCGGTGAGTGGGTCGAACCCGTCCACCCATGCCCGCAGTTGCTTCCGGGACAGCAGGTCGTCACGGATGACACTGTTCTCGCAGATGTAGCGGGTCATCACCGCATCCGCGTAGTCCGTGGCAGCGATCACCCCGGCAGCGTCTTTCGCGGTGAGGGTCGCATCACAGACCCCGCCGAAGGCGTACGCGACTGCCTGCTTCACCCCCTGCGAGGCCTTGCCCCGCTTCCAACGCGCGATTCCACCCCTCATACCTATACTTCGCAAAATCGCGCTCAAACTGCCTACGCCAGGCGCGCACTTCACAGAAAGTGCCTGCGTGCATTACCAACTTTGGTCTTTCTGGCCTTCTCGACCCGTTCCCCTTTCTAGGCATCCCTCATCTCGTATGGATCCCGTCGTCGATCGTTTCCTCTCTTGATTCGTGGTCCTTGGTTCGAGAAACGCTTCGTCGTACGAACCTCGAGCCACTCCGTTCCCTACCCGTTGACACCTACGAAAACGCGTTGGAGTTGACGCACCCCTGCGGGCATCTTCAATGGGTGGCGTAGCGGGCATCCCGCTAAAGGACAAGTACGGGTTCACCAGCTCCGAGGCGGGCGTGCATGGTGCGGGACGGGCTTACCGAGACGGCCGCGTTGAGTCGCCAGGTCCGGATGGACTCTGCGACGGCCGCCCCAACTGGCGCCAGGACGAACGCTCTACGTGTGGTGGTACCGGCAGGCGGCGATGGGACTTCGTCATCGACCAGCTTGTGACCAGGCGATGCTCTTCGGTTGAGCGCCGGGGGCGGACTCTCACGCCGAGGCCAGCGCCTCGCGGATCACCTCGGAGCGAGACTTCCCCTCACGATCCGCCCTTGCATCAAGAGCGCTGATCTCCGTGCAAGCCGACCACCTGGGGCCACTGTTGGCCAGTCGGGGCGCGATCAAGAAACTTGTACCAGTGTCGACTGCCACCCGGTCGACCCGTTCGGTGCGATCGGGGTGCGCTTCTCCTCTTGCAACCGTCCTGCGCGGTCGGTTGCACGCACCGCCAGGGTGTGGGATCCGCTTGTCGCGTTCCAGTCGAGCGACCACTGCACCCAGGTGTCGGCGTTGATTGCGGGGGCGAGCGTGGTTTCCTGCCAGGAGGCGCCGTCGATTTGGACCTCGACCTTGCTGATTCCGACGGTCTGCGCCCAGGCGACGCCCGCGATCTTCGTAGGACCCGCCGAGAGTGGCCGGTCGAGGCGCGGGGTGTCGATGCGGCTGGAGAGTTTGATCGGGGCTTTTGGGCTGTATCCGCGGGGCGTCCAGTAGGCCTGGTCGGCGGCGAAGGTTGTTACCTTCAGGTCCGTAAGCCACTTGGTTGCTGAGACGTAGCCGTAGAGGCCGGGGACGACCATCCGGACCGGGAAGCCGTGCTCCAGCGGAAGCGGCTCGCCGTTCATCCCGACCGCCAGGATGGCGTCACGGTTCGGGTCGGTGAGCGCGGTCAGTGGTGTGCTCGCGGTGAAGCCGTCGACGCTGCGGGACAGGACCATG
>NZ_BAAHAW010000007.1:0-39423 GCF_054777235.1 Humibacter antri | reverse complement strand
CCAAGAATGCGAAAATCCCACCGAATCGGACTCAGCCAGCCATCACCATCGGCTCGGTGGATCCAGGTTTCAGCATGTCCTCCGCAGCATGCGCGTCGACGCGAACGCGGTGTTCTTCACCGACGACTCGCCTGCGAAGCTCGCTGGCGCCGCAGGACTCGGGATCACGACACACCACTACACTGGCGTCTCCGCACTCAAGCGGGCGCTGCGCGAAAGTCGCATCTCAATAGGCACGTAGCCGGATCGGTCAGCGTGCAGTTGGCTACGGCTTCGGAGTGCAGCGTCGCTGGATCCGCTTGTGCGACGCGGATCATTCCGACCGTGTCTCTTCGTCGTGGTTGCCTCACCCGCATACGATCGTGACCGGATGATCAGACGTTGGCATCGACAGAGGAACCGCATACTGGGATGCGCGGTCCCTCTGCTCATGCTCGGCGTCCTGCTGACCGGTTGCAGCATCGACCTGGACCCTTCCGATCCAATGTCCACCAACGACGCGGACCCTGGTTCGTTTCGTCCGCTTTACGACACGGTGGTGGACGCCCTTGCCGAGCCGTCAGGTTCCGAGCTGGCGGCGCTGCGGAAGCTTCTCCCGCAGGAGTCCACCGATATGCTCCGGAAGGTCGTGGATCTGTGCGGGGACATCGATCCTGGCAGTAGGCAACTTGACGTCTTGGATTCGCCCGATCCGTACCACATCATGTCCGGGCATCTGACTGGTCGGAAGCGAAACTCGACGGCCTCCACCAGTTGCGGCCTGGCGCTGATGTGGGTGGCGGGATCGACACACACCGGCGGAAGGCATTGGGAAATCCAGGCATGGTCGCTCGACGCTACGGCAACCCCGACGCCGACCGAATGACGATGCTTTCCAGCCCTGAAATCCCGCACCCAAGCGTTCCTGAACGGTTACGGATTGGCTATCGGGCACCCCCTATCCGGCAATCTGCCGTACACTGGATGGCATGTCAGCAACACCGCTCAAGAGCGCCCGCATCGAGGTTCGCGTGACCAGCGACCAGAAGCAGGTCATCGAGCGCGCCGCCGCGCTCCAAGGACGTAGCGTCACTGACTTCATCTCCGCCCTCGTCACCGAGGAGGCGGAGGAGGTCGTGCAGTCCACGCGCGTCAAGACCCTCTCCGCCGAGGCCTTCGACGACTTCCTTCGCGCCTTGGATGAGCCGCCTCGCGTCATCCCTGAACTCAAGCGTTTATTCCAGAAGCATCCGATCTGGGCTGACCCCGAGCGCATGGCCGAGATCGAATTCATCTCCGCCCGCATCCGGTGAACGGCATCCCGGAACCCCTCAACGAGGACCATCACCTCGACCCGTTCTTCTGCCAAGAGGCGTCCCTCGACGACTGGCTGCACAACCGCGCCCGCAGCAGCCAGGCCGCCGACTCCGCTCGCACCTACGTGATGGCCCTCGCCACCAACATTGTGATCGGCTACTACACGCTCTCCTCGTTCAGCATCGCCCGCGGTCGCACCACGAACCGGCTCGGCGACGGGCAGCCCGACCCGGTGCCCGGCATCCTGATCGGCCGCCTCGCCGTCGACTCGAGGTTCGCGGGCCGAGGCATCGGAACCGCCCTGCTCTTGGACGCGCTGCACCGCATCGCGTCCATCGCGGACACAGCCGGGATCCGCGCCGTGTTCGCAGACGCCCTCCACGAGCAGGCCGCCCGCTTCTGGGAGAGCAACGGCTTCATCGCGCTGCGCGACGACCCGCTGACCCTCTACATGCGCATGGATGGCGTGCGCGCCACTATCGCGAGCCTCTGACTGTGAACTGCAGCGATAGATGGCGGTGCTTTTGCATCGCCAAATGTCGTGACTACCGCACGCAAGAGGATCGGCTTGCGTTCCAGTTCTTTGAAGTGGGCACCGAGCTTCTAGATATGCCTTGTCGGGTCCATTCGCTGGTGCAGTATTCGCATGATGTTGACGCGGCCGTCATCGCCAACGACGTAGAACACGAGGTGGCTGCCGATGGCATATCGCCGGTATCCCGCACGGATCTCGTCGCAGGTGCGTCCTCGATCCGGATCCTTGGTGATTCGCTCGAATGCCATCCCGATTTCGCCGAGGTAGATCTCTGCCTGACCCGGCCCCCAGGTCTGTTCGGTGTAGTCCCAGATCGAGGAGAGGTCTTGTCGCGCCGCCGGCGTGAGCCAGTAGGTGGTCATGCTTTCTTGGCAGCAATGAACTCGTCGAAGTCGAAGGGCTGCACGGGCCCGCTTTCCTCGCCGGCCACGAGTGCGGCGCGCAGAGCGGCCATCTGCGTCTCTTGGTCTTCCAGGAGACGCAGCCCCGCACGAACGACTTCACTCGCACTGCGATAGCGCCCCGCCGCCACTTCTCGCGAAAGGAAGCTCGCGAAGTGGTCGTCCAGGCTGATCGAGGTGTTGAGACTCATACGACAAAGGTACCAATTATTGGTACTCGGGTCATCGCCGAAAGACACGTAACCGGATCGGTCTGCGGGTCGCCTAGTGGGAACCCTCGAGACAGTGGAGCCAGTCCGGCCAAGCGGCGGGATCCCCGGCGACGTACATGGCGAACAGGCCCGTTTCGGTTACTGACAGGCGGTTGTAGGCGTCGATGAACGCGATGAAGACCTCACGGCCTTCGGACACTGTGAGGTTGCTCGGGGCTCCTTACAGGAGTTGGGATGCTTCCGGGAGGGTAGACGAATGTCGGGGGCCAATTCTTGATGTAGGTCAGTGCCGCTTGCCAGAGCCACAAGGTTTCGTCGGAACGCGCCTCGACGGCAAGGGAAGCCGTGTCCTCAGCAGCCGAGAACCATGTAAATGCGTGCGCAGCCTTGAAGGCCTCGATGGGCGAGAACAGTCCGCACGGCATGAACGACAGCCTTCCACGCGCTGGCATGCCCATGTGTGCACAAGCCGATCCCTCAGCGGGCAGCATGCTCCTTGTCGCCGCTGGAGCGTGAGTGGGCGCCCGAAACCCGAACATCGTCGGAGTGGTACGATACTCGGTACCACTTGAGGGGGCGGTCATGTCGGCCATCACTGCATCAGAAGCACGCAAAAGCCTGTTCGGGCTCATTCAGCAGGTCAATGATGACCACACCGCCGTCGAGGTCGTCTCGCGGCACGGCAATGCCGTGATCATGTCGAAGGACGACTACGACGCGATGACCGAGACCGCGTACCTGCTGCGCAACTCCGCCGGCGCCCAGCGGCTCGTAGAGGCGATCGAGCGCGCCCGTCGGGGCGAGTTCGAGCAGCACGACCTGCTTGACGCGTGACCCGCGGCCTCGCCTTCGACCGGAGCGGGTGGGAGGACTACGTCTACTGGCAGACCCAGGATCGCAAGACGTTGAAGCGGATCAACCAACTCATCGCCGACGCGCTGCGCGACCCTTTCACCGGAATCGGCAAACCGGAACCGCTCAAGCACATCCTGACCGGCGCATGGTCGCGTCGCATCGATGACGCCAACCGCCTCGTCTACTACGTCACCGACGAACACATCGTCATCCTGCAAGCACGTGACCACCACTGACCCGAAACTCGCACGACTGCAAGCGCAGCGGGATCCGCTCGCGCCATGCGCCTCACTCTCGTGTCCCTTCGTCGGGTCTACCCGTCCACGTACGATCGTGACCGGATGATCAGACGTTTTCATCGACAGAGCCACCGCATCCTGGGATGTGCGGCCCCTCTGCTCGCGCTCGGCCCCCTGCTGGTACGGGACTCCCGGGATCCTCTTCGACCTCTTCTCCGAGCTGACGAAGACACTCCGTTGATCGATCCCTCATCGGGCAAGAGCCTGGCGAGCGAGGGTCGTATGGTGAGCGAGTGGGCGAAGTTCACTTGGCAGGACAGCTTCTTTGCGCGGACGACAAGGAGGTCGCCATCGTCGTCGCGAACCTTCCCGAGCACATTGCTCTGACTCGCGCTGAGCGTGGCTGTCTGTCCTTCGAAGTGATTGCGACCTCCGACCGGCGGGTGTTCGACGTCGAGGAGCGATTCGAGGACGAGCAGGCGTTCGGCCTGCATCACGAACGAGCCGCGAACAGCGAGTGGGGCCAGCTCACCGCTCGGATGGAGAGACGGTACTCAGTCCAGATCGCGTCACGCTGAGGCATCCGCCAGCGGGCGGGTGCCCAAGATGAAGGGCAGGCGATGGGTGCGCTGTCTGCTGTCGGGGTGCGGTTAGGCGTTGAGGCGAATGATCATGGTGATCGCGTAGTAGAGGAATCCAAGTGTTCCGATGATCATGCCGGCGATGGCCAGTCCGCGGCCTCGAACGAGTCCCGTGCGCGCGGAACGAAACCCACGGGCTGAAAGGAGCACGCCGACAACCCCGATGAATCCGAATATCAACAAGCTGAGGCAGGAGATCACGAAGCCCCAGATCGCCAACTGACTGAATCGCGGTCGCGCTTGAGCTATCGGCGGTGGCCAGGCCTGCGGAGACTGGGACTCGACGGGTTCTCCCGGCACGGAAAGGTCTGGCTGATCGCTCATTCGATTCGTCACCTTCGACGGAAATAGCGCACGGAATGACGCCGCGCACACTATATAGCGCACAGAAGATTCGGAACAGCAGCCCACGGTGCGGACCGCATGCGGATCGCTCACCGTGCAGGTGCTGGGCGCTCATTGCGCGGCGTCGCGGCCTGGGGTTGGGTTGTCGCGGGCGAGGGATTCCTCCGCATACGATCGGATCACGATCTTGAGCTGGCGGAGGTGGCCGATGTTCAGCCCAGGATCGGCCGACTCCTTCAGGGAGCAGGACCTGCCGGCGAGAATCCGGTTGGGGCGGGTCCCTCGCTGGGTCGGCGCGCTTGTTGGCGGGCTGGCCGTGATTCTGGCGGCTGGCGCGCTCGTTTGGACGTTCGTCATCAACGCCGGCGATCCGGAGATCATCGGCAACGATGAAGGCGTCGCGATCATCCTCGGCGCTGTTTTCGTCGCGCTGTTCGGCGGCATCTTCTGGTGGTTCACGGGCGTATCGCTGACACTGACGTCGGATGAAGCGATCCTGACCAGGGGTTACGTGCTGCGCAAGCGCATCGAACGGTCTGCACTCGTCGACTTCTTTCCCTACCTGCACAGGTACGCAACCCGGGGCGGTGTCCAGTACAGGCTGATGCCGACGTTCACCATCACGGATGGTGGCGACGGTTTTCACGACGTCCCGCTGCAGTTTCTGTCGTGGAATCCGGCGCGCCTGCAGGGCGATCAGCTGACTCCACGGGCGGCTTACGTCCAGGCCTGGGCTCAAGCCGGCACGAGTTCATACGCGTATGCCGTTCGGTCCGGCGGTGTTCCTGACGCGATTGCGACGCATCGGCAAAGAACCGGCACGGGACTGCGCCGACGCTCTCTTCGCGTAGCGATCCTCACTCTGGCGCTTGCCATCGCGATCCCGCTGACGGTCGGCTTCGCATACCGCCCGGTGGCGAACGCGTTCGGTTGGAAGCACCCGGGTGGAAGCGCGGCCCCGATCGATCCGCAGAGCGACCGGTCGGGCATCCGTGATCTCAACGACTCCCTGACACCCACCATGCCCAACTACCGGTGGGCCGAACAGCCCGTTGGCGCCGGCAAAGCTGACGTGCGACTCCTGCCGAACCTCACCGCGATGCCAGCTGCCGCCTACACGGTGCGGTACCTGGTGCGTGACCCAGCAGAGCGCACTGGCGCGAGTTTGAGTACCGAGGAACGCAAGTACGGCAAGATCATCACCCGGGGAACCCTCACCGGACCGGGGCAATGGATCGACTTCGCGCTCGATCACGGTGATACGAAGTTCACTCTTGAGCTGTACGTGACGAACGTCGATGGACACACCTCGCGCGACGCGAACCTGTTCCAGAACCTCGGCTGACCGCAACGCCGCAACTCTCATCAGCACGAAAACGATGATGCCCAGAGCGCTTGCCGTGTCGTTGGCCCAGCGGAGTAGCCTGGCGCGCGTGGCGCGTATCGACGACAAGAGTGCTCGTGTACATCGGCCCTCTGGGTGGGCCGGCGCCGGCGTGGGAACCATCGCCGTCGTAGTCTGCTTCGCCCTGTCCAGTTGTGCCGGCATAGACGCTCACGGTGCCGTTGTTTCAGTCCCACCTGCTCCGACACAGATCGGGGCGCCCGCACCGACCCCCGCCGCCATCCGCGGGCCCGCGTTCCCCTCTCCTCGACCGGGAGTGACCGCGGATGCCGCCTCCATGGCGACAGCGCGCGCCCGCCTTGCCACCGTGGCTGTACCACCTGGCGCTGCCGCCAGCCCGACACGGCCCGACGGTGTCGCCTCCGCCCTCGCGATGGGCTTCTGGTGCCAGCCCATGGCCGACGTCACCGGCTACTGGACGGTACCCGGGTCATCGGTGGATTCCGTGGTGGACTACCTGAAGACGCACTCTCCTCAAGGGTTGACGCTGGAAGAGGTCACCAGCAGCAACGCCGCCGGCAACGTCCACGTCGACGCGCAGATGATCGAGTACGCAGCCAGCACCAACGCCCAGAACGGGCTCGTCTTCGAAGTGACACCCGTGAACAGCGGAACAGGCATCCGCGCCGACTCGCTCGAAGTCCCCACCAATGCCACCTGCGCAACAGCACCACCCGGAACCGCCATCGGATACTGGGGCGGATGACACCCCGGCGGAACGCCCGACACCGACAAGGCCCACCAACACGCCATGGGTCTACATGAAACGCCCGTAGGCGGATCCGCTTGCGAGCATGAATGTCGCTGTCGGCGTGTGCCTTCGCCATCTTCCGCGAAATGAAATCTCGCGGCGAACCGCCGCAGAATTCGGACTGCCGGCTCTGATGCAGAACCGACGGTCAAAGGGGCGGAGTCAACCGCAATACCGTTCAGTCAGCAGCGTGTGACGGTGTGGCGGGCGGTGTGCTGCCGTTGCGGCCAGGTGGCGAGGTGGGCGCGTTTGACGTGCCATCGCGTGTATTTGCGTTTGGCGACCCTCGGGTTCGCGCGGAGACGTCGTTTGGGCAGGAGCCGTCGGATGAGGAGGCGGACGAAGGCTGCCCACCCGGGCGACGATTTCTGGGTTCTCGTCGTCGAGATCAACGAAGGACTGCCGCGCATCCAGATCGGTCGGATCGAAGTGAGTGCCGCTCGCGTAGCTAGCGGCTCAACCCCGCTTGCAGGCGCCGGATGATCGAGCCGAGCTCACCGGAGGCGAGGAGTCCGGAGCCGAGCGGGCCGGACGAGTTCTCGCCGAGAGCGGGCAGGCGAGTGAGAGCCATCCGCGCCTCGGCGGACAGGTGCTCCAGTTGCCACCGGATCTCGTCGTCGGTCGCGTCGGGCCGTTCGGGGTGAGCGAGCGCGGTGGCGCGGGCGGCGTAGGCGGCCGCACCCAGTGCGTGCGCGCCCATGTGTGCGACCCCGGATGCCTGAGCTGCGGCACGAGCAGCCGCCTTCGCAGCCGGCGTGGTCGCGGACTGCGCCGCGCGGCCGGCCACGAAGCGCCGGCGAATCTCCTCGGCCGCGCCGAGTTCTCCGCGCGAGAACGCGCGCGCTCTTTCGATCGCGTCGCGAACGCGGTCGTCGTCGGTCTCCGCTTCGAAAAGCGGCAGCACGCGTTCCGCGCAGTCGGCGGCCCACGCCGCCACGATGCGGCGGTCGGTCTCACTGAGTGACTGCGGTGAGGGCATGGAGGAACCCTCTCACGGTGGAGGCATGCGTGGAACGACGCCGGCTCGAGACGTGAGGCGCGACAGACGAACGCGCGCGACGCATGACGACGAACCAATGGCATCGATAACGGTTTCGCGACGAATCGGGATGGCGGGCGAAGCGCTTTTGATGATCCACTCTGATCCGACCCACCCGCAACCCCACAGAAGTTCGCCGGGAAGGCGTTCGTCAACGGCCGGCACGCTGCCGCCGGCGACGAAATACTGCACTCCACCACTTGACGCCCACACTTGTGATCGCTAACGTCCGATGTTGGACATCGCACAAGTGCGAACATCCGTCTGGCGTCGACGAAGTAGGACCAGCAATGACGAAGAAGTCACTCACGGCAGCAGTTGCTGCAAGCAGCGCGCTCGCCCTGGTGTTCGCCGGATTCGGCGCCACCGCTGCACAGGCGGACCCGACCGCCGGCTCGATCCCGTACCACGCGCCGACCACGCAGCACACGGCATACACCGCCACGCCTGACGGTCCGGGCGAGCTCACCACACTGCACCGCGTGGACATCGCACAGAGCCAGGACGGCAACTACCGGCAGTACCGCATACCTGCTCTCATCGTCACGAACGACGGAACGATCGTGACGTCATACGACGGCCGCCACACGGCCTCCGACCTGCCGTCGCACATCGACAACATCGTGCGCATCAGCCACGACGGCGGGGCCACCTGGGACGACCAGATGGTGCAGCGCAGCGGACCCTACCCCGACGGGTTCGGCGACCCGTCGCTCGGGTACGACCCGTCGACGAACCGCATCTTCCTGTTCTACACGGGGTCCGAGAAGCAAGGCTTCTTCGGCGGTCAGGCGGGAGTGGATCCCTCCAACCCGAACATCACGCACAACCTGATGAGCTATTCCGACGACGACGGCAAGACGTGGCACGAGGAGGACATCACCGCGGGCACGAAGGATCCGGCCTGGAAGGGCACCTTCGCGGCATCCGGCACCTCCACCTACCTGGCGACCGGAAAGTACGCCGGACGCCTGGTGCAGCAGTACGTGGTGAACACCGGCAGCGGCATCGGCGTCGTCAGCGCCTGGACGGACGACAACGGAGCGACGTGGCAGCACGGCGCACCGGGCGCCGTGGGCATCGGCAATGAGAACAAGGTGGCGGAGACCTCCGACGGCAACCTGCTGCTGAACCTGCGGGGGTCCGGTCACCGGTACCAGGCGATCTCGACCGACGGTGGCGCGACCTGGGGCCCTGTGACGCAGAACGCGCAGCTCGTCGACCCGAACGACAACGGCACCATCATGCGGGTCTACCCGGATGCCCCGGCATCCGATCCGAAGTCGAAGATCATGCTCTCTTCGAACAACGACGACCCGTCGATCCGCATGAACACGACGATCAGGCTCTCCTGCGACGACGGTCAGACCTGGCCGGTCTCGAAGGTTCTGCAGACCGGGTCGTCGGCGTATTCGACGCTGGCGATGATGCCGACCGCTTCCGGCCAGGACCCGGTCGTTGCGGCGCTGTACGAGCGAAACGCCTACAAGAACATCACGTTCGCCTCATTCCAGCTCGGCCAGCTCGCCGGGCTGTGCGCACCGATCTCGCTGCCGACGTCGGTGACGCTGTCGGCAGGCAATGCGACCGGTGTTCCGGTGACGATCACCAACCAACAGCAGACGGCCATCGTTGCCGGGACCGTCTCGGTCGCCTCCGCTCCTTTCATCGCCGGGAGCGCCGCGGTGCCGGTGATCGCGGCGGGTGCGAGCGTGACGGTGACCGTTCCCGTCACGGCGGATGCCCAGGCTCCAGCAGCGACCGAACCGATCACCGTGACCTATACCGCTGACGGAGCGTCGTCGCAGCTGGCCTCATCCGCCTCGATCGCCCGCAGCGGTCAACTCGTCACGGCGATCGACGACACCTCCACCCACGTCTTCGACGGCACCTCGCTCCTCGACCTGAGCAACCAGCTCGGCAAGGTGCAGGGGGCGACCGGCGGCTCGATCTCGGTCACGTTCCAGACGACGTCCACCTCGAGTGCACCCAAGACCCTGTTCGGCGCAACCGAGAAGGGTGTCAGCAACGACGACTTCCTGCTCACCCTGAACAATCCGGCATCGCCCTACTACGAGATCCGGGCCGGATCGCCTGCATACCTCGCCCGATGCGCTTCGGCAGTGAGCTCTGTGGCCGACGGCAAGTCGCACACCCTCGTTCTCACCGCCATGAACGGCACCACCGTCTACTCCCTCGACGGCACCACGCTCTGCACGGAAGGCAGTCAGCAGTTCTTCTCCAGCCTGCGCAGCATGGACAGCCTCACCCTGGGGGGTGCCAGGTTCCAGGGCTCGAAGCAGTCCGATCCGACCGATCAGTGGTTCTTCACCGGAACGGTCACCGACCTGAAGGTGAAGACGCTCCAGAGCCCGGCAGTCGTGCCAGCGCCTGCGGCCACGATCGAAGAGATCCCGGATGTCTACCACTACAGCGCCCCGCCTGGCCTTGGCGTGGGTGACCAGATCTCGTACATGGTGCGGGTCACGAACACCGGGAACGTACCGCTGACCGGCATGTCGAGCACGTCGAACATCGAGGCGCTCGCCGGCTGCATCACCGGAACGCTCAGCCCCGGGGCCAGCATGCTGTGCGCATCCAAGACCCACACCTTCACTCAGGCCGACGTCGACGCTCGCGCCTTCACCTCCACAGTGACGCTGAACGCGACGGCCGGCGGAGCGCCGTTCAGCATCACCCAGGCTGGAGAGACGCTGCCGCTTCCTGCTCCGTTCGCCCTCCCCGCGGCACCCGCAGCAAGCACGAGCCCCACCGCGGGGTGCGCGCCCACGCCCATCCGTCCGGTCGCCGCGATCGCGAACACCGAGGAGAGCACCGCCAACTACGGGGCCGAGAACACGCCCGCCACCAATGCCATCGACGGCGACCCGAACACGTTCTGGAGCAGCGGCTGGTCGGTGGGCACGGAGGACTTCCCGAACTGGATCATCGTGGACCTCGGCAAGGCCACAAACGTGTGTGCGCTGACGTACACGCCGCGCCAGAACAACACCAACGGCAACATCGGCGACTGGCGGGCCTACGTCTCGAACGACCCCAACGACTTCGGGTCGCCCGTGGCCGGCGGCACGTTCGCGTCGGGCACCGCCACCCAGACCGCGTTCTTCGCCTCGCCTGCGACGGGGCGCTACCTGAAGCTCGCCGCCTACAACGACATCGGCGCGGCGAACACGCAGACCACGACGATCGCCGAACTGTCGGTGCGCGCCGTCGACCCGAACTACGTGGCTCCCACCGGCGATCCCGCGCTCATCCCCGAGCCGCAGAGCGTGAAACCGGGGACCGGCCCGTCGTTCTCCCTCACCGGATCGACCGCGATCGTCGTGAGCGACGCGACGAAGGCCGTCGGCGACTATCTTGCGGGCATCCTGAAGCCGGCGACCGGTTTCGACCTGACCGTCGCCGATCAGGCGCCGGCCGGAGCCAACACCATCACCCTGGCGGTGTCGCCGAACGCGGGAAGCGGTGACGAGGCCTACCAGCTGAACGTCACGGGTGACGGCGTGACCATCACCGGGACATCCGCCGAGGCGGTGTTCGACGGCGCGCAGACGCTCCGTCAGCTCCTGCCGGAGGCGATCAATTCGACGACGGTGCAGAAGGGCGCCTGGACGATCGCGCCGACCACGATCAAGGATGCGCCGCGCTTCGACTACCGCGGCGGCATGCTCGACGTGGGCAGGCGCTTCTACCCGGTCGCCCAGGTCGAGAGATTCATCGACTACCTGGCCGAGTACAAGTTCAACGCGTTGCATCTGCACCTTACGGAGGACCAGGGCTGGCGGCTCGCGATCGACGCGTACCCTGCGCTGACGCAGGTCGGCGCATCCGTCGAGAGCGGCATCCCGGCCGGCACCGTGGACAACGGCGTCGCGGGGCCCTGGTTCTACACCAAGGCGCAGTACAAGCAGATCGTCGACTACGCGGCATCCCGGTTCATCCAGGTCGTGCCCGAGATCGACGGACCCGGACACATGGGCGCGGCGATGTCCGCCATCCCCGACCTGAACTGCAACGACCAGGCCATTCCGCCGTGGACCAGCTTCGGCCGCGGCCCGAACCTCTGCCTCGATGCTGCACACATCGGCAACGTGCAGACCTTCCTGACGAACGTGATGAACGACGTCGCAGGGCAGACGCCCGGTGCGTTCATCCATGCCGGCGGCGACGAATCCGCCGGACTCACGAGCGCGCAGTACACGCAGTACACGCAGATCGCGAACGCAGCCGTGACCCAGACGGGCAAGAAGGTCATGGCGTGGAACTCATGGGAGAACGGCGCCGGCCTGCCGGCCGGCGGCGTGCTGCAGAACTACGCGCAGACGACGGGAGACCCTGGCCTTGCGGCGAATGTGGCGACCGCCGTCGCCGCGGGGAACAAGATCCTGATGTCGCCGGCTGACCGCACGTACCTCGACATCAAGTACGACAAGTCGACCCCGTACGGGCTCACCTGGATCAACGGCGGCTACACGGACCTCGCCCAGGCTTACGAGTGGGATCCCGACACCGCCGTGCCGAACGGAAGCGGCACGCTGAACCTGAACGACTCGCAGATCTTCGGCGTCGAGTTCGCGCTCTGGGCCGATGCCACGAACCAGAACGGCACGACGACGCCGTGGACGGATGCGAAGCCGTTCGATCCGGTATCGAAGTACATGGACACGATGCTGTTCCCGCGCCTGCCTGCCGTGGCGGAGATCGCGTGGAGTCCGAAGGAGAACAGGGCCGGCGACCCGTCGCTCTTCGACGATTTCCAGGCACGTCTGCTGAATCAGGCGCAGGGCTGGGATGCCGCCGGTATCGGCTACTCGCGGGTCTCCGACGTGCCGTGGAAGTCGGTCGGCGCTCCAGCGCTCCCGGCGACGTCCAATCTCTCCGCCGGCGCGCCGACTGCTGCCGTCACCGTCGACTCCGACGGGGTGTCGCACTTCACCGTGCAGGGCACCGTGTCGGGCGGCTCCGGGTCGATCCAGGCGGTGCTCGACGGGCAGAACTACCGGGTCGACGCGAAGGGCGACTATTCGCTGACCGTTCCCGCGCAGCCCGGCGCGAACATGGCGGAGGTCCGCCTGACCGACGCCTCGGGGGCGCAGGTCGGCGGTCCCCTCACGGCTACTGCGTCGCTCGGTAGCCTCACGGTGGGTGTTCACCCGAACGAGTGGGACATCGCCGGGTCGGGCCTGGCGCCCGACTCCTCGGTGACACTGACCCTTCACTCCGCGCCCATCGCGTTGGGTACGGCCCACACGGATGCCTCCGGCGCCTTCCAGACGACCGTCGCCGCGCCCGTCGGCGTCGCATCCGGCGACCACCATGTCATCGCGACGGCCGGCAGCAGTGCGGCCGTGGCGACTCTGACCGTCACGGCCGACCCCGGCACGATCACCGAACCAGGGAGTCAGACAGGGGCCGGAGCGGGAACCGTCGTGGCGGCCAGTGGTTCTCGCGCGCTTTCCGACACGGGGTCGGATGTGACCGGGCCCCTGTGGGTGTTCGGCCTGCTGCTCGCGGCCGGGCTCGCGGCGATGGCTGTCTCACGCGTTTGGCGAGGTCGCAAGCGGGTCTGAGCGGTCAGGGCGGACAGCTGTGATTGGTTACCGACAACAGCTGTATTTGTGTCGAGGCGCCGGCCGCAGATCGTCCGGCCATCTCAGGTGCAACAGGTGATGGACAAGGATCTGTATCGCGCCCTACTCGGCTCACCTCGCCTTTCGGGAGTTGACTTGACGAATACGCAGCCGCCCGCGGTGATCGAGTCCCTGCGTGGCAGGCTCGTCGTCTCGTGCCAGGCACCCCGGTAAGCCACGCCGCGGGCCGGGGCGCTGCTCGGCATGGCGCCGGCAGACGAACTCGACGGTGCAGTCGGCATCCGTGCCCAGGGGCTGGATGATATCCGGCCCCTTTCGCAGCATTTGCGGCTGCCGATGATCGGCCTGATCAAAGTCTCGGGCGATGACGTCTTCATTACATCGACGCTCGATGACGAGCTCGCGGTCGTCGCGGCCGGGGCGACCGCACGCTGGCCGAGACCATCGCGGCGCTGCACGGCCCGGGCGGGTGCGCTGGTGATGGCGGACTGCGTGGCTGCGGAAGCCTCGACGACGGTCTCGCCGCGCGGGATGCCGACACCGACATCGTGGGAACCACGTCGTGGTTCGCGGACGCGCTTGTAGTTCGCGAAGGGGCGTCACGTTCACCCCCGGAAATCATGTCAAGATGCGCGCGTGGAATGATTCGTTGAATTGCTTGGGAGTGCGCGCGTGGAGGGCTTTGCGGGTGGGCCCTACTTGCTGGTGGTCAGTGTCAGCAGTTGTCCGGTGAGTGAGGTTGACCCGATACGGGGGTCACCCTCAGTCAGCCACTGCCAAGAGGCATTGGGCTCCCTGTGGAGTACGAGTGAGGTGTCAGGGTCGTGTGGAGTGTCGGCGAATCACGAGGATGCCGACCCCGCCAAGGATCAGCAGCAGCACCCCGAGCCCCACAGGTAGAAGCAGGTTGCTGCCGGTGCTTGCGAGGTCACCGTTGCCCTGTCCGTGTGCGGCGGAGCCGGTGCCGAGGGCGCTTGAGGTGCCGCTCGGGGCCGCCGGATTGCTGCCGTCGCCCGCGCTCCCGTTGCCGTTCGGGTTCGGGCCGGTCCCGCCGGGGTTGGTGGCCGGCGCATCCTCGAAGGCCATGGAGAAGATGTGCAACATCGGCACGGTGGCAGGCGTGGCATCCGAGACACGCGGGAGAGTGATCGAGGTGACCGCCTTCGTGGCGTCGAGGTCGAACGAGAGGTAGTACACGTGCGCTGGATGGTCGTACTGCGTGTTGTTCGCCCGGTTCTCGTACGCTGGCTGCAGGGCGACGTCGGTTCCGGGGAGGGGATCGGCGCTCCAGTCCGCCGCATGCAGGGTGAGTCTCTGGGTGGTGCCGTCGGCGTAGTGCACGATGGCGTCGCCGGTGATCTCGCCGCCGGTTGGCGCGTAGGTGCCCGTGATCAGGAAGCCGACTCGCTTCGCGGCCTTGCCCACCAGAATCGTCTGCCCGGCGCTGATCATGTTGTCGGGCTGAAGGTTTCCGGATGCCGGCCAGGCGAAGTCGAGGCCGTCATGGTCCACCGTTCCACCAGATTTCGCGCCCACTGCGGCGAGAGCCTGCAGTGACATCGATGCGCTGCCGCCGCCGTCGATGTTGCCGCCGTTCGTGTGCGTATCGTCGGTGATGCTCACGTTGTTGAAGCCAGCGGCGAGCGAGGCAAGCGGCTCCCCTGGCCCGGAGATGCCGATGGTGCGGCTGCCGAGAGTCTTCACCGCTGTCGCCGGGGTGCCGGTCACGGGTGCGAAGACCTGGCTGGTGGTGGGACTCACGGTGCGTTCGATGACGTAACTGGTGCCGTGGGTCATGGTCAGAGCGAACGTGCCCGCGCTGGTCGGGGCGATGACTTCGTGAGAGGAGCCGTTGGCGACCGCGAGCACATGAACCTGCTGACCCTGCCACGGGTTGCGGATCTTCAGCACCGTGTCGGCGTCGGCGTCGATGACCGCGGTACTCACCGTGCCGCCGACGGTCTGCACGTGCGCTGTCCCGCCCGGCACCTGCGCCGACCCGGACACGCTCCAGTCGCTCGGAACGGCTGGTGCGAACCGCACGATGCCGTCATAACTCTGGACGAGGGCTTCCTGTACACCCAGGGCCGCGGCCGCCGCCTGCTCGACATAGGTCTCGGCACCGACCGTGCCGTAGAGATTGCCAAGGCCCGAAGGGAACACCTGGTACTTCTCTGTCAGTTGCACCAGGGCAGCTTTCGTCTGATCGCGCAGCCCCAGTCGCGCGGCCTGCACCGCGTCGAACGACCAGTCGTTGACGTACTTGTTCGGCCGGTTGTCGTAGGTGTTGATCGCCAACGTCGTGGCGGCACCGGAATCATCGCCGATGACCCCGTAGGGCCACACCGGCTCGAGCCCGATGTTCTCACTGTTCTCGATCGGGGCGTTCGCGTCGTACGAGTCGGCGATCACCTGGTTGCCGCCAGTGCCTGTGGTGTTGAACGGCAGGAGTTCGCCGAGGTCCGTCTTCAACGTTGCTACCAGGCCACTTTCCGTGTTCAGGTGCTGTGCCGCTGCAATCACGACCGGGAACAGCGCCTTCATCGCAGCGATGTCCGTGGTCGGATCGTGCACATCCCACTGCGTCTCGTGCGCGTTCGACGGGTAAGTGTGCAGCTTGCCGTCGGCGCCGACCTTCGCATAGCTGGCCAGGAACTGTGCCGCCTGCTGCATGATCGGATAGTTCGCCTTCAGGAACGACTCGTCGCCGGTGAGCTGGTAGCGCAGCCACACGTTCAGGGCGATCTCCGCGCCGGTGGTGATCGTTCGCTTGTTGTAGTAGCCGCCTGCGGAGCTGTCACAGTTCAGCCCTGGAGAGGAAAGCCAAGTCTCGTTCTCAAAGCCCTGTCCGCTGAAGCGCATCGTCTCAGGTACGCAGACGCCCTGGTAGCCCGCCAGGTGTTGCTGTGTCCACGACTGGAGCGCGGGCAGGTCATTGCGATACAAGTCGAAGTAGGGGTCGGTCAGGCTCGCATCGCCTGCGCCTAGAAGGGTTGCCGTTTGCGCACGGATGTTCCAGTGCCAGTACGCCGAGGGATCCCACTGATGTGAGTCCTCCGAGTAGCTGAAGAGGTCGGCCACGCCGGCCTGCGTACCGGGGATAGAGCCGCGCTCCTCGGATGCCGCGGAATACAGCGCGACGTTGCGGAGGTTCTCGATGTACTGGGCGCTGCCGTCGGCACTGTCCATCTGGATGACATCGGTATGCCCCCAGAAAGCGTGCCACCACTGCAGGTGCGGCCCAGTAAGGTCCGGCAGCGGCGTCGTCGCATCCGTGCCGAGCGCCGAGGCTGCGGTCGCGGTCGCATCTCCGCCCGCCCAGTGCGGTGCCGCGACAATGACGCGGAACGAGCCGTCGGCATTCGGGGTGAACGAGAGTTCGACGCTCTCGCTGTCAACCCTGGTCGCGGTCACGTCGCGCCCGGATGCCGTCACCGCCGCGAGCGTGCCGAAGGTGGCACCGGTCGCGCCTGACCCGCGGGTGTCCTGCCACGTTTCGGAGAGCACCCCGACGCCGTTCGCTGTCGAGATGGTCGGAGTACGACCATTCCACAGATGCAGGGTCACCGTCTGCGGCTTGGTGGGGTCGGCGCCGTGCACGTCAACCACGAGCTCGTCCTTGCCCGCCGGAACGAACGTAGTCGCAGACATACCGCCGCCGGTCTGCGTGAGGGTGGCGTTATACAACGACAGCCGCCCGCTATAGTCCGGTGCATCGGTCAGTGCCGACAATCCGGGGATCTCGACCTGCCCAGGCGACTTGCGGTCAGGCATGGTGTCCACCCGGTTCAACTGTGCCGTGAAGCCATCGGCGTCCCACGCCGCGACCCCGAGGGTGCCATTTCCCAGCGGCATCGACTGGGTGTTCTTGGTCGGCGCAGAGCCGAGCACGATATCCGAGCGCGAAAGGGCACCCTGCGTGTCCACCTGAAAATGCGACCCATCCCAGGCCGTGGTCGGCCCGGCAGCAGCAGCAGGCACTGCTACCCCCGCCAACGCGAAGCCGACAGCGGTGACGACCGCCGACCCTGCCGCAATCCAGCGAATCAAATGCGTAGCGCGCGCACCGCGCGGGCTCTCACTCACAGGTTGCCCCCTCTTACGTGACAGGTCGGGCCCGGCTGCGCGGCGGAAAACCAGGCCGGATACGCCAATAGCACGTCACGATGGCCACACTGCCGCACAAACGACGTGCACAAGCACGCGCATCGGGAAAAGTGAGGCCAACCTACCGCCAGTGTTATCGATCGCACAAGCACGTGCGTGCAATGTGACGCCGACTACCGTGCGGTTGACTGCGATGCACAAGACCCTCTAATGTCACCAATGCACTGCTGTATCCCGTAATTGGTGTTATCGATAGCAGAGAGATTTCCTCGACGATGAGAAGTTCCCACACGCTGAATCGCCTCACTGCGACAGTCGCCGCAGCGGCTACCGCACTTGCGCTTGCTTTTGTCGGCACGGCTGGAGCGGCATCCACCGACCCCGCGTACGGGGGCGGCACCCAGAGCCAGAACGTCGCGCTGGCCAGCGCTGGGGCCACCGTCACCGCATCCGGCCAGGAGGAACCCAACGAGTGGGGGCCGGCCAACGCGATCGACGGCGATGCAACCACCCGCTGGTCGTCGAACTACTCCGACAGCGCCTGGATCACCGTCAAGCTGGCCAAGTCGACCGTAATCGACCACGTCACGATCCTGTGGGAGGCGGCGTGCGCCGCGCAGTACAAGCTGCAGGTCTCGAACGACGGCACGAACTTCACCGACGCGACCGGCACCATCTCGCCGACCTGCGGCACCAAGACTCAGGGCGCCGCCGACACCGAGAAGCTCACCAAGGTCGACTCCTCGACCGCATACCAGTACGTGCGCATGCAGGGCATCAAGCGCACCGAGATCGGCGGCGCTTACTGGGGCATCTCGCTCTTCGAGTTCCAGGTGTGGAGTGCGGCGGCCACCGCGCCGACTCCGCCGCCCTCCGTCGGGCAGAATGTCGCGCTCGCCTCCGCAGGGGCTACCGCAACTGCTTCCGGTCAGGAAGTCCCGGACAACTTCGGCCCCGCGCTGGCGATCGACGGCGATACTTCAACACGGTGGTCATCCAACAAGGCGGATGACGCCTGGATTACAGTCGAACTCGCCAAGCCAACCGTGATCGATCACGTCGTCATCGACTGGCAGGCGGCCTGCGCTGCGCAGTACAAACTGCAGGTCTCGAACGACGGCACGAATTTCACGGACGCGACGGGTGTGATCTCGCCGACCTGTGGCACGAGTGACACCGAGAAGCTGACAAAGGTCTCCGCGAACACGGCGTACCAGTACGTGCGCGTGCAGGGCATCAAGCGGACAGCCGTCGGAGGCGTCCTCTACGGTATCTCCTTGTTCGAGTTCGAGGTCTGGAACGGCCCGGAGCCCATTGTGGCCCCCTCGACCGCCGACGGGCTCACGCCAAAGCCGCAGAACCTCACCGTGCACTCGGGGGCGGCCCCGTTCCAACTGACCGCCGGCTCCCGCATCGTGACCGATCCTGCCCTCACGTCGAGCGCGGACTTCCTGGCGACACAATTGCGCGCCTCGACGGGCTTCGCGCTGCCTGTCGTGACCAGTGGCGCGCGCGACGGCGACATTGTCTTCAGCAAAGGCGACGTGAGTGCCTTCCCAGGCAACGCCGAGGCCTACGCCCTGGACTCCTCCGCGGCGCGAGTGACGGTGACTGCCCCGACCGCGCATGGAGCATTCGACGCGGTGCAGACCATCCGCCAGTTGCTGCCTGCATTCGCAGAATCGCCGACGGTCGTGCAGGATGCCTGGACCATCCCGTCGGTCACGATCACCGATGCACCACGCTTTGGCTACCGCGGGATCATGCTCGATGTCGCACGATCTTTCCAAACCGTGCCTGAAGTGGAGCAACTCGTCAACGAGATGGCACTGTTCAAGATGTCTGTGCTGCACCTGCACCTGGCGGACGACCAGGGCTGGCGCATCCAGATCACCAATGACGGCAAAGCGCCCGGTGACCCGATCGACTACTCGCGGCTGACCGCGGTGTCCGGCGCGACAGCCATGACGCAGGAGGGCTACCAGAACGAGCTCGGCCACACGGGCTACTACACGCAGGCGGACTACAAAGCAATGGTCGCCTACGCGGCGGCACGGCAGATCACCATCATTCCGGAGATCGACGCACCGGCCCACACGAACGCGGTGCTACACGCGATTCCGCAGCTGAACACCACGGGCACTCAGCCGGCGGTCGATGCCAGTGGCACGGTACCCGCCAACGGCACCGGCAGCGTCGGGTACTCCACTCTGGATGCGAACGCGCCGATTACCTGGACGTTCATGACTCACGTGCTCACTCAACTCGCTGCAATGACTCCTGGCGACTACATCGACGTCGGCGGCGATGAGTCGCATGTTACAGGTACGGCGGACTACAAGACATTTGTCACGAAGTCCGTACAGATCGTGCACGGCCTAGGCAAGAAGGCGATCGGCTGGAATGAGGCCGCAGTGGGCGGCCTGACGGCCGGCGACGGGCTGCAGTACTGGTACGGCGACACGGCTGACACGCTCAACGCCGTCAAGAACGACGGGGCCAAGATTCTCATGTCGACGGGTTCGAACGCATATCTCGACCAGAAGTACACCAGCTCGACACCGATTGGCCTCACCTGGCTCGGCGCGCACGACTTCCAGCAGTCCTACAACTGGAATCCTGCTGCGTCAGTGCAGGACAACGGCGCGAACCTCCCCGACAGCGACATCCTCGGCGTCGAGGGCCCGCTCTGGTCTGAGACAATCCGCGGCGGGTCGCAGGCGCAGTTCCTCGCCTTCCCACGGGCAATCGCCCTTGCAGAGGTTGGATGGACCGCACAGTCGAACCGCAACCTCAGCGACTTCACAAGCCGGCTGGCCTACGCCGGTGCAGACCTGCTCGCCATGCACCTGAACTTCTACGACAGCCCCGGTGCCGCATGGCAGTGGTCTATGGCAGGTCTGCCGGTCGCAGTCTCACCCGGCCGCAACCTCAGCCTGTCCGTCGGAGAGCTCGCAGCTCCCGGTACCGAGGCTTCGACCGACGGCAGCAGCGTTAGCACGGACACGGCCTCTGCCTCCGGCGGCGTCGGCAACTCCACCGTGGGCGGTGGCCTGACCGCCACCGTTGACTGGGGCGACGGCACCCCGGCGACCGCGGCCATCTTCGCAACGGACACCGCGCGCACGTCGCTGAGCGCAGGCGGCCTGTACTCCATCACGGGCACTCACGTCTATGCGGCATCCGGCACCTACACCGGCATCGTGACGGCCTCGGACGGCACGAAGACGACGTTCGTCACGACGGTGAAAGCCGGCACGCCGGATCCCACCGGACCCGCCCCGTGGGACTCCTCGCAGCCGGCGAAACTGACGGTCAGCCCCACGGCCGATGCCGGAGGGCGCCTCGCCGGAACGCTCAGCGGCTTCGAGCCGGGCTCGTACGTCACGATGACGATCGGCAGCACCGACATCGGCGCTGTGCGCCCCGGGCCCGACGGCACCCTGGCGCTGCAGCTTCCGGTCGCGCCGTCCACCTACGCCGGCGACTACACGGTGACGGCCACTGCCGGGAGTCGAACGGCCACCGCGCCCGTGCACATCGACTCGAACGTCGTGCCGCTGAAGGACCAGATCGACCAGAAGACCCTCACGATCGGCGGCGTCGACTCGCAGGAGACGTCGGCCGAGAACGCACCGGCCAGCAACGCGATCGACGGCGATCCGAACACGTACTGGCACACGCAGTACTCGGGGGCGTCGCCCGACCCCTACCCGCACTGGATCGTGCTCGACCTCGGCAAGGAGTACGACGTGAGCGGGTTCTCGTACCTGCAGCGCGCCGGCAACAGCAACGGCCGCATGAAGGACTTCGAGGTGTACGTCGGCGACAGCCTCACCGGCGACTGGGGCAATCCGGTGATGACCGGATCGTTCCAAGACATCACGACCTACGCGCAGGTGTTCGAGTTCTCGGCCGCCAAGACCGGACGCTATCTCAAGCTGGTCGGGCTGGATTCGATCAATGGGCTGGCCTTCGGCGGTGCGGCGGAGATCAACGTCGGCGGATTGCCGCATGTCACCCCGCCGTCGGTGACCGCCTCGGCGTCGTCCGTCGCGGCGGGCGGGAGCCTCACCTTGAACGCGAGCGACTTCGCTCCTTCGACGCAGCTGACGATCGCCCTCCACGAAGCGACACCGGCCGTCGCACTGGGCCTGAGACTGATGGATGTCGGCGACGTGCAGCTGGGTACGGCGACGACGGATGCCTCGGGCGCGCTGCAGACCCAGGTGACCATTCCGGCGGCCACAGCCCCCGGCGCCTACACGGTCGTGGTCACCCAGCCCGGTGGCACACCACTGAGTGCATCCGTACCGCTTTCCGTGACAGCAGCCTCGACCCCCGGATCCGGCGGCACCGGCGGAGACGGCCAGGGCGGCACCGGCGCGGGAACAGGCGGCTCGGGCGGAAGCGGCCCGGGCGGAACCAGTGCGGTGGCCTCCACGACGCAGTCCGGCAACGGGTCCGCCTCAGCCCGAAGCGGTCTCGCCTCCACGGGTTCCGACGTGATGCTGCCCGTCTCCATCGGCCTCATCGCACTCCTGGCCGGCTTCGGCATCGTCGTGGCGCGTCTGCGTCGTCGTTCCCATCGCTGACCGGGGCAACCCGGCGCCGCCTTCCGGCACCGCAGCACCCCCATCACAGCACTCCATCGGCACCCGCAACGGAGAGTCATCACATGAACAAGCGCACGGTCTTCACCGCAGCAACCGCGCTCGTCACGGTATTGGCGATGTGCCTTGGGCCGACATCGGCCATGGCCGCAACGCGGCGGCCATCGGCGACCACCGCCGTGAAGACCGTGGCCGATGTGCAGAACTCGGTGCACTTCCCCGGCAACGACGGCAAGCACCACACGGTGACCTACGACTCGAAATCGATCAAGGTCGACGGGCAGCGGCTCAACGTCTTCTCCGGTGAGTTCCACTACTGGCGTGAGCCGTCCACCAGCGACTGGCGCGACATCTTTCAGAAGATGCGGGCGGCGGGCTTCAACGCAGTCTCGTTGTACTTCTTCTGGGGACTGCACTCGAGCCAGCCGGGCAAGTTCGACTTCAGCGGCATCAAGAACATCGACCTGCTGCTGACGATGGCACAGCAGGAGGGCCTCTACGTCATCGCCCGACCAGGGCCGTACATCAACGCCGAGATCTCGATGGGCGGGCTGCCGGCGTACCTGACCGACAGCGGCGCGGGATCCCTGCGCAGCACAGACGACCCGGATGTGCTGAAGCAGGAGGAGTCCTGGCTGAACGCGTTCGACCAGATCGCCGTGAAGCACCAGGTGACCGACGGCGGCGGCAGCATCGTGCTCTATCAGGTCGAGAACGAGATGCTCAGCGACGGCAGCGCCCAGGCCGCCTACATGAAAGACCTCACCACCCAGGTGAAGAACGACGGCATCACCGTGCCGTTGTTCACGAACGACTACGCGCTGGGCGGCAGGTTCGTGCCGGGCAAGTCGGGGGTGGCCGGCAACGTCGGCCTCGACGTGTACGGTCACGACAACTACCCGCTCGGATTCAACTGCGGCGGTGCACGCGGGCAGGTCAGCGACACCGAGAGCCAGGTGCGTGCCCTCGACCCGAACGGACCGAACTTCATTCCGGAGGGTCAGGGCGGTGCCTTCACCCCCTGGGGAGCCTCGTTCAACACCGATCAGTGCGCCCGGTTCGTCGACCCCGACTTCACCAGGGAGTACGGCGTCGACAACATCGCGAACGGCGTCACCGCCTTCAACTACTACATGGAGTACGGGGGCACGAACTGGGGCTGGACCGGATCTCCCTCGTCCGGGTTCACCTCGTACGACTACGGTGCGGCCATCAACGAGAACCGGCAGCTCACGCCGAAGCTGGCCACGCAGAAGGAGATCGGCTACTACCAGCAGGCGCTTCCGCAGCTGGCGGACATGATCCCGCAATCCGCTCCGACCGTGACGGTCACCTCCGGCAGCGGCACCGTGGATGCCTACCAGCGCATCTCCACCGAGAACAAGGGCACCACATCGGTCACGGGCAACGGCGCCCGCACCCTCGACTTCAGGCAGGCGGACAGCAACGCCACGGGGACGGTCGGCTTCACGGTGCCGCTCACCCTGTCGGCCGCGAGCACACCGGCGCAGCAGACCTACACGACCGATGACACCGACACGAAGGCCATCACCTACAAGGGCAGCTGGACACCGGCCAGCGGCCAGACCTGGACGACCGGAGACTACAAGGGCACCGAGACGTTCTCGGACACCGCAGGCGACACGGCCTCGTACACGTTCAACGGCACGGGCATCCAGTGGATCGCCCCGCAGTCGACGAACCACGGTTACGCCGACGTCTCCATCGACGGCAAAGTCGTCGCCACGAACGTCGACACGTTCAACGCGCAGAACGCGTCATACCAGTTCATCGCGTACCAGACATCCGATCTTGCTCCCGGCCAGCACACCATCACCATCACGGTGACCGGGCAGAAGGAGGCCGCGTCTCAGGGCACGTTCGTCTCCATCGACGCGTTCAACGTGCTGAACACCGCAGCCAAGTACACCAGCGACGACACCGATGCCGCCATCGGCTACTCCGGCAGCTGGACGCACGACAGCGGCAAGTCTTGGACGGCCGCCGACTACCAGGGCACCGAGACGTACTCCGACACCACGGGCGACTCCGCCAGCTACACCTTCACCGGGACCGGCATCCAGTGGATCGCGCCGGAGTCGCTGAATCACGGGCTCGCTGATGTCTACATCGACGGCACCAAGGTCGGCACGGTCGACACGTTCTACGCGGGCAACCCGCCGCAGGCGCAGCAGGTCGTGTTCCAGAAGACCGGGCTGAGCAATGCGCAGCACACCATCAAGATCGTGGTGACGGGACAGAAGGATGCCGCGTCGCAGGGCACGTTCGTCTCCATCGACGCGTTCAATGTGCTCACCGCAGGCAGTGGCGGCGCCAACGCGGTGACCTTCCCGCGGGTTCCCCAGCAGGCGGGCACATCGCTCATGCTGCACGGACGCGACGCGATCATGGTCACCGCCGACGACAAGTTCGGCGACCACCAGCTGTACTACACGACCAGCGAGCTCGCCGGAGTCATACCGACCGCACAGGGCGACCTGCTCACCTTGGACGGCTACAAGGGCGACCCGGGGGAGACGGTGCTGCACTTCGCCTCGCAACCCACCGTGACCACACTGATCGGCTCGGGAGTGCAGCAGACGTGGGATGCCGCGGGCGACACCCTGCGCCTGAACTACACCCACGGCGATCCGACAGTGGTGAAGATCTCCGGCGGAGGGGCATCCGATCTGTTGGTGAACATCACGAACCGTGAGGCGATGGCAGACACCTGGCAGGTCGAGGGCACCGACGGAGCGACGAGCAACGCGACGGTGCTGGCCGCCGGGGTCGAGCTTCTACGCACCGTCGCCATCGACGGGTCGACCGCCGAGCTCACCGGCGACACCACGGGCGCCTCGACACTGACCGTCTACGTGCCGAAGGGTGTGACCGCACTCACTTGGAACGGGCAGAGTGTCGACACCACGACGAATGCGGCAGGGGCGCTCGTCGCCGGCATCGGCGGTCCGGCCGCCGCGAAGATCCCCGCCTTGACGAACTGGAAGGTCGCCACCGACGGGCCGGAGGAGGCCGCCGGCTACGACGACAGCGGGTGGACCATCGCCGACGCGACGACCGCCGCGAATACCCGGCAAGGCCCGGGCCCGAAACAGGGCGTGGTTCTCGACACGGACTTCTACGGGTTCGACGAGGGTGCGACGTGGTACCGGGCGCACTTCACGCCCAGCAGCGTGCCCACGAGCATCAGCCTGACCGGTCAGGGCGGCTCGGCCGCGAACATGCTGGTGTGGATCAACGGACAGTACGCCGGTGCGAGCGCGGCCGACGGATCCGCACACTCGTTCGCGGTTCCCGCCGGCTCGCTCACCGCCGGCACGGCCGCCGTCGTCTCGGTGCTCGTGAACAACAGCGGCCAGAACCTGGACTGGAGCGACAACGGACTCTCCCGGCAGAATCGTGGACTCTACGACGCCGACCTGGGTGCGACGACGGGTGCCGTGACCTGGAGGATCCAAGGCGCCCAGGGCAAGGAGAACCCTGCCGACACGGCCCGCACCATGTACAACGTCGGCGGTCTCTACGGCGAGCGTGCCGGCTGGTATCTGCCCGGCTACCCCGACTCCGCCTGGGCCGATGCCACGTCGTTCAAGCCTGCTCAACCGGGCGTGACGTGGTACCGCACGAGCTTCGACCTGAACGTTCCGAACGGCACCGACACCGCCTTCGCGCTGAAGATCAACGACGCGGCGTTCGACAACGGGCGCCAGGACTACGCCCGCGCGGTCATCTACATCAACGGCTGGAACACCGGCTACTTCGTTGGCAACGTGGGGCCGCAGTCGCAGTTCACGATTCCGCGCGGGTTCCTGAACATGACAGGCAGCAACGACATCGCCATCGCGTTGACCACCGAGAAGTCCGGTCAGGGTCCGGACTCGATCCAGCTGGTGGATGCCGGCACGGTGCTCGGCGGACTGCCGAGCACGCAGAACGAGGCACCGGGGACGCCCGCCGTCTCCGTCGGCGCGTCGCTGTCGGGCACGACCGTGAAACCGGACGCGAGTGTCGAGCTGACGCCGACTGTCGCCGTTCCGGCGTTGATCGGCGGCGCAGCCACGACGACATCCGTCGACTGGGGTGACGGGTCGAAGCAGAACGCGTCGGCGCACTCCCTCGCAGCATTCGGCACGGCCGACGCGGTCCCGCTGAGTCACCAGTACCGGCAGGCCGGCGACTACACGCCGACCGTCACGGTGCGTGACGCGGTCTCCGGCAGCGTTCTGGGAGTCAAGAAGCTGGCGATCACCGTGAGCGACGACGCCACGGGCGGGGGTTCGGGCGGCGGTTCCACCGCACCGGGCGGCACCGCACCGGGCGGAGCCGCGGCGGACGGCGACGGCACGGGCTCGAACGGGGGAGCCGCGGCATCCGACGGCGGCCTGGCCTCTACCGGCTCCGACCTGACGGCGGGCATCCTCGCCGGTCTGCTCCTGGCCGTGCTGGGAGCCGGCCTGGTCATCGTTCGCAAGCGTCGTCGCATGAACGGCTAGCCGCGCGGCCCGATTCACCAGATCGCAGTTCGCCCGAGACGTCCGATAGCCGAGACGTCCGATAGCCGAGACATCCAACACCCGAGACATCCGATCGCCGACAGGCACCCGAGGAAGTGAGCGCCCGATGCACTCCAGCACCCACCGAACCCTGAAAAGGCGGTCGATGCGGGCCGTCGTCGCATTGGCGGCACCGGCGCTCGCGGTCGGCCTCGCACTGGCCCCGCTCGGCATCGTTCCGGCATCCGCAGCGCCGCCAGCGGGCAAGTCGGTGCCGACGACCTCTGCAGGTGCGCCGCAGACGATACCCGGGCTGGCGACCTGGACCGGTGCGCAGGGCGCGCTGACGGTGAACGACTCTCTCGCGGTGGATGCCGACAAGGCGTCCACTGCGAACGCGCAGCTGCTGGCGGCGGGGCTGACCGAGAAGCTCGGTCGAACCGTGCAAGTCGGAACCACGGGTCAGGCCGGTGACGTGGTGCTCGCGGAAGACGCGAGCAAGCTCGGCACCCTCGGCGCAGAGGGCTACCAGCTCACGATCTCCGACCGCATCACGGTCACAGGGGCGACCGACACGGGCGTCTTCTACGGCACGCAGACCGTTCTGCAGATTCTGTCGGAGGGCGACCAGATCCCGAAGGGGACGTCGATCGATGTTCCGCAGTACTCGGAGCGCGGCATCGGCATCTGCGCGTGCCAGATACACGTCAGCGTCGAATCGCTCGAGCGAGAGATGCAGGAGATGGCCTATCTCAAGCTCAACCAGTTGCTGATGGAGATCAAGGTCGACGTGCCCGAGGCGACCTCGCTGAAGGCGAACTTCTGGGGCTACTACACGCCGGCGCAGGCCAAGGAGCTGAGTGATTTCGCGAAGAAGCTCCACATCACACTGATCGCCGAGGTCAACTCGCCGGGGCACATGACGCCGTGGCTGCAGAACGATCCCTCGCTGCAGCTGGTGGACAAGAACGGAAACCGCGATCCCGATCGGCTCGACATCACGCAGCCCGCTGCGCTGAGCACCGTCGAGTCGATCATCAGCCAGTACATGCAGGTCTTCGACACCCCCTACTGGCACATGGGCGGCGACGAGTACATGCTCGGGACGGCCTATTCGAACTACCCGCAGTTCCAGCAGTACATCCACGACAATCCGAGCATCTTCCCCACCGGCTCGACGCCTACCGACGTGGTCATCCATTTCATGAACCAGGTCGACGACTACGTGCACTCGCTCGGCAAGACCCTGCGCATCTGGAACGACAGCATTCTCACCGGCACGAAGCTCTCTTTGAACAAAGACATCGTCGTCGAGCACTGGAATGCCGGCGGCAGCATGGTGACCCCGCAGGCTCTCGTGAACCAGGGGCACAAGGTGGAGAACTCGACCGACTCCCTCTACATCGTGCGCCAGAACGGCAACGACCAGTTCACGAGCAACGTGCAGAACCTGTGGAACAGCAACTGGACGCCGCGCGACTTCTACAACACGGCTGCACCGGTGAACGACGATCCGGCCTCGGGCGGACAGGTCGTCGGCGCCAAGATCATGGCCTGGCCCGACAACGCGCCCGCCAAGACCGAGAACCAGGTCGAGACGGAGCTCTTCGGAGCGAATCGGTTCATCTCCCAGGCGACCTGGGGATCGCCGCGGCCGGTGGCGAGCTACGCCGGCTTCACGTCGCTTTCGGACTCGCTCGGTCACGCGCCCGGCTTCGACTCGGTCGACCGCACACCGGTCGCGAACGGGGCGTACGGGCTCACCGCGGACGGGGCATCCGTCACCACGACCGGTGCGGCGAGCGCGACGTTGACGACAGGAACGACCGGCACCTCACTCACGTTCACGCAGACTCCGGATGCCTACTACACGATCACCTCTCCCGCAGGAACGTGTCTGACCATGCAGGGCGGTCCGCTCACTCTGGGCGCACCGCTGCAGCAGGGGCTCGCGGCGACCTTCGCCTCATGCTCCGCCTCGAGCAATCTGCAGAAGTGGCAGGTGCGCAAGACGGACGGCGGCTTCACCGTCGAGAACGCCATCACCCTGGAACCGCTCGTGGTATCCGGCGGCACGCTCGTGCAACAGGCCCCCGACGTGCAGGTGCCGGCGACCTTCACCTTCGTCGGTTCGCTCACCGCGTCGCTGACGATGCCCGCCGACATCGGTCTGGGCACCAGCGTGAACGCGACACTCACGGTCTTCAACGGGCTCGCATCCGCCGTCAGCGGAGCCAGTGCCGTGCTGACCCTTCCGCAAGGTTGGGGAACTCCGGATGCCACCGTGGCGCTCGGCGACATCGCGGCCGGCGGCCAGGCGACGAAGACCATCCCCATCACGGTCACCCGCTACGCGGTGCCGACACGTCAGACGGTGACGGGCGTCATCCAGTACACCGACGGCACCGGCTCCGCACAGACGGCGCAGTTGTCGGCTGCCACCGTCGTCACCTGCTCGACGCACTCCGCGAGCCCGAAGACGGTCGTCGATGTCGACAGCCAGGAGATGGACTACGAGAAGACGCCGGGTGCCGACGCGATCGACGGAAACTCGAACACGTTCTGGGGCACCCAGTGGTATCAGGCCGATCCGACCTACCCGCATGAGATCACGGTCGACCTGGGCGCAGGCGCTTCCAGCTGCGGCTTCTCCTATCTGCCGAGGCAGGGCGGGAACATGAACGGCACGATCGGCAAGTACGAGGTGTACGTCAGCGACTCCCTCACCACGGGCACCGGCTACCCGAGCTCGCCGAACGGCGTTCAGGTCGCGTCAGGCGACCCGGTCGCATCCGGTACGTTCACGCCCGACCAGACCCTGAAGACGGTCGGCTTCGGCAAGGCCGTGAGCGGGCGGTACCTCACGCTCAAGGCACTGAGCGAGAGCGGCCCGAACGTTCCGACCAACACGACGTCGGTCGCCGAGCTCACGGTCGACCCGGCGGGCGCTGCGCCCGCGACGGTGACTCCGAAGCTCGGCCTCGACAAGGCGTCGGGCGCACCGGGCAGCACGGTCGCGGTGTCGGTGACCGGCGCCAAGCCGGACTGGCAGTACGCGCTGCAGTTCCACTCCGACCCGGTCGATCTGCCTTCGCTGCGAACGGATGCGGATGGCAAGGCCGAGGTCTCGGTGGTCGTTCCCGCCGGCGCACAGGCGGGCGCCCACCAGCTCGTGCTGCTCGACGGTGACACACAAGTCGCTCAGGCGGGTTTCGTTGTCGCCGCCGCGGGCGATGGCGGGTCGGCGCCCGGCGCATCCGGTTCGAACCCGGCCGTCGACTCGAATGCGGCCGCAACGGTCTCCCGCGCGTATAGCGCCTTGGCGTCCACCGGATCCGACATCGTCGTACCGCTCGCGCTCGGCGTCATGGCGCTCCTCGCGGGTGCTCTGGTGCTCGTAGCGCGTATCCGTCGGCGTGCCCGAACGGGTGCCGAGAGTACGCCGATTGATACGGATGCCAGATGAGCGAGGCGTGTATGCCGGCTGATGAAGCCTGTATTCGGCCGTCTAGTGGTGGCGACCGCTCACGTCATTTTGTCATCGATAACAACAGGAGTACTGTTATGCCCGTCCTTCGTGTTCGAGTAGCCCGATGAAGCAGCTAGGTGGTCCGATGACGTACCGTTCCCCATCCACGCACCGCGCCCGACGAGCGGGGCTCGCCGGCGCCCTGGCACTCGCGACCGCCGCCGCGTCCATCGTGCTTGGCGCGACCGTGCCTGCACACGCTGCACCGGCGGCAGCGCAGCCTGCTCCGGCTGGCGCGGCGATCCCCGACTCGCAGTACACGCTCCTCGGGTTCGACTCCCAGTCGGCGCCGTACCCCGCCCCTCCCTCCCTTGACGGCACGGCGGCCGGCGCGTTCGACGGCGACTACTCGACCCAGTGGGCGTCGGCGTACAACAACGGCAGCCCGTCGCCGATGCCGCACTGGCTCACGTTCGACACAGGGGCCGAGCACACGCTCACGGGTCTCGGGTATTCGGTGAAGGTGCAGGGCAACGGGCCGGCAGCCGATGTCGCCGTCTATGCAACGGACGACGCCACTGTCGCCAAGGACGGCACCAGCACGGGCTGGGGGCAACCCGTCGGCACGGCCACGTTCACGCAGCCCACCAGCAACAGCGAGATCCAGTACGTCGACTTCACCCAGCCGGTGCACGCCCGGTACGTGAAGTTCCAGGTGAACTCCGCCGTGAACGGCTCCAACAACGCTTCGGCATCGGAGGTCGTCGTCTACACGACCGACAAGGTCACGGCACCGCCCGCCGGGCACGTCATCCCCAACTCCCAGTACAAGCTGATCGGTGAGGACTCCCAGGCGACCGCGAGCGGCGATGGCTCGGGTCAGGCGGCGTTCGACGGCGACACGTCGACGCAATGGGGGAGTGAGTGGTCGCCCACCGTGCTGCCGTTCCCGCACTGGTTGACGTTCGACATAGGCGGGTCGTTCACTCTCACGGGTCTGGGCTACTCCGTGAAGGTGCAGGGCAACGGGCCGATCAAGGATGCCGCCGTGTACACGACGAACGACCCGGCGGTCGCCAAAGATGCGAACTCCTCGGGGTGGACGAAGGCCGGCACCGCGACGTTCTCGCAGCCGACCGCGAATTCCGAGGTGCAGTACGTGTACTTCTCGAGCCCGGTCAAGGCGCAGTACGTGAAGTTCGAGGGCCTGGATGCCGTCAACGGCAGCGGCAACGCGTCCGCCTCCGAGCTGGTCGTGTACTCGACCGACAAGGACACGACGCCTGTCACGCCGCCGACGCAGCCGTCTGGGTACACGGTGACGACGGACTCGGTGAACACGAGCGGCTGGCACTACCCGGATGACACTCCGGCGAGCCTCTACACCGACAAGGACGGCACGTTCTACTTCGGCGAATCCCACGCCAACTACGGCAACACGGCCGACGGCGGCAACGGCAACATCCGGCAGTGGCAGTTCTACACAGGAACGAACATGGACACGGCGGCACCGGATGCCGCGCTGAACCAGGCGGGCACCAACCCCGACACGACGAACCTGTGCAACACGAGCCCGACGGGCAAGAACGCCACCTCAGCTCCTCAGCCCTCCGGTTACAAGCAGCCCAACTACTGCGATCTCACCCAGATCTGGGTCGACCCGGACAGCGGGGACTGGTACGGGCTGGTGCACAACGAGTTCACCCCGCAGCCGCTCGGTGACGGGCTGCACTATGACGCGATCGACTATGCGCGTTCGAGCGATCAGGGCAAGACGTGGACGATCGTGGACCACGCGATCACGTCGCCGTACTCGACGACCCGTGGTGACACCGCGGCGTTCCCGGAGCAGACGTATTACTACGGTGACGGTGATCCGCGCCTGTACGTGGATTACGCTTCCGGCTACTTCTACGCGTTCTACGGCTCCCGAGTCGTGAATCAGGGCGGCAGCGGAGGCGGCTGGGTCGCGTTCTATGAGCATGTGGCGCGTGCGCCGATCTCGGAGAAGATGGCGGCCGGCTCGTGGGAGAAGTGGTACGACGGCGCGTGGGATCAGCCGGGTATCGGTGGCAAGGAGAGCAATATGACTCCGGTGACCACGGCCGATCCGACCGGGTACACGGCCCCTGGTAAGGAGTACAACCCGAAGACGCCGGGTACGGCGCAGCAGCAGATCGCGAATGGGCAGATGCCGGCGACGTCGCCGTTGTTCGTGATGGATGTCACCTACGACGCGTACCTGGGGCTCTATATCGGTGAGCCGCAGAACCCGGATCAGAGCGGTAAAGCACCGCAGGAGTTCTACGCCACGAAGTCGTTGGCGACGCAGAAGTGGTTCAAGCTCGGCGACACCGGGTCCGCGTACACGACGGCATCCTGGTACCGGTGGTTCCTCGACCCCGCGAACAAGACCAGTGACGCGATCGTCGGCAAATCCTTCCGCTCATACTGCTCGTTCGGCTGCATGGGCGGCTCCTATGAGGAGTACGCGAACGTGACGATCACGGGCGATACCGTCGCCTCGGCGGTGGATACGAGCAAGCAGTACACGATCGCCAGTGGTGGTAAGCAGGTACTCAGCACGAGTGCCGACGGCGCATCCGTGATCTCGACTGCCCAGACGGACCCGACCAGCGCGTGGACATTCGCTTCGACCGGGGACGGGGCGTACACGATCGCCGACAGCCACGGGGCGCTGCTCGGCGTGGACTCGAGCACGACCGCGAGTCGTGCCTGGGGTGCCGGGCTGACCCTCACCCCGGCCGATGCGGCCACGGTCGGTCAGCAGTGGTTCGTGGTGCCGAACACGAACCCGGACACCGGTGAGGCCACCGGCAGTGTGCGACTGGTGAACAGGTACA
This sequence comes from Humibacter antri, assembly GCF_054777235.1. Lineage (NCBI taxonomy): Bacteria > Bacillati > Actinomycetota > Actinomycetes > Micrococcales > Microbacteriaceae > Humibacter > Humibacter antri. The sequence continues at coordinate 6,525 of NZ_BAAHAW010000007.1, read as the reverse complement.
GCGGGCTGGTGCTGGGCATGACCGGCGGCGCGGATGCGAAGGCGGGCACCACACCGGGCCGCACCTGGGACGCCTCAGGCGCCACCACGAACACCCGCTCCACACGGGCCCTGGCCGCCACCTCGGTCGACGCGTTCTCCACCCCGGCGGATCAGACCATCACCCTTGCCGTGTACAACGCGTCAGGAACCACCCCCGGCGGCACCGGCACCACCCCCGGCGGCACCGGCACGACTCCTGGCGGCACCGGTGCCGGCGGCACCCCGGCGGAATCCGGTCACGGTGCATCCGGGCAGCAGAACACCGCCAGCACCCTGGCCACCACCGGGTCCGACCTGCTCGCCCCCGGCATCGCCGCCACCATCCTGCTCCTCCTCGGCGCAGCCCTCGTCGTGCTCCGCAGGCGCCGCCGCCACGGATGACGCCCGGCCGGTCGGGCGCAACGGGAAGCGCTCGACCGGCCGCCACCGGCGAAGACTCGGCCGGCTAGCGGGCGGGCCCGAGCGCATCCCACAGAAACGGCACAGCCGGCGAACCTCTCACTCCAGCACCCGCACAGCATGACCGGCGAAAGTGGATGCCGTGGAGATCGCCGTCGACATCGTGCTTGCGCTCGCCGCGGTCGCGGCCATCGCAGTCGGCTGGCGTCGCGGGGCCCTGGTCACCGCGCTGTCGATGGTGGGACTCATCGCCGGCCTCTGGATCGGACTCATCCTCGCCCCGGTGATGGTCGGCTGGGCGATGCCGCTGGGTCATGGCAGCATGATCGCCCGCACGGTTCTCGCGGCCGTCGTCGTACTCGTCTGCGGAGCCGTTCTGTACGGCGTGGCATCCAGTCTCGGCGCCGTGCTGCGCGGACGCATCGGCCGACGCGGTGCCCTGAACGGCGCCGACGCTGCCGGCGGTGCGATCGTCGGGCTCGTGGCGTGGGCGGGCGTGGTGTGGCTCGTCGCGGGGTTCGCCCAGTCGTCGTCGATCTACCCGGCCTCGCAACTGGCATCCGCCTCCCGCATCGTCACGGTGCTCGATGACATCGCGCCGGTGCCGCCGGCCACTGCGCTCGGAGCTCTCGATGACGCGCTGGCAGGCGCCGGGCTGCCCAAGGTCTTCTCCGGCAACGAGACCATCCCTGGTGCCGCCGCGCCCGACCCGACGATTCCGGCGGCTGTGCAAGCGGAGTCGCCAAGCGTCGTCAAAGTGGAGGCGGTGCAGTCGAGCTGCTCCATGGAGTCCAGCGGAAGCGGCTGGGTCGAGTCGTCCGGAATCGTGGTGACGAACGCGCACGTCGTGGCCGGCTCATCCTCGGTGGAGGTCGTGTCGCAGGATGACCGTGCCCACCAGGCATCCGTCGTCGCGTTCGACCCGGACCGAGACGTCGCAGTGCTTTCCGTGCCGGGTCTCGGTGCGCCTGCGCTGCACATGGGACCCACGCTGGGCGCCGGTGACCCCGCCGTGGTCGCAGGCTTCCCCGGCGGCGGACCGTACACCCTGGGCGGGGCGCGGATCCGCGGCGAGCTCTCGGCCGCCGGAACCGACATCTACCAGCACGGCGCGGTCATCCGCGATGTGTATTCGCTGCGCGCCATCGTGCGCCCCGGCAACTCTGGTGGTCCGCTGTTCGACGACCGGGGCGACGTGGTCGGCATGGTGTTCGCCCGCTCGACGACGGATTCCGACACCGGCTACGCCCTCACCCTCAGCGAGGTGCGACCTGTGCTGTCCACAGTCGGGCCCACGCCGGTCGCCACCGGGGTGTGCACGTCGGAGTGAGACGTGAACCGGCATTGAACAGGTCGTCCTGGCCCCCGTTGCGAGGGCGGCGGAGAACGACTCGCTGAACACTTCGTGAACTCGATGAACGCCAGGTGAACCGGCCCGAATCCGGTGCCAGCATGACATCCCGTGCGACAACGGGCGAAGTACGCAGCGCTGGCAGGCGCGATCGTCGCCGTCATCGCGGCGGGCATCGTGCTCACGGCCGTGACGCGCAACCGGCACGCCGACGGGCATCCGGATGCCTACCCCGTCGATGCGGGCACGTCCGGCTGTGGCGTGGGCTGGTCACGGCCCACGGCCGGCGTGCAGACATTCGACGTGACCAACACCTCGATCGCCGGCATGGAGGTGTACCTGCAGTCTGCGGCCACGAAAGATGTCTACCTCGACCTGGAATCCCTGGGCGCCGGCACGACGACCCGCGGCCAGGCCACGCTCGGCGCCGGCCGGTACCGCTTCGTCTGCCTGCCGGCCGACGCGGATCCCATCGCCGGACCGGTAGTCACCGTGTCCGGTGCGAAGCACGTCGCCGACGCGACGGCCGGCATCCGGCCGGTGACGCAGAACGACCTCATTCCCGCCGCGAAGCAGTACGGCGTCTGGATCGAGAGCAGGCTGCCCGTGCTGCAGGGCGAGGTCGACGCGCTCGCCGCTGACGTGGCATCCGGCGACCCCGGCAAGGCCAGGGCCGACTGGCTCACGGCCCACCTCGAGTACGAGACGCTCGGCGCCGCGTACGGCGCGTTCGGCCAGGCCGACACCGCCATCAACGGCACGCCCGACTCCGGGCATACGGCGCTCGACGACCCCGCCCTGACCGGCTTCCACAAGGTCGAGGCGCTGCTCTTCTCCGGTTCGCCGACCCACGCGATCGCGCCGTACGCCACGCGACTCGCGAACGACGTCACCGCGTTGCGAGCGGACTTCCCGCACGCCCGCATCGACCCGCTCGCCATCGGGTTGCGCGCCCACGAGATCTTGGAGAACGCCCTGCAGTTCGAACTCACCGGCGAGACGGATGCCGGCAGTCACACCGGCCTCGCCACCCTCGACGCCAACCTCACGGGCACCGTGCACGCACTCGAGCCGCTGCGGGGCATCCTGAAGACCCGCTACCCCGACCTGGCGAAGACGGATGCCGCCATCGCCGCAACGCAGCACCTCGTGGAGTCCTTCCGGGCGGCGGGCGGATCAGGGGCAGACGGATCGTGGGAACCGCTCGGCACCCTCACCACCGCGCAACGCGAGCAGCTGGACGCACACGTCGACGCCACGCTCGAACTCCTCGCACCGATCGCTGCGATCTGCGACGTGCGGAGGGCGGCTTCGTGACCTCCCGGCCCGCCGAACACGCTCCGGCAGTCCCTCGATCCGCGCGGCGTGCCGAACGGCGAGCATCGTGACCGCGGAGCTCGCCCGCCGCGGCTTCCTGCACGGCCTCGCCGGTGCGGGCATCGCCGCGCCGCTCGCCGCCGCGGCCGTGCCGGTCGCGGCCGCTACGGCCGCGCGTGCGACCACGTCGCCCACGGCGGGCGAAGCGACCCGTCAGCGGCCGGCCGCTGACCCGGCGGACTCGTACCCGTTCCACGGAGCGCATCAGGCAGGCATCCTCACGCCGGCGCAACGCAACGCGACGTTCGCCGCCTTCGACCTGACCGCGTCCGGTCGCGCCGAACTCGTCGACCTGATGAAGAAGATCACCGACCGGGTGCGATTCCTCACGGCAGGGGGAGTGCCGCAGAACGTCGGCATCACCGCTCCGCCCGCGGATTCCGGGGTGCTCGGACCGCAGGTACCCGCGGACGGGCTGACCGTGACCGTCTCGCTCGGGGCATCCGCCTTCGATGACCGATACGGGCTCGTCGATCTCAAGCCGCAGCACCTCACCACCATGCAGGATTTTCCGAACGACCACCTCGACCGTGCCGGCTGCGACGGCGACGTGCTCCTCCAGCTCTGCGCCCACAACCCCGACACCGCGTCGCACGCGCTGCGTGACATCGCACGCGCGACCCGCGGTGCGATGCAGCTGCGCTGGCGCAAGCACGGGTTCGTCTCGCCGCCGCGGCCGTCGGGCACGCCGCGCAACCTGATGGGGTTCAAGGACGGCACGTCCGCGCCCGCGCGGGCGACGGCGTCCGCACCCGATGAGCTCGTCTGGACGCACGCCGGCCGAGCCGAGCCGAGCTGGGTGGAGGGCGGCTCCTATCACGTGGTGCGCATCATCCGCATGCTCGTCGAGTTCTGGGACCGCGTCTCGCTGCACGAGCAGGAGACCATCATCGGCCGACGCCGCGACTCCGGTGCCCCGCTGACCGGCTCCCACGAGCACGACGACCCGCGCTACGCGAGCGATCCGACGGGCGACGTCATCCAACTGGATGCCCACATGCGACTGGCGAACAACCGCTCGCGGGCGCAGGCGAAGCAGCAGATGCTCCGCCGTTCGTACAACTACGACTCCGGCATCGACGTGAACGGCAACCTCGACACCGGACTGATCTTCGCGTGCTTCAACCAAGACCTTCAGAGGCAGTTCGTCACCGTGCAGAACCGGCTGATCGACGAGCCGCTCGCCGACTACATCTCGCCGACCGGCGGCGGCTACTTCTTCGCGCTGCCTGGCGTGCGTCACAGAACCGACTGGTACGCCAGCGGGCTGCTGGCCTGAACGAATCAGGTCGGCAGCAGCCCTTACCGATATTCCCTCCCAACGAAAGGAATACGAATGCCGACGGTGTTCGGGCGGCGCGTCTTGCGCGTCGCAGCCATTCCGGTCGCGCTCGCCGCGATCGCGACGACGGTAGCCCTCACGGCTCCGGCGTCGGCCCATCAGCCAGACGACTCCGCCAAGACGACGACGCCGATCAAGCACCTCGTCGTGCTCTTCGACGAGAACGTCTCGTTCGACCACTACTTCGGCACTTATCCGAACGCGGCCAACACCGACGGCACGACGTTCACAGCAGCGCCCGGCACGCCCGCCGCGAACACCATGCAACGCGCCGGGCTCCTCCAGACGAACCCGAACCTCTACGCGCCGAACCGGCTGACGCCCGAGCAGGCCGTCACCTGCGACCAGAACCACGGCTACAGCGCCGAGCAGAAGGCGGTGAACAACGGTGCGATGGACAAGTTCGTGCAGAACACGAGCAAAGACACCTGCACCGGCCTGTACGGCTCACCAGGCCTCGCCATGGACTACTACGACGGCAACACCGTCACCGGGCTGTGGAACTACGCGCAGAACTACGCCATGAGCGACAACGCGTGGGACACGGTCTTCGGCCCTTCCACGCCCGGCGCGCTGAACCTCATCTCCGGGCAGACGCACGGCGTCACCTCCATCGATCCGAAGACCGGGCAGCAGACGGCGACTCCGGATGCCTACACCGTCGTCTCACCCGATGCGAAGGGCGTCGGCACGGTGATCAACGACCCTGACCCGGCGTACGACGACTGTGCGGGAAACAGTCACACGTCGGCCAACGCGCTGGCCTCGCTCTCGGGCAAGAACATCGGCGACCTGCTGAATGCGAAGAATGTGACCTGGGGCTGGTTCCAGGGCGGATTCACGCCGACGGTCAAGTGGGACGGCACGAACGGCCACTACGCCGTCTGCGGCGCCACGTCGAAGAATGTGGTGGGTGCGACATCCGCCGACTACTCGCCGCACCACAACCCGTTCGCCTACTACACGAGCACGTCGAACCCGCACCACCTTCCGCCGACGAGCGACGAGGCGATCGGGCACACCGACCAGGCGAACCACCAGTACGACCTCAGCTCGTTCGACACGGCGCTGAAGCAGAACAACCTGCCGGCCGTGTCGTTCCTCAAGGCGGCCGAGGCGCAGGACGGCCATGCCGGATACTCCGACCCTCTCGACGAGCAGAAGTTCTTGATCGAACAGATCAACGCGATCCAGCAGTCGCCGTCATGGTCGAGCACCGCCATCGTGATCAACTACGACGACTCCGACGGGTGGTACGACCACGTCGCCCCGACCATCCTGAACGGTTCGAAGGACGCCGCCAAAGACGCCGAGATCTGCAGCACGGCCTCCGCACCCGCCGCGGGCGGGTACGCGGATCGCTGCGGGCCGAGCCAGCGCCTGCCGTTCCTCGTGATCTCGCCGTTCTCGAAGCAGAACCACATCGACCACACCGCCATCGAGCAGACCTCGATCACGAAGTTCATCGAAGACAACTGGCGCACGGGCCGCATCGGCGACTCCTCGTTCGATGAGCGGGCAGGCTCCCTCGACGGATTCTTCGACTTCGCACACCCGCAGCAGCGTGCCGTGGTGCTCGCCGACAATGGGTCGGTGGCGAAGGTCGTGCCGGTGCACGTCGGTACCGGCGGTGACGGTGGCGGCGACCACGGCGGTGGTGATGGCGGGCATCATGGCGGGCCCGGGCACAGCATCTGGAGCATCATCCAGTGGGTGTTCGACCGGATCGGCTCCTGGTTCAAGCACCCGTTCTGATCGGCCCCAGCACATCGTCGGTTGAGTTCCTCCTGCCGCCGGTTGAGCTTCCTCCTGCCGCGGGTTGAGTTTCCTCCTGTCGCCGGTTGAGCTTCCTCCTGCCCGCCGGTTGAGCTTCCTCCTGCCGCAGGTTGAGTTTCCTCCTGCCGCGGGTTGAGCTTGTCGAAACCCCGCCCTCTCGAGGCAGGTTTTGAGGTTGACCCCTGTTCCCGGACAGGTGGTTGGTTGGTCAGGCTGCCAGTGTGAGCTGGCGGCGTTCG
>NZ_BAAHAW010000006.1:0-151941 GCF_054777235.1 Humibacter antri | reverse complement strand
AGTCATGATGAACACACCGGCCGCACTGGCCGCATAACCAACCTGTCACCTATCCGTGCAGCAGACCCCATGGTTGCCACCGCGCGGGTTTGGTCTCGCGGTTTCGGTCCCGCGGTTTCGGTCTCGCGGTTTCGGTCCCGCGGTTTCGGTCTCGTGCATTCGGTCCCGCGGTTTCAGTCGCACGGTCGGCCGGAAATGGTTCGATCGGCCGGATCAGACCGGCGTTTCCGTCCGGCCGACCGAGTGTCTTCCGGCCGATCGTGCGAGCCCCTATGGTGCGAGTCCCTATGGTGCGAGTCCCTATGGTGCGAGTCCCTATGGTGCGAGTCCCTATGGTGCGAGCTCCTATCGTGCGAGCCCCTATGGTGCGAGCCCCTATCGTGTGTCCATGAGCGAAGCGACGATCCGGCGGGCGACGACCGCGGATGCCGACAGGCTCGCCTTCGTCGCGGCCGTGACCTTCCCGCTGGCGTGTCCTCCGCACACGACGAGAGACGATGCCGCGGGCTTCGTCGTCGAACATCTTTCAGCGGAAGCATTCCGCGCATACCTGGCAGACCCCGACCGCATCGTCCTGGTCGCGGAAGAGGGCGAGCGCGCCATCGGCTACACCATGCTCGTGCTGGGCGAACCTCACGATGGCGCCGTCGCAGCCGTGATCACGTTGCGCCCCACGATCGAGCTCAGCAAGTGCTACGTGCTGCCAGGCCATCACGGCGGAGGCGTCGCCGGCGACCTGATGCGGGCACCCATCGACGCGGCGCGCGAATGCGGAGTCGCCGGCATCTGGCTCGGCGTGAACCAGGAGAACGAGCGAGCGCAGCGGTTCTACGCGAAGAGCGGATTCCGTCGCGTCGGGGTCAAGCGCTTCCGGATGGGCGAGCACTGGGAAGACGACTTCGTGCTCGAGCAGCAGATACGCGCTGAGTCATCCTCCGCAATGTGACGCGCGCGGGCCCATTCCGACCCGCCGTCGGCGCGCTAGACCCGGCCCGATGCGAGAACGCCGATGAGCTGGCCTGCCAGTCGCACCAGCAGTTCGATCTCGTTCTCGTCGCGGTCGACCCACCGGCATTCCGGGTCGCCGACCGGAACGAAGCCGTCGTGCCGCTCCCACACGAAGAGCGTGCGCTCGGCACCGAGCACGTACTGCTGCCACCACACCTGACGCAGATAGTGCCGCGGGATGCTCCGCCACGGCTTGTTCGTCGTCTTGATCTCCGCCAGTTCGAGGCGTCGGGAATCGCGGGCCGCGAGGCCGTCCGGCGTGGCGAGATGGCGCCGGTCGCGCACCGAGTGGAACAGTGCATCGCTCGGCGAGATGCCGTGCTCACGCAGCACCCATTCGGCGATCTTCGGTTCGCGCGCCTTGCCGTGCTCGGTGAAGACGTTGCCGCTGAAGCCGGTTCCGTGCACCTTCTGCCGCGCCGCAGCCAGGATGGATGCCTGCGTGGAGAGCTTGGCGACATCCGTCGCCGTGATGCCGCGGGCTCGGGCACGCAGCCACGCGACCCGGTCGGATGCGTGCGCGAGGATGCGCCGTTCGTGCGGAAGACGCGGCGGCGCGACCGAAGCGACGGCATCCCCTGTGCGTGCGGGATGCGGCACTGCCTCGAGCTCCTCGTCGAACAGAGAGAGCATCGTGTCGGTCACCGTTCCATTCTGCCGCGTGCCCTCCGACCCTCGCGCGCTCGGGACGCGAGTCGCGGCACTCCTCCTCCCCATCGCCGCCCATGTGCCGCTTCTCAACGCAAGGCGCTGCGAAGACGAAGCGGGACCCTGTCGCGTGACATCGTGAAGCGCGCCGGAGAAAATGAGGAGGTGTACATGAACGACCCCGAGATCTGGGCACTGATCGGCGCGTTCGCCGCCGCAGTGCTCGGCGGCCTCACGCTGGTCGTCAACAGCCTTTCGCGTGTGATCCGAGCGGAAGTGGGCGGACTGCGGGCCGAGTTGCGTGCGGAGGTCGGGGGCTTGCGTTCGGAGCTCGGCGGCGAGATCGCCGGCCTTCGCGGTGAGCTCGGCGGTGAGCTCGCCGGCTTGCGGCATGAGGTCGCCGCGGTCAACACGCGACTCGATCACCTGGACCGCGACGTGCAGGCGCTGACGAAGCGCGTCTGGGGTGCCGAGAGCGACTCCTGAGTCGTCAGCGCGGCAAGCGCGCGACCGCTGCGCGGATCTCGTCGTGGGGGAGCGCGGGGCTGAAGTGCCCGTTCCGCCCGGTCATGTCACCGGCGGCGACGAGCGCGTTCCACACCGCCTCATCGACGGCTTGAACGACGGCCGCATAGAAGGCGTCCAGATGTCCCCAGGGTATGAATCGCAGCGACTCGTAGTCCGTGTCGGACGCGGGCCCTGACGGAATGAGCGAGGTGAGCGCACCAGGGTTCGCGGTGGAGAACGCCAGCATGATGTCTCCGGAGAAGTGGCTGCCTGCTGTGCCCGTTCGGCCCAGTCCGAGCGGAGCGCGTCGCGCCAACGCCGCGCACTGCCCGGGCAGAAGCGGAGCATCGGTGGCGATCACGACGATCGCCGAACCGGCACCGGATCGCGCCCGCGTCGCGTCGAGGTTGAACCAGTCGGTGTCATCCATCGGGTTCGGTGCGCCCGACTCGCGCCCGAGTCGGATTCCGCCGAGCGTGAGTTCGTCGCGTCCACCGAAGTTAGCCTGGATGAACGCGCCGACCGTGTAGGCCGCCGACCCGTGCCGAACCACACGGGACGCCGTGCCTGAGCCGCCCTTGAATCCGTAGCAGTTCATCCCCGTGCCGCCCCCCACGGAACCCTCAGCGGGGGCGGCGTCGGTCGCAGCGTCAAGTGCGGCGATGGTGTGTTCCGGCCGCACATGTCGGCCGTTGATGTCGTTGAGGTAGCCGTCCCAGGTCTCACCCACAACGGGCAGCATCCACTGGGCGGCGACCTCTGGATGCTCGCGGCTCACCCAGACATCCACCCCCTCGTGCACCGCGCCGACGGCGTGCGAGTTCGTGATCGCCACGGGCATGGAGAACGACCCGGACTCGTCGATCCACGACCTGCCGGTCAGCTCACCGTTGCCGTTGAAGGAGTGCACTCCGGCCGCGCAGGGAACGCCGACCCCGTCGCGACCGCGGGGGAGTATCGCGGTGACACCGGAGCGCACAGTCGTCGACGGACCGTCTTGCACCAGCGTGAGGTACCCGAGTTGGAGCCCCGGCACATCCGTGATCGCGTTGGACGTTCCCGGCTCGCCTTCGAACGGAATGCCGAGGCCTCTGGCGCGCGGTCCGGCCGCACCTCTGGTCGAATCGGCAGCGTGTCTCGACACGGAGTCTGCAGTTGTCATCGATGACCTCCTGACTGAACGGTGATTCAAATGATAGAGACTTCTGGCATCAAATCATTGACAAGTAGTGCGAGAAAAGTTTGAATGCTTGTTCAAACACGTCAATCGAAGACGTGACGGGCGATGCCGCCCGAACGAACCCGAGGAGCCGATGATGTCTCAGCAGCAAACCGAGAGCGCAGAAGAGATCGCGAGACCCGACTCGCTCGCCAAGCGTCGGCTGGGCGTCTGGGCGATCGTGTTCTTCGTCGTCTCCGCGGCGGCACCGCTCACCGTGGTGGCCAGCGCAGCACCGACGGGCTTCCGCATCGGCGGCATCGGCGGCATCGGCGGTCCGGGCGCCATGCTCGCGTCGGGTGTCGTGCTGATCCTGTTCGCGGTCGGGTTCACGGCGATGACCCGCTACGTGCGCAACACGGGAGCCTTCTACGTGTACGGCGCGCGCGGGCTCGGCAAACCGGTGGGCATCGGCATCGCGCTCTTGACGATCGTCTCCTACGGATTCCTCTGCGTCTGCTTCTACGGATTCGTGGGGTTCTTCGGCCAGTCCACCTTCAGCGACCTTTTCCACATCGATCTTCCGTGGTGGGTGTACGCCCTGATCGCCCTCGTGGTCGTCGGCATCCTGGGCTACCGTCACATCGACGTCGGGGCGAAGGTGCTCGCCGTGCTGCTCACCGCCGAGGTCGCCATCCTGCTCATCCTCGCCATCGCCGTTCTCGTCAACGGCGGGCCGGAGCCGATCTCGTTCGCGTCGTTCGCCCCGCAGAACGTGTTCTTCGCCGCAGGCAGCGGAGCGCTCTTCGTCTTCGGATTCGGCGCGTACCTCGGTTTCGAGGGCACCGCGATCTACACCGAGGAGGCCAGGAACCCGAAACGCAGCGTACCGGCGGCCACCTACATCGCGATCACGTTCCTGGCCGTGTTCTACGCCTTCACGTTCTGGATGCTCACCGTCGCCTTCGGCGCGGACGGCGTGCTCAAGCTCGCTCGGGGCAACGGATTCCAAGACATGGTGTTCGACGCCGCAGGACAGTATCTCGGTGTGTGGGCATCCATCGTCATGCGCATCCTCATCGTGACGAGCTTCTTCGCGTGCCTGCTGGCATTCCACAACGCCTGCTCGCGCTACCTGTTCGCGATGGGCCGTGAGCGGTTGCTTCCGAGGGCGTTCGCACGCACGCACCGCATCACCAAGTCGCCGGTCGTCGCGAGCGTGGCGCTCTCCATCGTCTCGTTCCTCGCGATAGTGATCACGATCTTCACCGGCGCGGATCCCTTCCTCGGCTTCGCGCTGCCGACCTACTCGATCGGCGTGGCCGGCCTCGTCTTCGCGCAGGCCATCGCGGCGATCTCGGTGGTCGGGTACTTCGCCAGAGACCGGCGCGGGCACAGCGTCTGGCGCGTCATCGTCGCGCCGGCGCTCGGTGCGCTCGGTCTGCTGACCGGGTTCGCGCTGATCGCGGCCAACTTCGACCTCGTCACGGGGCTGGAGGGGCCGATCAACTGGGTGCTGCTCGCCCCGACACCGGTGCTGTTCATCGTGGGAATCGTCGTGGGCTTCGTGCTCAAGGCGCGCAGACCGCAGCACTACGCTGAGCTCACCAACATCGTTGCCGACGACGAATGACAGACACGAGTCACCGCTCCGCCGATTCTTCTGAGCCCGATTCTTCGGAGCCCGGTGACGCGAGCCGGACGAGGAGCGCCATGACGGAACAGCGGAAGGGCGCGAGCCGCAGGGCGGAGCTCATCTCGGCAACACGCCGAGTCGCGGGGCGCCATGGCATCCGCGGCACGAACGTGCGCGCGGTCGCGGCGGAGGCATCCATGAGCGCGGGCAGCGTGCTCTACTACTTCTCCAGCTTCGACGAGCTGATGTATGCGACGGTCGAGGGCGTTCTCGAGGAGATGTACGAGAACCGCAGACGCATCGTGGAACAGGAGCCCGACCCGGGCGCCCGTATTCTGGCCTTGATTCGCGCGGGAGTGCCCGACGTGATCAGCGATGAGCTCCGGATGGCGTACGAGAGTGTTCCGCTGCTTCGGGAAGAGCCGCGCTTCCGACCACTGCATCGTTCGGTGGTGGAGCGGCAGGTGATGCTCTATCACAGCACCATCGAGGTCGGGGCCGGGCTCGGAGTGTTCACTCCCACTGCTCCGATCGGCGTCATCGCCCGCAACATCGTGGCGCTCGAGGATGCCTACGACCTCTACCCGCTGATCGGGCTGGAGCATCCCACCGAGTTGTACCGCGACAACATCGTCTCGTACGCCCAGCAGGCACTCGGATGCGAGCTGCCCGTCGACCGCACCGAAGGAGTGGGCCGCACCGGCGCCTGAAAAGCGCGGGCAGAGCAGGGCCGGCCGAGCAGCGCGGGCCGAGCAGGGCGACGGAGCGCGGCGTCTGAGCATGGCGGCTGCTTTTGGCGTCTGGGTACGGCGGCTGTGCGCGGCGGCTGGGCGCGAACGCGGGTCGGCACTCGCGCGGCATCGCTCACGCCGGATCGAGCAGGTGCTGGGCGACCATGATCGCTGCGCCCAGCACGCCGCCGGTCTCCCCGGCGGACGCAGGGACGATCTGCAGGTGCTGGGTCGCCAGTGGCGTGGACTGGCGGTAGACGACCTCTCGCACACCGGCCAGCAATTGCTCGCCGGCCCTGGCGATCGAGCCGCCGACGACGACCACGGAGGGGTTGAACAGGTTCACGCACGTGGCAACCACCTCGCCGAGGTCTCGTCCGGCCTGCCGGATGCCCGCGACGGCATCCGCATTCCCCGCACGCGCAAGTGCCAGCACGTCGGCGCTCGAGCTCGCCGGTGTGCCGCGCTCGGCGATGTAACGCGCGATCGCCGGACCGCTCGCGAGCGCTTCGAGGTCGGCGTCCTCGCCGCCGTGACGCGGCGTGTCGTGGGTGAACGGCACGCGCACGTGCCCGAGGTCTCCGGCCGAGCCTGCCGCGCCGCGCTGCAGCCGTGCCCCGGCGATGATGCCGAGGCCGATGCCGGTGGACACCTTGACGAACAGCAGGTCGTCTTCGAACGGCCACGACACGGCGTGCTCGCCGAGCGCCAGCACGTTGACGTCGTTGTCGACGAGCACGGGGACGTCGAATGTGTGCCGCACGTACGCCGGAACGTCGAAACGATCCCATCCCGGCATGATGGGCGGGTTGATCGGCATGCCGGTGGAATGCTCGACGGGCCCGGGGAGGCCGATGCCCACGCCGGCGAGTTCCGAGCGCGGCCTGCCGCTCGCCTTCACAAGACGCTCGGCGACGTGAAGGGCCCAGTCGAGAACGGGCTCGGGGCCGTCGGCGATCGTGAGAGGTGCCGACTCCGAGACCAGTACATTGCCGGCGAGGTCGGCGATCGCGATCACCCCGTGCGTGGCTCCGAGGTCGATGGCGAGGATCAAGCGCGCTCCTGCATTGAAGGCGACTCGCGCGGGCGGTCGCCCGCCGGAGGATGCCGCATCGGGCGCCGGCGCGATGAGCCGGGCATCCATCAGTGCATCGATGCGGGACGCCACTGTCGACCGGGCGAGGCCGGTGCTCTCAGCCAGCTGGGCCCTGGTGCGCGGGATGCCGTCGCGCAGGATCTTCAGCAAGTCGCCGGCGTCCTTCGGCACAAGGCTCCCCGGCAGTGTCGAACCGGTGGTACCGGGAGAAAGTCGCGCCGACATGGACCGATTGAATCACACGCGCCGATCGTGACGCAGAAGTCTGCGGCTGACGAATGGCTTTTGCATCATTGACGGCAGAAGTGTGATTCAATCGATTCGACCGCGGGGATGTCGATGAGAGACGTCCCGCATCCAGCGGCCCTACCGCAATGAGGAGAAACGTGACCACCTCACCTCTTTCCGTGCAGCTCTACACCGTGCGCGAAGCGCTGCAAGACGACCTGCAGGGCACCCTGAACAAGCTCGCCGAAGTGGGCTTCTCGCAGGTCGAGCCGTTCGCCTTCACGAACTTCCCCGGGCTCGGGGACGCCCTGTCGTCCGCGGGTCTCACCGCGCCGACCGTGCACGTGCACTTCCTCGGCGAGAGCGACGACGACGTCGCGGCGATCTTCGACGCGGCGCGCGAGCTCGGCATCCAGACCGTGATCGACCCGCACGCGCCCGACGAGCTGTGGAAGACCGCCGAAGGCGTCGACGGAATCGCCGCACAGCTGAACCACGCGGCGAAGCTCGCCGCAGAGCGAGGGCTTCGCGTCGGGTACCACAACCACGCGCACGAGTTCGAGAACAAGATCGACGGGCAGAACGCGCTGGAGTACTTGGTCTCCAAGCTCGACCGGGAGGTCGTCATCGAGCTCGACACGTACTGGGTCGCAGTCGGCGGCGAGAACCCGGTCGACGTGCTCGGCCGGCTCGGCGATCGGGTCGTCGCCCTGCACATCAAGGACGGGCCTGCGACGAAGGAGACCAAGGACCAGGTCGCCGTGGGAGCGGGCAGCATGCCGGTCCGCGAGATCATCGAAGCGGCGCCTGATGCGCTGCGCGTCATCGAGCTCGACGACTCGCGCGACAATCGTTTCACCGCTGTCGCAGACAGCTTCGCATTCCTCACGAAGGAGGGTCTCGCATGAGCGAGTTCACGAGCGTTCCAGGAGAGGCTGCCGAGTTCACGAGCGTTTCAGGAGACGCTGCCGAGTTCACGAGCGCTTCAAGAGACGCTGCCGAGTTCACGAGCGCTTCGGAAAGCTCTGCCGAGAAGACCGGCCCTGTCGGCGTCGGTGTCATCGGCGCGGGCAATATCTCGACCCAGTACCTCACCAACCTCACGGCATTCCCCGATGTCGACGTGCGATTCATCGCCGACATCATCCCGGAGGCCGCGGCGGCGCAGGCCGAGAAGTTCGGTATTCCGGCGAACGGCACGGTCGAGCAGCTTCTGGCGGACCCGGAGATCGAGCTGGTCGTGAACCTCACGCTTCCGCAAGTGCACGCGGAGGTCGACCTGCAGGTGCTCGCCGCAGGCAAGAACGTGTGGAGCGAGAAGCCGATCGCGCTCGACCGCGAGAGCGGGCAGCGCGTGCTGGCCACGGCGAAGGCGGCGGGGCTGCGCGCGGCATGCGCGCCCGATACGTTCCTCGGTGCGGGCATCCAGACGGCGAGACGGATGCTCGAGGCCGGCGCGATCGGTGAACCGCAGACGGCGCTCACCATCATCCAGAATCCCGGTCCGGAGTCGTGGCACCCGAACCCGGCGTTCCTGTTCCAGGAGGGCGCCGGCCCGCTGTTCGACATCGGCCCGTATTACGTGACCGCACTCATCCAGTTGTTCGGCCCGGTGAAGCGTGTTGCGGCGGTGACGTCGAAGGCGAAGCCTGTGCGCACCATCGGCTCGGGACCGCTCGCGGGGCAGACCTTCGAGGTGACCGTGCCGACGCACGTCACCGCGGTGTTCGAGTTCGAGAGCGGGCAGACGTCGCAGAGCATCTTCAGCTTCGACTCGAAGCTGGGTCGAACGCTGTTCGAGGTCACCGGCGTCGACGGGGCGCTCGAGGTGAACGACCCGAACATGTTCGTTGGCGACCTCGTGCTGCACACCGACGGCGGATCGGAGACGATCGCGATCGAGGGTGAGACGGCCGCGCGCGGCACCGGTGTCGTCGAACTCGCGCGAGCCATTCGCGCTGGCGTGCCGGAGCGGGCGAGCGGCGAGCAGGCGCTGCACGCGCTCGACGTCATGGTCGCAACGATCGAGGCGGCGGAGCGCGGCGAGTGGGTGCACGTCGAGAGCACGTTCACGCCCACCCCGGCGTTGCCCGAAGGGTGGGACCCGGCCGAGGCCACGCTCGTCTGATGTCGGCGAACCCTCGGAGCCGGTCGGGCCGCGGCCCGATCGGCGTCGGAATCATCGGCGGCGGATTCATGGCGACGGTGCACTCCCGGGCGGCGCGAGCGGCCAGGGGGCGCCTGGTCGGTGTCGTCTCATCGCGCCCGGAGCGTGCCGTGCGTGCTGCCGAGGAACTGGGCATCGAGCACGCGTTCGGGTCGCTGCACGACCTGATCGCCGACGACCGTATCGAGGTTGTGCACGTCACCACACCGAACGCCGTTCATACGCAGCAGGCGCTCGCCGTGATCGAGGCGGGCAAGCACGTCGTGTGCGAGAAGCCGCTCGCCACGACGGTTGCGGATGCCCGAGCGCTGATGGATGCCGCGGCATCCGCCGGCGTCATCGCGACGGTGCCGTTCGTCTACCGGTACCACCCGCTCGTGCGCGAGGCACGGGCGCGGTTCGCCTCCGGCGAGACGGGCCGGCTGCTCACGATCGCCGGCTCGTACCTGCAGGACTGGCTGCTCGACTCCGGCGACGACAACTGGCGTGTGGACAGCGTGGCCGGCGGGCGGTCGCGTGCGTTCGCCGACATCGGTTCGCACCTGGTCGACCTCATCGAATTCGTCACCGGCGACCGCGTCTGCGAGGTTGCGGCCACGAAGCGCACGTTCTTCCAGGCGCGTGCCGAGCACACAGCGATCACGACGGAGGATGCCGCCGCCGTCGCGGTGCAGACCGCCGGCGGCGCGATCGGCACGCTCCTCGTCTCGCAGGCGGCGCCTGGGCGCAAGAACCGGCTGCACGTGGAACTGGCCGGATCCGCCGAGTCCATCGTCTTCGATCAGGAGCAACCCGAGACACTGTGGGTGGGACGCCGCAAGGGTTCGCTGCTCATTCCGCGGGACTCCGACCAGCTGACACCGGATGCCTCGAGGCTGGTGACCACGCCGGCCGGACATCCGCAGGGCTACCAGGATGCGTTCAACGCCTTCGTCGCCGACACCTACGCGGCGATCGCCGGCGAAGCGCCGGACGGGCTGCCGTGCTTCGCAGACGGGCTGAGGGCCGCGACCGTGGCCGAGGCGGTCATGGACTCCGCAGAGCGTGGCACCTGGATTGGGGTGGGCACCGGCTAGGCCATCGCCCGTCGGGCAGGCTTTGCGCCTGCTATGCATGTCGTGGGCGGCACGCGATGTGCGGTTCGCATGTGTGCCGCATTCGGCGCCGGGCGTCGAAAGGAAAAGATGGACCGACGTCTCTTCCTCGCCGGTCTCGCAGCCACCACTGTCGCCGCACTGAGCGGGTGCGCTCAGCAGCAGGATGTCGCCCGACCCACGCGCACCCCGGCTGCCGTGCATCCGAGCAGCCCACCGCCGCGACCCACTCCCACGTCGTCGCCTCCGCCGCTGCCGGTGGTGAAGAAGAGTGCGATCACGCCGGGTGAGCGGATCATCCGGCTGCCGGGCAACGGTGATCTCCTGGCGTGGACGGTGGATGACGGCGTGTCGTCGCACGTGGTCGCGGCCTACGCCCAATTCGCGCAGGAGAGCGGCATACGGCTGACGTTCTTTCTGAACGGAGTCAACGCGTCGTGGACCGACAATGCTCCGGCACTTCGCCCCCTCGTCGAGAGCGGACAGGTGCAGCTGGCCAACCACACGTGGGATCACGCCGATCTGACGACGCTGTCGAGCGGTGGGATCGAGCGGGAACTGCGACGCAACGGGGACTTCATCAAGAACACCTACGGGGTCGAGGCCGCACCGTTCTACCGTCCGCCGTACGGCTACCTGAACCGCCGGGTCGAAGCCGTCGCGTCGTCGATCGGGTACACCGCTCCCGTGATGTGGTACGGATCTCTGGCGGACTCGAGCCTGCTCACACCTCAGCAGATCGTGGCGAACGCCCAGCAATGGTTCCTGCCGCAGCACATCGTGATCGGGCACGCGAACTACGACCCGGTGACACAGGTCTACGGGCAACTGCTCGACATCATCAGACAGCGAGGGCTTCGCACGGTGACACTGCGCGATGTCTTCGCGGTGTGAGCCGCACGACGGCAGCGAAGGCGAAGGCGCGGGCGTGTGCCGCTCACTTGAACCTGAAGTGCACGAAGATGCGGCCGAAGTTGTCGGAGTCCTTCTCGACCCGGTGGTAGAGCGCCTTGATCTCCTTCTGATCCAGAAAGCGCAGTACCCGCTTCTTCAGCTGTCCCGACCCTTTGCCCGGAATGATCTCCACGAGCGGTGCCTTCTTCGCGATGGCCTCGTCGATGATCCCGCGCAGAGCGCGATCGATCTCGTCACCGCGGTTGTAGATCGCGTGCAGATCGAGCTTCAGCTTCACGAGCGCCCCCTCGGCGATATGCCGCAACCGTACGCCCGTCGGCACCACGTGGCGAGGGCTACGCGACCTCTTTCACCTTGCCCTGCTTGATGTGCAGACGGCGCTGCGCGCGTCGCGCCACCGCGGAGTCGTGCGTGACGATCACGAGGGTGAGACCTCGATCGCGCCAGAGGCCCTCGAGCAGGTCCATGATCTCGTCCCGGGTCTCCTCGTCGAGGTTGCCGGTCGGCTCATCCGCCAACAGCACCTCGGGCTCCTTCACCAGCGCCCGTGCGATGGCCACGCGCTGCTGCTGACCCCCGGAGAGCTCGGCGGGCCGGTGGTCCCCGCGATCGCCCAGCCCGACGGACTCCAACGCCTTGGTCGCCCGATCCCGCCGCTCAACGGCCGATATGCCCAGAGGCACGAGCGCGGTCTCGACGTTCTCCAGCGCGGTGAGCGTTGGAATGAGGTTGAAGCCCTGGAAGACGAAGCCGATCTCCTTGCCGCGAATACCCGTGAGCCTGCGATCCGCCAGCTTTCCGAGGCTGGACTGCTCGAGTTCCACGGTTCCCGACGTCGGACGGTCGAGCGCGCCGAGCATCTGCAGCAGCGTGGACTTGCCGCCGCCCGTCGGGCCCTGGATCGCGACGAGCTGCCCGTCGGGGATCTCCAGCGTGACGTCGTTCAGCGCCGTCACCTTGCGGCCTTTTCCCGGGTACTGCTTCGTCACGTTCTTCAGCGTGTACATGTGCGTTCCTTCTTGGTCTCTGACGTCTCTCGTCGATCGCTGACGTCGCTGGTTGATCGCTGACGTTGCTGGCGGATGTCGGTGGCCGCGGCTCCGAGTCGGACCGGCCGCGGCTACTGCACCGACCGCAGTGCCTCTGCCGGGCGCAGCCGAGACGCGCGCCATCCACCGATTGCGCCGGCGAGCAGGCCGCCGAGAATCGCGAGGCCGACGGCGATCACGATGATCCAGACGGTGACGGGTGCGCTCAGGTCCACCTGTGCACTCGACGCGGCTGCCGCTTCTCGCGCAGCTCCGAAGCCGCCCCCGCCGCCGAACCCGCCGGTTCGGGTTCCGGTCCCGCCGCTCCCGGCCCCGCCGAAGGTGCGCCGTGCGCCGGCGGCGAGCGCGCTACCGAGCCCGCCGCGAGAGACGCCGCCCGTGAGCGTGGGGGAGATCACGTTGACCACGAGCACCCCGATCAGGCCGATCGCGATGCCTGCGATCCCGCCGATCACGCCCTGCACCACGGACTCGCCGGCAACCTGTCCCACGATGCGGCGGTTCGACCATCCGATCGCCTTCAGCGTGCCGAACTCGCGGGTGCGGCGGGTGACACCGGAGATCGTGAACAGGATCGCGATCAGGAACGCGGCCGCGAGCACGATGACCGACAGCCAGGTTCCGAGGTTGGAGACGAGCTGGCCGGCGCTTCCGAGCGATCCGGAGACGCTGGAGGCGAGATCAGCCTGCGTCGAGACCGTCGTGCCAGGGAGCACCTTCTGAAGGGACGTCTTCAGCGCGTCCACTTCAGCGGCGGACTGCGCGGTCACGTAGATGGTCGAGACCTTTCCGGCCTCGCTGGAAAGCGACTGCGCTACATCAAGCGGCACGTACACGTTCGATGCGGTCGCCGAATCGGAACCGGTCGGCTTGACGGTGCCGACGATCGTGAAGTTCTTGCCGCCGATGCTGATCGCGTCACCCACCGAGAGGCTCTTCGTCTTGGCGTAGCTCGCGTCGAGCACCGCGACATCTTTGCCCTTGTCCGATGATACGAGCGTGCGGCCCTTGGCGAGCGCGGTCGAGGCGACCGGGCCGACGGCCTTGCCGCCCGGTGTGATGCCCATCACGCTGAACGAGTTCACCTGGAAGGAGCTGCCGCCCTGGCCGTCGGAACCGCCCGTCGCCCCGGATCCACCTGTCCCGCCGCTCTGACGGCCCCCTGAGCCACGTTGGCCGAAGTCGGGCAGCGTGCCCTTGAAGCTCGTGTTCTGCAGTGAGAGCACCGCGGAAGCGCCACCGACGCCCGACGTCTTCTGCACTTTCGCGAGGGTCGAGTCGCTCATGGTGTTCGTGCCGAAGCCGACGCTCAGGCGGGAGGAGTCCACCGTGCGACTGCCGTTGCTTGCCTGCGAACCGGAGTTCGCGCCGAAGTCGAACCTCGGTCCCTGCGCCTGCCCGCTGCCCGCTGACGGTGCACTGACCGGCTTCGTGATGGTGACGTCGGTGCCGACGCCGTACACCGACTGCAGCACCTGAGCCTGTGCGTTCTTCACGCCGGCGGCCACCGAGTTCACGATGATGACGAGGGCGATCGCCAAAGCCATGCCGATGGCGATGATGATGGTCTGTCTGCGGCGACCGAGCAGCTCTCGGCGCAGATAGGTTCCGAACATGGTGGTCCTCCGTGGGGTCGTCAGGAACCGTAGGCATCCGTCTTGTCGCTTCGCTATGCCGTGGTTGTGCGTTGGCCTTGGGTGCGGAAGAGGGCCCGTGAACCGGCACGCACGGAGCCCGCAGGCACATCCCCTGCACGGTCGCGGGCTGAGCGATCCTTGAGAGCCGGATGGCTGACTCTCAGACTCCGCATAAGCGCAGCACAGTCGTCTCGGACTGTGCTCTCGATAATGGGATACATGTCCACCTCTCTCGCCAGCTCCGAGCGCGGCCAGCTCCGGTCCGCGCCGGCACCGTTGCATCACGCGGACGGCTCGCCGATCCGCATCCTCGTCGTCGATGACGAGCACACCCTGACCGACCTGCTGCAGATGGCCCTGCGCTACGAGGGCTGGGAGGTGAAGTCGGCCGCGAGCGGCCAGCAGGCGCTCACCGTCGCCCGCGAGTTCAACCCCGACGCGGTCGTGCTCGACATCATGCTCCCCGACATCGACGGCCTGCAGGTGATGGCCAGGATGCGCGAGGGCGGCGGCGAGACGCCGGTGCTGTTCCTGACGGCGAAGGACTCGCTCGACGACCGCATCGCCGGCCTCACCGCTGGCGGGGACGACTACGT
Organism: Humibacter antri; assembly: GCF_054777235.1. NCBI lineage: Bacteria > Bacillati > Actinomycetota > Actinomycetes > Micrococcales > Microbacteriaceae > Humibacter > Humibacter antri. Next base: position 137,470 of record NZ_BAAHAW010000006.1, on the reverse strand, counting down.
GACGAAGCCGTTCAGCCTGGAGGAGCTCGTGGCCAGGCTCCGGTCGCTGCTGAGGCGCTCGCGTGCACTGATCGCGGACGCGCAAGATCCGCGCATCGCCGTCGGTGATCTCGTGCTCGACGAGGACTCCTACGAGGTCACGAGGGCCGGCGAGGGCATTTCGCTCACCGCGACCGAGTTCGAGCTGTTGCGCTACCTGATGCGCAACCCGCGTCGCGTGCTCTCGAAGGCGCAGATCCTCGACCGCGTGTGGAGCTACGACTTCGGGGGCACCTCCAGCGTCGTGGAGCTGTACATCTCCTACCTGCGTAAGAAGATCGACGCCGGCCGCTCGCCCATGATCCACACGGTGCGCGGGGCCGGCTACATGATCAAGGCGGCGGAGTAGGTCGCGCGACCGCCTCGTTCCCGGCAGGAGTGAACCCATGAGTACGACGGCCTCACCGGGCACGCCGAACCCGTATGAGGGCGGCGCTGCGGCGGGATCGAGCCGGGGGGCCCGAGCGGGCGGATCGTGGTGGCGCAGGATGCTCCATCCGGCGCGTCGCATGACGCTGCGCACCAAGCTGGTCTTCTCCGTCGTCGCGCTCGTCGCCGTGCTCGGCGTGGTCGTCAGCCTGGTCAGCGCGCTATTCCTGCGCAGCTACCTGGTCGGGCAACTCGACCATCAGGTGGAGTACGCGGGCCAGCGCGCGTCGTTCGCCGCTCTGCGCTCCCTCAGCGAGCCGGGCGGTGTTTCCGCTAAGCAGCTTCTGGCCGATGTGGTCAGTACGCCGGGCCTCAGCGCGGGAACCGTCGTCGCGGTGGTGAGCGATCGAGGCGACGTCAATGCCGTCTACTTGAGCCCCCGTGATCCCACTGCGCCGCAACAGCAGACGTCGAGCGACGCGAATGCGAACATCGCGGCAATCGCCCCGGGCGCTCAGCCGGTCGACGTCGATCTGGGCGGCACCCTCGGCCAGTTCCGCATGGAGGCCGTGCAGCTTCCGACGGGAACGCTCGTCATCGGGCTTCCACTGTCGGCGGTGAACGCCACGACCGCCCAACTGCTGACCATCTTCCTTCTCGTCACCGCCGTGGCCATCGCGTTGGCCGGGGGAGTTGGGCTGCTCATCGTCGTGCTCGCACTGCGCCCGCTCGACCGGGTTGCGGCCACGGCGACCGCGGTGTCGCGACTTCCGCTGGACCGCGGCGAGGTGGCGCTGGGAGTCCGCGTGCCTGAGCAGGACACCGACCCGCACACCGAGGTGGGCCGCGTCGGGGCGGCGTTCAATCACATGCTCGGGCACGTGGCATCCGCCCTGTCGTCGCGCCAGGCGAGTGAGAACAAGGTGAGGCAATTCGTCGCGGACGCCTCGCACGAGCTGCGCACGCCGCTCGCCTCGATCCGCGGCTACGCGGAGCTCACCAGACGGGCGCCGGAGCAGCTGCCGGCCGACACGGTGCGGGCACTCGGCCGCATCGAGTCGGAGGCGGAGCGGATGACCGCGCTCGTCGAAGACCTGCTGCTCCTCGCGCGCCTGGACGAGGGCCGTGAACTCGACCGCGACCCCGTCGACCTCTCGCGCGTCGTCATCGACGCTGTCTCCGACGCGCACGCTGCCGGACGCGACCACAGCTGGACCGTCGACCTTCCGCCTGAACCGGTCACCGTGCTGGGTGACTCTCCGCGCATCTACGAGGTGATCGCGAACCTGCTGACGAACGCCCGCGTGCACACGCCGGAGGGAACGAGCGTGGCCACAGCGCTGTCCGTCGACCGCAGGGTGCAGCGTTCGTTCGCCGTCGTCACGGTCACCGATGACGGCCCCGGCATCCCCGACGATCTCCAGTCGAGACTGTTCGAGCGGTTCGCCCGGGGCGACTCGTCGCGATCGCGGCACACCGGGTCGACAGGCCTGGGCCTCGCCATCGTGCGTGCCGTCGTCGAGGCGCAGGGTGGCACGGTGGAGGTGGAGAGCGAGCCGGGGGAGACCCGGTTCACGGTGCGGCTGCCTCTGCACGAGGATTCCGGTGCGGCCGAGCCCGGCGCGGAGGAACCGCTCGCGTCGGCGGACGACGCGGAGCCGCAGCAGCTGGCGTCCGCGGACGAGGTGGAGCCGGAGCCCGAGGTGGAGCCCGAGCACGAGGTATCCGACGACCTCGAGTCCGAGGCCATGGCCGAGTCCGATGACGCCCCGGCCGTGGAGCCCACGGACGCAACGACAGCCGAGGCCAAGGACTCCGCCACCGCTGGATGACTGTCGAACGGCGTAGACCGCCGCGCGGTCGAGGGCTGCGTGGGAAGCGCTACATAGATCGGCATCCGCTATAGGAAATTCCAGTAGCGGATGCCGATCTGTGTAGCGGTTGCCGATTGGTGTGGCGGAAGCGGATGCCCATTCCTGTAGCGGATGCCGATTGATGTAGCGGTAAGGCTCACGGCGCCGACGATCGTCAGGCGGTACCGGCCCCCGCACGGGCCAACGGTGCCAGACTGTCGCTCATGCGAATCGCTCTCACCGGTGGATCGGGCAAGCTCGGACGAACTGCGGTGCGGATGCTCCGCGAGGCCGGTCACGACGTCACGTCGTTCGATGTGACGGGCATCCGCGGTCCGGGCTTCCTGCAGGTCGACCTGACGGACTACGGCCAGGTGGTGGATGCGCTCGCCGGAGTGCACGAGGGCGCGAGGCAGACCGGGTACGACGCGATCGTGCACCTGGGCGCCATCCCGGCCCCCGGCATCCGGAGCGACGTCGCCACGTTCGAGAACAACATGCTGAGCACATATCACGTGTTCCAGGCGGCACGTACTCTCGGCATCCGCAACATCGTGTACGCGTCGAGCGAGACGGTGCTCGGTCTGCCGTTCGACGAGGATCCGCCCTACCTGCCGATCGACGAGGAATACCCCGGGCGTCCCGAGTCCACCTACTCGCTGGTCAAGCATCTCGAGGAGACGATGGCGCGGCAGTTCACCAGGTGGGACCCGGCGCTCAAGATCATCGCCCTGCGGTTCTCGAACGTGATGGACCCTGAGGACTATGCGGCCTTCCCCGAGCACGACACAGACCCGAAGAACCGTCGCTGGAACGCGTGGGGCTACATCGACGCGCGTGACGGTTCGCACGCCATCCTGAAGGCGCTGGAATCGGATGCGACGGGCTTCGACGTGTTCATCATCGCCGCCGCAGACACCGTGTCGAACCGGCCGAATGCCGAGCTGGCCGCCGCCGAGTTCGCCGACGTTCCGGTCGCCCGCGATCTCGGCGAACACGACACGTTGCTCTCGATCGGCAAGGCGCGACGACTGCTCGGCTACGATCCCCAGCACTCCTGGCGCGACTGAACCGGTTCGACGGCCTCTTGTCGAGGCCTCTTCGACGAGCCCCGGATGCGGTGGTTACGCGAGTGCGCCGGAACAGACCCAGCCGTCGGGAAGAGCACCATCGGTGAGATAGATCCGCAGCTCGGCGCTCGCATCGCCGTCGAGCACCTCGTCCGCCTTCGTGTAGATGATCGGCTCCTCCTTCGAGTTGTGCTTGTCGAGCAAGGAGAGCAGTTCGAGCGCGGAACGGCCGACGGCTTCGAGCTCGGCCCCGTCGGTCAGCTGGGCCTCGATGCCGTCCATCGCCAGCCACAACTCGCCGTGCTCACGCAGCATAACGAAGACGGGCATCGTCATCCCGACCTCCTTCAGCGGCGGAAAGAGGAACGTTTCTTCCAGGTAGATGTGCCTGCGCAGACCTCCCATGGCACGAATGAGCGACTCGGTATCGGGGGCGCCTCGCCGAAGCGTGTCGAGAAAGCGCTCGATGCCGCCGTCGATCTCGCGATGCTCCGCCTCCAAGGCCGCGCCCAGGGTGATCCGTGGCACTCCGCCTGCGCTCATGCCCCGAACCCCGCCCGGTTGTCACGTGTGTCGTCACGTTCGGCCAAGGGCGGGTAACCGGTGACGAGCGGCGTATCCACGCCGAGCGGCCCCAGTTTCGCGGCGCCTCCTGGCGATCCGATGGGCGCGACGATGCCCGGCAGCGGCCCGGAGAAGAATCGGGCGTTGTCGGCGACGAAGTCGCCCCACCTGTCGGGGACATCGTCCTCGTAGGTGATCGCCTCCACCGGGCACACCGGCTCGCACGCACCGCAGTCGATGCATTCGTCCGGGTGGATGTACAGCGTTCTGCCGCCTTCGTAGATGCAGTCGACGGGGCACTCGTCGACGCACGCGCGGTCCATCACATCGATGCAGGCGGCACCGATCACGTAGGTCATGGGGACCTCCTGGTTCGAAAGGTTCGGATAATTAACAGGATGATTGTCCGTTTTATTATCTATCATTGAGCCATGCAATCCAAGGTGTGTCGCGAGGTCGAGTTGAGTCCGGGCCGTCCGTTCAAGGCGATCGTCGATGGTGTTCCCGTCGTCGTCGTCAAAGACTCCGACGGCCGCCTGCACGCGCTGGGCGACACGTGCTCGCACGCCGAGATCTCGCTCTCCGACGGTTTCGTCGAAGCCGGACACATCGAGTGCTGGGCTCACGGCGCCACCTTCGATCTGGCCACCGGACGTCCGCTTTCGCTTCCGGCGACCGATCCGGTGCCCGTCTTCGCCGTCGACGTGATCGACGGCGACGTGCTGGTCACCGCCGGTCAGGGCGAGCAATTCTGATGATCTGCGAACTCGAGCCGGATGTGCGCGAGCAGATCGAGGAGTCGCTCAAGGACGTGATCGATCCCGAGCTTGGCGTGAACGTGGTCGATCTGGGCCTGATCTACGGGCTCGGCTGGGACGACACCGCCGACTCCCTGATGATCTACATGACGTTGACAACGGCCGAGTGCCCCTTGCAAGACGATCTCGCTTCCCAGACGACATGGGCGTTGAACGGGGTCGTCGAGCGTCACGAGATCTCCTGGGTGTGGATGCCGGCCTGGACTCCGGAGCGCATCACTCCCGACGGGCGCGACATGATGCGCGCCCTCGGGTTCAACATCTGACAGGCATGACGCGTTCGAAGCATCGCGTCGAGGGGTGGTCCGGGCGATACCCCGTTCAACCCCGCAGCGTTCAATCCGACAGTGCTCAACCCGGCAGTGCTCAATCCGGCAGTGCTCAACCCGGCAGTGCTCAATCCGACAGTGCTCAACCCGGCAGTGCTCAACCCGACGGGGCGCGGCCCAGTCCGAGTTGACGCAGCGCGCTGTCTGCGATCGTCCTGGCCTGCGCCTCGGATGCGGCACCGCGCACGCCGAGCAGCCGCTGCCTGTGGCGCTCGCCGAGGAGCAGGGAGAACAGCGCGGGGGCGAGCGTGCGGGAGTCCGCTCCGTGCTCCTCCGCCAGGTGCACGCGCAGCGCCGCGATGTGGCGTGCATCGGTGTGCTCGTAGAACGACCTGGCGAGTTCAGGGAGCCGCGGTGACTCGGCGATCACCAGCCGGTGCAGTCCGACGAGCTCGTCGGAGTGAATGCGGAACACGATGCGGGTGGCCAGCGACTTGAGCGTGTCTCCTGCGGCATCCGGCCCCTGGCTGATGCCGCCGGCGAGCGCGTCGACCATCGCGGCGAACAGACCAGCCTTGTCGCCGTAGTCCGTGTAGATGGTGCGTTTGGTGACTCCGGATGCCCGCGCCAATTCGTCGAGCGTGGCTCCCTGATATCCGCGCTCGAGGAACACGGAGAGCGAGCGCTGCAGCATCCGCTCGCGCCGCTCCTCTCGCTGCTCGGCGGTCGGGCGGCCACGCCGGTGCTGGCCGGTGTTGTCGTCGGCGGAGTTCTCGACGGCGGTGCTCTCCACGGTCGCGCCTTCCCACTTCATCGCACTCCGGCGTATGATTCTGCTTGTAATGATACTCACCGGTGTCATTTACATCAGGCGTTCACAAAGCGCCGGGAGGAGAACGATCGATGGCCGATCCGGCCCGGACGACACGCACCGCGTCCGCACGCACCAAGCCCACCACACGCACAACCCGGCCACGGTCGAGCGACACCGGCTCGGCGAAGGCTACGCCGCCTCGTGCGAAGGCGGACGAGGCGCGGCGGCAACGGTTGACGGACTACTACCGGCGGATGGTGCTGATCCGACGGTTCGAGGAGAGGGCGCAGCGCGCATACACGGAGGCCCTGATCGGTGGCTACTGTCACCTGAACCTCGGCGAGGAGGCCGCGATCGTCGGCCTGCTCGGCGAGCTCGACGCCGGCGACTACCTCTTCACGAACTACCGTGAGCACGGTTACGCGATCGATCGCGGAATCGACCCACGCAAGGTGATGGCCGAACTCTACGGCCGCGTCGACGGCGTCTCGAAGGGCTGGGGCGGTTCGATGCACATGTTCGACGTGACGCATCGCCTGCTCGGCGGGTACGGAATCGTCGGTGGTCAGCTGCCCATCGCCACCGGTGCAGCCCTGGCACTGCAATACCAGGATCGCCCCGAGATCGTGATGTGCACCATGGGCGACGGAACCACGGCGACCGGCGCCTTCCACGAGTCGGTCAACCTGGCAGGCCTGTGGGATCTGCCGATCGTCTACGTGATCATCAACAACGGTCTCGGAATGGGCACAGACGTCGAGCACTCCTCGGCGGAGCCCGAGCTGTACAAGCGCGGTGCCGCCTACCGCATCGAGTCCGCCAGGGTTGACGGCCTCGACCCCGAGAAGACCGCCGAGGCCGCGAAGCACGCGGTGGAGGTCGCGCGAGGCGGCCGACCGTACCTCCTCGAGGTGATGACCGAGCGCCTGCGCGGCCACTCGGTCGTCGACCCGGCGAAGTACCGCAGCGCAGAAGAGGTGGCGGGGCTGAAGGAGCACGACCCCGTGCACACGTTCGCCGATGCGCTGAAGAAGGCGGGCGTGCTCGATGACGCCGCCCTGGCGAAGATCGACGCGGATGTCATGGCGATAGTCGACGACGCCGCCGCGTTCGCCTCCTCGAGCCCGCAGCCCGAAGCATCCACCCTGTTCGACTACACCTACGCCACCCCGGTGCCGAACGATTCCCGCAGGTATCCGGGCCAGCCGCTGTACCCGGCGCTTCCCGTTCCGGCCCCTGCTGTTTCGAATTCGGCCGAAGGAGGTGCCGCATGACCGAGATGACGTACCGCCAGGCCCTGCACGACACGCTTCGCGCGGAGCTCCTGCGCGATGAGAACGTGATGCTGATGGGCGAGGAGATCGGCATCTTCGACGGCTCGTACAAGATCACGGCCGGCCTGCTCAAGGAGTTCGGCGCTCGCCGTGTGCGCGACACCCCGATCTCCGAGGGCGGCTTCACCGGAGCCGCGATCGGTGCGGCCATGCTCGGTCTGCGCCCGGTCGTTGAGATCATGACGATCAATTTCTCGCTCCTCGCGCTCGACGAGATCGTGAACCACGCGGCGAAGATCCATGGCATGTTCGGCGGGCAGCTCAGCGTGCCCATGGTCATCCGCACCCCCGGTGGCGGCGGCCAGCAGCTCGGTGCCTCGCACTCGCAGAACATCGAGCTCTACTACGCGTTCGTGCCGGGGCTGAAGGTGGTCGCCCCGGCGACGCCTGCCGACGCCAAGGCACTGCTGATGGCATCCATCCGCGACGACGACCCGGTGCTTTTCCTGGAGAACCTTGCGCTCTACAACACGAAGGGCGAGGTGCCCGACGTTCTCGAGCCGGCCACGATCGGCAAGGCGAAGGTGACCCGTGAGGGCAAGGACCTGACCCTGATCGGATACTCGCGGATGGCCGTGGTCGCCAAGCAGGCCGCCGAACGCCTCGCCGAGACCGACGGTCTCGACATCGAGGTGATCGATCTGTGCAGCCTGCGGCCGCTGGACCGCGACACCATCATCGAATCGGTGAAGAAGACGAACGCCGCCGTCATGCTCGAAGACGACTGGCTCACCTACGGCATCGGCGCAGAGGTCGCCGCATCGATCTCGGACGGAGCGTTCGACTATCTGGATGCCCCGGTGCGCCGCGTGGCGATGGCCGAGGTGCCGATGCCCTACGCGAAGCCGCTGGAGACCGCGGCACTGCCGTCGTTCGACGACGTCGTGAGCGCCATCCGCGAGACGCTCGACGCCGTCGGGCGTCGGCGCTGAGAAGGAATCGACATGAAACAGATCACCATGCCCCGCCTCTCCGACACCATGGAGGAGGGCGCCATCTCCACCTGGCACAAGAAGATCGGGGATCACGTCGAGGCCGGCGATGTGCTGGCCGAGATCGAGACCGACAAGGCCACGATGGAGTTCGAGGCGTACGAAGCCGGTGTGCTCACGGCGATCCTCGTACCTGAGGGTGAGACGGTGACGATCGGAACGCCGATCGCCGAACTCGACGGCACACCTGGCGGTTCGGGTGACGACGGTGCGGCGCCGAGCGCATCGCAGGCGACCATTCCGGAAGAAGTCGTCGCCGCGGCCGATGAGCCGGTGAAGGCGGAGGCCTCGACTGTTCCGGAGGTTCCGACCCCCGGCGCCTCCGGTGCGAACTCGCGCGAGCGGCTGCTCGCCTCTCCCGTTGTGCGCACCATCGCACGCGAGCACGGCATCGACCTGCGCTCTGTGACGGGCTCCGGGCCCGGCGGACGGATCATCCGAGCCGATGTCGAGAACCTGATCGGCGCTCCGACGCCCGGTGTGCCGGCCGAGCAGGGCGCGGCCGCCCAGCCGACTCCGGCCGCGGGTCGGCCGGCGGCAGTGCCCGCTGCAGCTCCGGCCGCGCCGGCAAAACCTGCGGCGGCGCCCTCGTCGCTGGACGAGCGCCGCGGCACCGAGCAGGTGCCGATGGACTCCGTGCGGCGGGTGATCGCGCGGCGTCTCGCGGAGAGCGCCCGGAGCATCCCGCACTTCGCCGTCACCGCGGTGGCAGACGCCGAAGAGCTGATGACCATGCGCGCCACGCTCAACGAACGTCTCGTCGCAGCGGGCCGGCAGAAGATCAGCGTCAACGACCTGCTCGTTCGGGCCGCTGCACTCGCGCTCCGCGAGCATCCGCTGGTGAACGCCAGCTACCCGGGCGACGATTCCACCGCCATGCAGGTGCACCACCGCATCAACATCGGCATCGCCGTCGCCTCCGACCACGGGCTCGTCGTGCCGGTGATCGACGACGCGGACACCAAGTCCGTCGGGCGGCTGGCCGAGGAGGCGAAGCGCCTGGTGACCTTGGCGCAGGATCGCAAGCTCACACCGGATCAGATGAGCGGCGGCACCTTCACCATCAGCAACCTCGGCATGTACGGGGTCGAGGAATTCACCGCGATCATCAACCCGCCGGAGGGTGCGATCCTCGCGGTCGGCGGCACGAAGCTGGAGCCGGCCGTGGTCGACGGGCAGATCGTGCCGCGTCGCCGCATGCGCTACACCCTGAACAGCGACCACCGCATCATCGACGGCGCACTGGCCGCGCAGTGGCTGCAGACGTTCACGAGACTCATCGAGGACCCCTGGACGATCCTCGCCTGACCCGTTTTCACCCGTGCGTGATGGAGCGCCACGGATGCTCGGAGCCGGCCGGCCGACCCGTACCCGGCTCAGAACTCGTTCAGCCGGTGCAGCAGCCGGGTGGCGACGACGACCCAGGTGCAGGCGGTCTGGTCGCCCTCCAGGTCGGGGATGCACCGTCACCCCTCGCTCGACATGACAGATCGCGCTCTCCCGCCGAGAACATGCCGGATGGGCATGCTTCGAGGTGGATGTCCTGTCGAACGCGTGCATGCATGCCGCGATTTGCAGCATCCGTCGCGCGTCACGTACGCTTGACGAAGCCCAAGACCGCCGGTCATCGGCGTGCGCGCACGTCGATCGAAGGCTCTCGCGCTGGTCAGCACCCGGTTCAACACCGGAGTTGCCGATCGGATCGAGACGGCCCGCGCAGGTGAGATCGAGACGAAGCCCGCGTAGTGCGGGCATCCGACACGCTCCGTGCCTGCGCATGGAGCGTTTTTCTTTCTCTCAGACGGTCTGAAGGCGACGCGCAGCATCCGCCGCGCGTCTCGCAAGTAAGAGGAGTGGCCATGGCGAACAAGGAAGCCACGGTTGCCGAGCTCGAGGAGAAGTTCAAGAGCTCGACCGCCGTTCTGCTGACCGAGTATCGCGGTCTGTCTGTTGCGAAGCTCAAGGAGCTCCGTCGTTCCATCAGTGCAGACGCGACCTACGCCGTGGTGAAGAACACGCTGACCAAGATCGCGGCGAACAACGCCGGCATCTCGACGTTCGACGACGAGCTCGCCGGACCGTCCGCGATCGCCTTCGTGCACGGTGACCCCGTGAACGTCGCCAAGGGTCTGCGCGACTTCGCCAAGGCGAACCCTCTTCTCGTGGTCAAGGGCGGGTACTTCGACGGTGCCGCCCTTTCCGCCGAAGAGGTAGGCAAGCTCGCCGACCTCGAGTCCCGTGAGGTGCTGCTGGCCAAGCTGGCCGGTGCCTTCAAGGCCTCGCTGTTCGGAGCCGCATATCTGTTCAACGCACCGCTGTCGAAGGCCGTTCGCACGGTCGACGCGCTGCGTGAGAAGCAGGAGTCCGCAGCGTAGGCATCCGCTCGCCCTTCGGGGCGATGGATGCTCACCGCGGTGAGTACACGACAAGAAACCAAGGAGAAGAAAATGGCTGCAAAGCTGTCCACCGAGGAACTGCTCGAGCAGTTCAAGGGTCTGACGCTCATCGAGCTGTCGGAGTTCGTCAAGGCGTTCGAGGAGACCTTCGAGGTCACCGCCGCTGCGCCCGTCGCCGTTGCCGCCCCGGCCGCCGGGGGCGCCGGTGCCGCTGCCGAAGAGGTTGAGGAGAAGGACTCCTTCGACGTCATCCTCGAGGCTGCCGGTGAGAAGAAGATCCAGGTCATCAAGGTCGTGCGTGAACTGACCTCGCTCGGCCTCGGCGAGGCGAAGGCCGTCGTCGACGGCGCCCCGAAGGCCGTGCTCGAGGGCGCGAACAAGGAGGCTGCTGACAAGGCGAAGGCCGCTCTCGAAGAGGCCGGCGCGACCGTCACGCTCAAGTAGTAGGCGCCCCGTCAGGGGCACCAGTTCCACGCGGAACCAGGCAAGGGCGTCATCCCTCAGGCTGCGGCCAGGGACGGCGCCCTTCGTCGTGCCCGGCCGAAGAGACGGTGGTCTCCGCGTGTGGTTTCCGCGCCGAGACTGGTGGCCGGCCGTCGAGACTACGGATCCGGCACCGAGGCTACGAAACCGGCACCGAGGCTACGAAACCGGCGGCGAGACTACGGCCATTGACCATAGTCTCGCCGCCGGATACGTAGTCTCGGCGGATGGCCGGGTTGCGTGACTTGAAATATATAGCCTAGCTATATATGATTGTTTCATGCTTACCGAACCGATCTCGCTGCGCGTCAGGGACCAGACGGGCAGCGAAGCCGAACTGCGATACCTCCTCAGTGATTTCGTGCAACTCGGTGGTCGTGTGACCCGGCTCGCCCACCGGCTCTCCGGTGGCCCGGAAGGCCCGGCGACCTGGCGCACGCTGGCAGTCCTTCAGCAGTCAGGGCCGATGCGTCTCGGCGAGCTCGCCGCCGCCAGCCAGGTCGCCCAGCCGACGATGACCAAGATCGTCGCCGGGCTGGTCGAGCGCGAGTGGGTGAAGCGCATCGCGGATGCCGACGACGCGAGGGCCTGGCAGATCGGCATCTCCGCAAAGGGCATCATCCAGCTCACCGAGTGGCGCAACACGCTGGCGACGGCGCTGCTCCCGTACTTCGAAGACCTCGACGGCGACGACCGTCGCACCGTGCAGCACGCGTTGGAGATCCTGCTTCCGCGCATTGCGCGGGCATCCAACTCGCCGGAATCACCCTCACGAAAGACGAACGACTAACACGATGACGCAGACCGACATCTCCTCCGATACGAACTCCATTCCGCAGCCCGGCAACGCCGGCCATCACGCATCGCACGGTGCGGCGCGCTCCGGCGGCAAGAGCATCCTGAAGCAGCCGATGGCCGTGTGGGCCGTCGCCTTCGCGTGCGTCGTGTCGTTCATGGGCATCGGCCTGGTCGACCCGATCCTCCCGGCCATCGCCAGCAGCCTGAAGGCGACCGCGGCGCAGACCGAGCTTCTCTTCACCACCTACCTGCTGATCACCGGCGCCGCGATGTTCTTCACGAGCTGGCTCTCCACGCGCATCGGCACGAAGAAGACCTTGCTCATCGGCCTTGCGGTGATCGTCGTGTTCGCGGCTCTCGCCGGCGCCAGCGGATCGGTATGGGACATCATCGGATTCCGCGCCGGCTGGGGCCTCGGCAACGCGCTCTTCATCTCCACGGCGCTCGCCGCGATCGTCGGGGCGGCTTCCGGCGGGGCGTCGCAGGCGATCATCCTGTATGAGGCGGCGCTCGGCCTGGGCATGGCCCTCGGTCCTCTCGTGGGCGGGCTGCTCGGCAGCGTCTCGTGGCGCGGCCCGTTCTTCGGCACCGCCACTCTGATGGCCGTCGGATTCCTCGCCATCGTGACCATGCTGCGTGCCAGGGACGAGAAGAAGCCCGTTCCCACCAAGCTCACCGCGCCGTTCCGTGGACTGGCGAAGCCCGGGCTCGGCGTCATGGCCGCTGCTGCACTGTTCTACAACATGGGCTTCTTCGTGCTGCTGGCCTACACACCGTTCGCGCTCGCCGATCTCGGACTCGCTGACGCGATCCCGCTCGGCCTCATCTTCACGGGCTGGGGTGTGTGCCTGGCGGTTGCGTCGGTGTGGCTCGCGCCGGCTCTGACAAACCGGATGCGCCGCACGACCGTGCTGATAGCAGTCATCCCGCTGCTCGCGATCGACCTGCTGCTCGTCGCACTCTTCGTGAAGTCGATGGTCGCGATCATCGTGCTCGTCATCGTCGGCGGCATCTTCCTCGGCATCCTGAACACGGTGCTCACGGAGTGTTCGATGGAGGCGACGGATCTGCCGCGGCCCGTCGCGTCATCGGCCTACTCCGGCGTGCGGTTCATCGGTGGCGCGATCGCCCCGCCGGTCGCCGCTGCCCTCGGTGGCGCGTTCGGCGCCGCGGTGCCGTTCCTCTTCGGCGCGGTCGTTCTCGTGATCTCTACGTTCATCATCCTGTTCGGTCGGCGTGCCCTGCGCCGTGCAGACGGGGCGATCGAAGACGCGGAGCAGCAGGCGGAGGCGATCGGAATCGGCGACGCCGACTGAGGCGCTGTGCTCGAGCGTCGTGGTCGGAGCACGCCACGGTTCGCTCGGCCGGAGCTTCAACGATGCGCCGGATGACTCACGCCGATTCATCCGGCAGGCCGTCCGTTCTCCCGCAGGCCGGCCGAATCCCGCGAACGGTCAGCCTGCAGGCGGGGCGGTGCTGCCGCGCAGCACCAGTTGCACCGGGTATCGCACGGAGCGGTGCTTGGCCGCGGGGTCTTCGAGCTCGGCCAGCAACATCTCGGCGGCCAGCACGCCCTGACCGAACGCATCCTGCGCAACAGTCGTGAGACCGAAAGGCGCCGCCAGCGGGTGATCGTCGATCCCGACGATCGAAAGGTCTTCGGGCACTCGCAGGCCGGCATCGCGCGCAGCGAGAATCGCCCCGATCGCCATCTCGTCGGTGTCGGCGAAGACCGCGCTCGGGCGGGCTGCGGAGGAATCCAGCAACGCTGCGAACGCCGACTTGGCCTCGTCGACCCGGTACCCGACCGGAATGCTCGAGTCGGCACACGGCGTCACCCCGGCGTCGACGAGTGCGGCCTCGTATCCGCGGCGTCGTTTGATCGGGACGTCTTTCGTGAGCCCAGGTACGGTATCGCCCGCCAGGTGCACGATGTGGCGATGTCCCAGTGCCAGAAGGTGCTCCGTCGCCAGTCGGGCCGCCTGCTGCTCGCCGATGTCGACGTGGCGGAGCCCACGAACGGCGCCTCCCACGATGATCGCAGGATGTCCCGTAGAGGCGAGTTGGCGCCGCTCCTCGGCCGTGAAGTCGACGTTCAGGGCGATCAGGGCATCCGTTCGCTTACGCAGGATCGATCGGTGGAAGACGCGCTCGCGTTCCCCGCCCGGCCACCCACCGAGATTGAACAGGATGAGGTCGTAGCTCGCCGCTCGCAACGCCGAGTCGATGCCCTCGACCACCGTCGCGTAGTACCACGGCGCGATGGTGGGCACCACCACTCCCATGGCCATGGTGTGGCCGGAGGCGAGACCCGCGGCGATCGAGGACGGCACGTAGCCCAGCTCGTCCGCCACCCTCCGGATCGCATCACGCGTGCTCGGTGACACGTTCGGCAGCCCGCGCAGCGCCCGGGAGACGGTGGCGGTGGAAACGCCGGAGAGTCTGGCGACGTCTTCGATACCGGTCACTGCGCGCCTTCGGCAATGCCTACGGCGCGCAGTGACCGTGAGTCCGGCGATTCGTACACTGCTACCCCTTGACCGCTCCCGATGTGAGCCCGGAGACCACCGACTTGCGGAACACGAAGACCAGAACCGCTATCGGCACGATCGCCACTGTCGCCGCAGCGAAGATGATGCCGTACGGCGTCACGTGCGGAGTGCCGAACAGGGCGATGCCGACGGGAATCGTTCGAAAGCTGTTCTCCGAGTTGAACGACAACGCCATCAGGAACTCCGTCCAGCACGCCGTGAAGGCGAAAATTCCTGCGGTGAACAATCCGGGCAAGGCCATGGGCAGCACCACGGTGAACAGTGTGCGGAACGGACCTGCGCCATCCATGCGCGCTGACTCCTCGATCTCGTCGGGCACGCCGAGGAAGTAGTTCCGCAGTATCCAGATCGAGAACGGCAGATTGAGTGCGGTGTAGGGGATGATCAGCGCCTGGTAGCTGTTCAGCCAGTTCAGGTCGCGCATGAGCAGATACAACGGGGCGATCAAGGCGATCGCCGGGAACACACTGATCATGAGCAGTGCGACCAGCATGGGCAGCTTGCCCCGCAGCGGGAGCTTCGCGAACGCGTAGCCCGCCAGTGTGCCGAACACCAGCACCAGGAACGTGGAGACGACGGCGACGATCACGGAATTGATGATGTAGATGCCGAACGAGTAGTCCGCGAACGCCTGAATGTAGTTCTCGAACGAGACGGGATTGGGGAACCACTGCGGTGAGGGCGCCGCGACGCCTGCCGTCGTCTTGAACCCCGTCGAGATCAGCCAGTAGATCGGCGTCATCACGAACACGAAGATGACGGCGGTTGCGATCGTCAGCCCGATCTTGCCGCCGCGCGATGTGCGACCGGCCGACATCAGTTCTCCTCCGTCTCGGTCACCTGCGAGCGGAACACGCGCAGGAAGAGCAGGCATCCGATGATGACCAGCAGCGCCGAGGTCACGGCGATCGCCGCGCCGAGGCCGAAGTGGAGGTTCTGGAACATGACCTGATAACCCAGGATCGCGAGCGACGTGGTCGCGTTCTCCGGACCGCCTTGGGTCAGCACGAACGGCAGATCGAAGACGCCGAACGCCTGCAGGATGCGGAAGAGAACGGCCAGGGCGATGGTCGGCCTGAGCAGGGGAACCGTCACCCGCCAGAACGTCTTCCAGCCGCTCGCCCCGTCGACCTCTGCAGCCTCGAAGACATCGCCGGGCAGCATGACGAGGCCGGCGAGAACCAGGATCGCCACGAACGGGGTGGTCTTCCAGACATCCGCGATCACCAGAGCGACGATCGCGGGAGCAGGAGAGCCGAGGATGACGGGCGAACCGAGACCGAGGGCCTTGAAGATGGCGTCGGCGACCCCGAAGGACGGGTCGAAGATGTAGCCCCACAATGTGGCCGAGATGACCGTGATCAGCGACCACGGAATGAGCAGTACCGCCATCATCCATCCGCGCATCGCGATCAGCTTCTCGAGCACGAGTGCGATGAGTGTTCCGAGCACCAGCTCGATGATCACGGTGACCACGGTGAATCCGACCGTGAAGAGCAACGCCTCCTGCCAGCGCGATGCGCTCAGCACGATGCTGTAGTTGCTGAGCGTGAACCCGTCGAGCTCGAAGCCGTTGCCCGTGACGTTCACGTTGCTGAAGCTCATCACGACGCTGTACGCGATCGGGAAGAGCGTCACCGCGGCGACGATGATCAGAGCCGGGGAGGCGAACCCCCACCCGACCCGCGTCATCTGCCGGTGATACGCGCCCCGCTTGGGCGGCGGGGCCGGTCTGGCGGCGCGAAGACCGGTTCGCGCAGCCGTGTTGGTCGTCATCTTCGACGTTTCCTCTCGATCGGGCTGATGCGGTGGTGGCCGGGTACTGGAACCGTCGGCGGGAGCGCATCGATGACGCGCTCCCGCCGACGGTCGGCCAGATCTTACAGTCCGCCCGAACTTCCCAGTGCGGT
This sequence comes from Humibacter antri, assembly GCF_054777235.1. Taxonomy (NCBI): domain Bacteria; kingdom Bacillati; phylum Actinomycetota; class Actinomycetes; order Micrococcales; family Microbacteriaceae; genus Humibacter; species Humibacter antri. The sequence goes on along the minus strand of NZ_BAAHAW010000006.1, from coordinate 121,209 downwards.
GGTGATTCCCGAGTTCATCTGCTTGATCGCCGCGTCAGGCTGCAGCGACCCGGCGAGAACGCCGTTGACCGCGTTGTAGATCGCCTGGCTCACCGCCGGATAGTTCGGCGTGTTCGACGGACGGGCGACCAACCGGGTCTTCGGCACCGTCGCGAGCACGGCGCTCTTGGCGATGACGTCAGGTGTGGTGCGCACAGCCTCGTTCGTCGGAATGTAGCTGAACTGCGTGGCGATGATCTTCTGCGCGGTCTGACCGGTCATCCACTTGATGAATGTCAGGTCGGCAGCCTGGTTCTTCGTGTGCGGGTTCATGTAGAGGTCCCAGCCTCCGATGTTGGAGTAACCCGGCTTGGACTGGCCTTCGAAGGTGGGCAGCGGTGCGATCCCGACCTTGCCGGTGACCGCGGAGCCCGTGCCCTGCGAAGCCGCGTAGGCGTATGCCCAGTTGCGCAGGAAGAGCGCCTTGCCCGAGCTGAACTCGTTCAGCGACTGCTGTTCCTGGAACGTCGACTGCGCCTTGGGACTGACGCCGTCGTTGACCAGCGACTGCTCGAACGTGAGGGCCTTCAACGCCGCCGCGCTGTCGACCTCGGACTTCGTTCCTGCAGTGTTCAGAACCTTTCCGCCGGCATCGGCCAGGAACTCGACGTAGTTGCAGGTAGCGCCCTCGTAGTCGGCTCCCTGGAAGACGTATCCGTCTTGGATCTGGCCCTTTGCCTGAACTTGCTTGGCCTCGGTCACCAACTGTTCCCACGTGGTGGGAACCGGAAGGTTGTTCGCCTGGAGGATGTCCTTGCGGTAGTACAGGAAGCTCTGATCCTCGAAGAACGGAGCCGCGTAGACCTTGCCCTTGTAGGTGGCTCCATCGACGAGCCCGTTCGCGAACTGCTTCCAGTAGCTGGAAGGAAGGTAGTTCGACAACGGCGTGACGAGCTGGTGGCTGGCGAACTGGGCGGGCCAGATCACGTCGCCGAGGAAGACATCCGGTCCGCTGCCACCGGAGATCTGGGTGGTCAGGGTCGCTCGGTTGGTGTCGGTGTCCTGCGGGGCGACGATGTACTTCACCGAGATGCCCGGATACTCCTTCTCGAAGGCGGCGATGAGCACCTTGTTCATGTCGGTGTTGCCGACGATGTTGGTGCCCGCCCAGAAGGAGATGCTGCCCTTGGTGGCGTTCCCGGACGGCGTGCTGCTCGTTCCGCTCGTCGATCCGCCGCTCGAGCCTCCGGCACTGCATGCCGAGAGCAGGAGTGCCGAAGCAGCGGCCACGGCGACGGCCGTGATGCGGGCCGTCCGTCCTCGTCTGCGGCGTGTGATGTTTCCGATCATGATCCTCTTCTCCTGGTGATGGAGCCGACCGTGCGACTCCGACTCTGGGGTGCGTCCGGCGCCCGTCGACTGTGCGTCGGGCGAGGGGATGATGCTGCGGTTCTGGACCGAGAGGCCGGCGCGACGCCGTGTTCTTCAAGTCCGAGGTCACGTTATGCGCGTTCAGGCTCGGAATGCAAGCGTTTCATGTAATCGCTTGCATCGATGTGTTCAAAGCGTTATGAACGTTCTCGGGCACAGCAACAGAAGCGCGGCGCGACCCGCCGCTGGAAGGAGTTCGTCGTGGCGATCACCGTGAACGCTCACACATCCGGCCGGATAGATGCCGATCAGTGGTGGCGGGATGCGGTCATCTACCAGATCTACCCGCGGTCGTTCGCCGATGCGAACGGCGACGGCATGGGCGACCTCCGTGGAGTCCTCGATCACCTCGACCATCTGGTCTCACTCGGCGTCGACGCCCTGTGGCTCTCACCCTTCTACGTTTCGCCGCAGGCCGACGCCGGGTACGACGTCGCCGACTACCTCGACGTCGATCCGATCTTCGGCACCCTCGCCGACTTCGACGCACTGCTGCAGGCCGCACACGCCAGCGGATTGAAGCTCATCGTCGATCTCGTGCCCAACCACACTTCGAGCCGGCATGCGTGGTTCCGTGCGGCACTGGCATCCGCTCCCGGAAGCCCGGAACGCGGCAGATACATCTTTCGAGACGGGAAGGGGCGTGACGGCGGCGAGCCTCCGAACAACTGGCGGTCGGTCTTCGGCGGCCCGGCGTGGACGCGCGTCGAGGAGGCCGATGGCACGCCCGGCCAGTGGTATCTGCACCTGTTCGATCCGGGGCAGCCCGACCTCGACTGGCGCTCCGATGCCGTCGTCGAGGCCTTCGAAGACATCCTGCGGTTCTGGCTCGACCGCGGCGTCGACGGGTTCCGTGTGGATGTCGCGCACGGCCTGATCAAACGAGACGGCCTGCCCGACACCGACCGGGCGACCGAGGCCGAGCTCGCCGGGCCCATGTGGGACCAGGATGACGTGCACGACATCTATCGCGGGTGGAACGCCGTGCTCGCGCAGTATCGGCCGCCACGCATGCTCGTCGCCGAGGCGTGGGTGTTCGAACCCGAACGGCTGGCTCGATACGTGCGTCATGACGAGATGCAGCAGGCTTTCAACTTCGAGTTCCTCACTGCCGGGTGGGACGCGGCGAACGTGAAACGCACGATCGACCAGGCCCTGGCCACGAATGCCCGAGTCGGGGCGACGACCACCTGGGTGCTTTCCAACCACGACGTCGTGCGGCATGCCTCACGGTTCGGCGAGCCGGATGCCGCTGCGGCGCGTCACGGCATCGGCCCGGACGACCTGCAACCCGATGCGGTCGTCGGATTGCAACGCGGCCGGGCGGCGACCTTGATGATGCTGGCGCTGCCAGGGTCCGCCTACCTGTATCAGGGAGAGGAACTCGGCCTCCCGGAGCACACGACGCTTCCGGCCAACGCCAGGCAGGACCCGACGTTCTTCCGAACCGAGGGCGCGCGGGTCGGCCGGGATGGCTGCCGCGTGCCCCTGCCCTGGGCGGCGGACGCTCCCGGGTTCGGATTCGGACCGACCGGCGCGACCTGGCTGCCCCAGCCCGCCGTGTTCGGCGAACTCGCCGTCGATCGGCAACAGGGCGCACCGGGCTCGACGCTCGAGTTCTATCGGAGTGCTATCGCGTTGCGGAGGGGACTCGGGCTCGGCGGCGGAGGGCTGCGTTGGAACGCTTCGGATGCGGCCACGCTCGACTTCGAGAACTCGGGCGTGCGAGTCATCGCCAACTACGGCGAGCATCCTGTCGCACTTCCTGCAGGGGCCGAAGTGCTGCTGGCCAGCGACGGCGAAGCCGTGCAGCGCGGAATGCTCCGGCCCGACGCGGCCGTCTGGCTGCGCTGATCCGCTGGCTGCGCTGAGCCGCTCGCCGATCACTCGCCGACGATGCGCAGGCCCCGTGCGCCGAACGCGCGGCGGTCGGAACGGATGGACGCAAGCAGGCGGTCGAGGTTCGCGTGCGTGTGGTGCGCGATCGCTGCGGCTGCGGCATCCGCGTCACGGTGCGCGATGGCATCCACGATGCCGGCGTGCTCGTTCCACGCGGCGGCCCTGCCCTCCTCGGTGCGCATCTCGAGCCAGCGGGCCCTGGCCATGCGCGTGACGGCGTCGGCGACGGCCTGGGCGATGAAGGCGTTGCCGCTGAGTGCGGCCAGACCCTCGTGGAAGTCCGAACCGCGCCGCATGCCGGCGTGCTCGTCATCGGGCTCGGTGCTCTGCGCCGTCACCGACCCGGCGAACCGCGCGAGCTGGTCGTCGGATGCCCGTTCGCACGCCAGTCGGGCCCCCGCCGCCTCCACGGCCTCCCGGTATTCGGAGAGCGCGGTCACCTCGTCGAGATCGATCGGCGTGGCGTGCCAGGCGCGGCCGTCGCGTGCCACGAGGCCCTCGTTCTGCAATCGCATCAGTGCAGCACGAACGGGAGTGCGGGATGCCCCGAACTCCGCCTCGAGGCCGCGCTCGCTCAGTCGTGCCCCGGGCACGATGTCGAGCGACAGGATGGCCTGCCGAACCTGGTCGTAGACCTGATCGGTTTGTGAGGCGCCTTGCATCCCTCCAGTATGGGCAACGCGAGCCGCGGGGGACACCGCTTGCGAACGCATTGGTATACCACTATGGTATCCCGTAACGAGCACGAGTCACGGTCGAACGAGCCCGAGGCCGCGCCTTCCGGAGACCGGCATGGTGTCCGGGCGTGCGGCCGGACGGTAAGGAGAAGGCCTCATGGCGCCGAGACGACCAGCACACCCAGCCTCGATGCCCCGGACGGGATCGCTTCGGCCGTGGCTCATGCTCGCGACGGCCGTCATGGCACAAGCCGCGGGCACGGTGTTCCAGTCGGCACCCGCCTTTCTCATCCCGCTGCTGCACACGCAGCGCGGCGTTCCGCTCGCGCAGGCCGGACTGCTGGCATCCGCACCGACACTGGGCCTCGTGATCACGCTCGTGGCGTGGGGTGCCCTCACGGACCGCATCGGCGAGCGATGGGTGATCGCCGGAAGCATGGCGCTGACCGCGCTCGCCGCAATCGGCGCGATGACCGCGTCGGGATACCTGGGGCTGGGCGGATTCCTGCTGCTCGGCGGCGCCGTGTCGGGGGGCACGAACGTCGCGAGCGGGCGGGTCGTCGTCGGCTGGTTCCGCAAGGAACGGCGCGGGTTCGTGATGGGCATCCGGCAGATGTGCCAGCCGCTGGGGGTCGCGGTCGCGGCGATCGCTGTGCCGCCGTTGGCGGCATCCGGCGGCGTTTCGGCGGCGATGGCGCTGCCGCTCGTGCTGACGGCGATGCTCGCCGTGCTCAGCGCCGTGGTGATCGTCGACCCGCCACGCCCGGCACGGTCGGGAGCGGATGCCGCCGGGCGTCCCGCGAACCCGTACCAGGGGTCGGTGACGCTGGTGCGCATCCACTTGGCGGCCGCCCTGTTGGTGGTTCCGCAGTTCACCGTCTCGATCTTCGGACTGGTGTGGCTGACGGCGGACCGGGGGATGAGCACGACGACTGCCGGTCTCGTGGTCGGTCTCTCGCAGTTCGTCGGCGCGCTCGGTCGCGTCGCGATCGGTGTGCTCTCGGACCGGGTGGGAAGCAGAATGCGTCCGTTGCGCTGGGTGGCGTGGGCCGCGGGCGGGGTGATGGTCATTTTGGGGGTCAGCGGACTGGCCCCTGCCTGGGTCGGCGCCGCCGTACTCATCGTGGCGGCCACGATCACCGTCGCCGACAACGGGCTGACCTACACGGCGGTGGCGGAGCTGGCAGGGCCGTTCTGGTCGGGGCGCTCGCTCGGCACGCACAACACCGGACAGTATCTGGCCGCATCGATCGTGGGACCGGCCGTCGGCGGACTCATCACACTGGTCGGGTACCCGCTCGCGTTCGCACTGGTGGCGCTGGCGCCGGTCGCCGCCGTGCCGCTCGTGCCGCGCGAGCCGGCCGAGGTCGAGCCCGAGGCCCTCGCGCCCGCTCGCAGCGTGGCTTGAAGGGGAAGTACTCAGTTCAGGTCGCACTTTTCGTCGCCACCCCTGCCGGAAAGCGACAGAAGCTGCGACCGGACTGAGGGGGCGACCGCATTTCGTGCGGTCGCCCTGTCAGTCGACCGGTGCCACCCAGATCGCGCGAGCCGCGACATCGCCCACCGTGATCGGGTCGCCGTCGTCGACCGAGACGACGATGTCGCCGGTGAAGGGGCGGGTCTCGAGCAGGGCGGCCCGGGCATCCAGGCGGATGCCCCGCTCGGCCAGGTAGCGCAGCACCGCCGGATCGGAGTCCGAGATGCGCACCACGTGCAGCGCTGCGTTCGGCTCCGCCTCCAGAAGCGGAAGGGCGTGCGGGGTGCGCGGGTCGCCGTCGGCGGTGGGGATCGGGTCTCCATGGGGATCGCGCACCGGATGCCCGAGCGCGGCGTCGATGCGGTCGATGAGCGTGTCGGAGACCGCGTGCTCGAGCACTTCGGCCTCGTCGTGCACTTCGTCCCAGGGATACCCGAGCGTCTCCACCAGGAATGTCTCGATCAGCCGGTGCCTGCGCACCATCGCCAGTGCGTGCATCCGTCCGGTCTCGGTCAGCGCGACCGCGCCGTACGGCTCGTGCACCACGAGTCCTTGCTCGGTCAGGCGTCGGATGCCGTCGCTCACCGTCGCGGCTCGCACCCCGATGCGTGCGGCCAGCGCGGTGACTGTCACGGGAACCTGCTCCCACTCGTTCGCGGCCCAGATCACCTTCAGGTAGTCCTGCGCCGTGTTCGTGAGAGACGAGACGGACATGGCGATCAGTCTAGGGATGCCTCGATACCGAGGGTTCTCGCCGGCACCTTTTCAGGCTCCGAGCCGACGCCAAGGACGCAAGGGGCCGGGAATGGGTCTTCCAACCTGAAATAGGTGTAGAGGGGGCTTGTGGGTAGGGTGGATGGCGTGTTCCTGAACTGTTGTCGTCGCTGAGGCGCGCCGCCCCAGCCGTGTGATCGCTGAGTGATCTGACCGGGCGTGCGCGAGGCATCCGCCATCGACCGCCCCGATACGAAGCACAACGACAGGATCACCATGAAGTTCGCCGCCTCCGTCACCGACCTGATCGGCGACACCCCGCTCGTGCGCCTGAATCGCGTCACCGAAGACAACGGTGTCGACCCGATCCGTGCGACAGTGCTCGTGAAGGTCGAATACTTCAATCCGGGCGGATCCAGCAAGGACCGCATCGCCGAGCGCATCATCGACGCCGCCGAGCGAGACGGCCTGCTGAAGCCTGGCGGCACGATCGTCGAGCCGACCAGCGGCAACACGGGTGTCGGCCTCGCCCTGGTGGCGCAACAGCGCGGCTACCGCTGCGTCTTCGTACTCCCCGACAAGGTGGGCGAGGACAAGCGCAACGTGCTCACCGCGTACGGCGCCGAGGTCGTGGTCACACCGACAGCTGTGGCGCCCGACGATCCCGACTCGTACTACAGCGTCTCGGACCGGCTGGTGCGCGAGATCCCCGGCGCCTACAAGCCGAACCAGTACGCGAACCCGAACGGGCCGCGCAGCCACTATGAGACGACGGGTCCGGAGATCTGGCGCGACACCGACGGGCGTGTCACGCACTTCGTCGCGGGCGTCGGCACCGGCGGCACGATCACCGGAACCGGACGGTACCTCAAGGAGATCTCCGAGAGTCGGGTGCGGATCATCGGCGCCGACCCCGAGGGTTCTGTGTACTCCGGCGGAACCGGCCGGCCGTACCTCGTGGAGGGCGTCGGCGAGGACTTCTGGCCGGACGCCTACGACCGGTCGGTTCCCGACGAGATCATCGCGGTCTCCGACGCCGACTCGTTCGCGATGACCAGACGGCTTGCCAGAGAAGAGGGGCTGCTCGTCGGCGGATCCAGTGGGATGGCCGTGGTCGCCGCACTGCGCGTCGCGCGCGGCCTGGGACCCGACGACATCGTGGTCGTGCTGCTGCCCGACGGTGGGCGCGGTTACCTGGGCAAGATCTTCAACGATCGCTGGATGCGCTCCTACGGCTTCAGCGATGTCTCCGGCGAGGCGACGGTGCGCGAGGTGATCGCCTCGAAGTCTTCGGCGCTGCCGGATCTCGTGCATGCGCATCCGTCGGACACCGTGCACGACGCGATCGCCATCATGACGGAGTACGGCGTCAGCCAGTTGCCCATCCTCAGTGCTGAGCCGCCCGTCGTGATCGGCGAGGTCGTCGGGTCGCTCGACGAGCGCACATTGCTCGATCTGGTGTTCGGCGGCGAGGCCGGCCTGACCGACAGCGTCGGGTCGCTCGTGGCGCCGCCGCTTCCGCTGATCGGTGTGAACGAGACCGTGGCGGCCGCGCGTGCCGCTCTCGGCGAGGCGAACGCCCTGTTGGTGACGGATGAAGGAAAGCCGCTCTCGGTGCTCACCCGTGCCGACCTGCTCGCGTTCCTGAGCCGCTGACAGACCACAACGAAGAGAGCCGAGCATGACCGAAGCACACGCCGAGACCGGATTCGCCACCCGCGCCATCCACGCCGGGCAGGAGTTCGACCCCACGACCGGGGCCGTCGTGCCGCCCATCTACCAGTCGTCCACGTTCGTGCAGGACGGCATCGGCGGGCTTCGCGGCGGCTACGAGTACGGCCGCAGCGGCAACCCGACGCGCACGTCGCTGGAAGTGGTGCTCGCCGCGCTCGAGGGCGGTGACCGTGCACTCGCGTTCGCATCCGGACTCGCGGCGGAGGATGCCCTGCTGCGCTCTGCGCTACGCCCGGGTGATCACGTGGTGCTCGGCAACGACGTGTACGGCGGCACCTACCGGCTGATCGATCGCATCCACGGCGAGTGGGGCATCCGTCACACCGCTGTCGACCTCACCGACCTCGACGCGGTGCGGAACGCGCTCGCCGCCAGCCGCACCCGAATGCTCTGGATCGAGACGCCGAGCAACCCGTTGATGAAGATCAGCGACATCACCGCGCTCGCCGAGCTGGGCCACGCGGTCGGCGCGACGGTCGTCGTGGACAACACGTTCGCCTCGCCCGCACTGCAGCAGCCGTTGGCGCTCGGCGCCGACGTGGTGGTGCACTCGACCACCAAGTACCTCGGCGGCCACTCCGATGTGATCGGCGGCGCCGTCATCGTGCGCGAAGCCGCTCCCTCGTTGCACGACCTCGCCGAGAAGCTGGCGTTCCAGCAGTTCGCCGCGGGCGCGATCGCCGCGCCGATGGAGGCGTGGCTGACCGTGCGCGGCATCAAGACCCTCGACGTGCGCATGCAGCGGCACTCCGAGAACGCGCAGGCGATCGCGGAGCGAATGTCGGAGCATCCATCGATCGAGCGCGTCTACTACCCGGGGTTGCCGTCGCACCCGGGCCACGACCTGGCCGCACGCCAGATGACGCGCTTCGGCGGCATGCTCTCGGTCGCCGTGCGCGGGGGAGCGGATGCCGCCCGCCGGCTCGCCGAGTCCACCCGCGTGTTCCAGCTGGCCGAGTCGCTCGGCGGCGTGGAGTCGCTGATCGGATACCCGAGCGAGATGACCCACGCGTCGGTGCGCGGCACGGCGCTGGAGGTGCCTGCGAACATCGTGAGGCTGTCAGTGGGCATCGAGTCGATCGACGACCTCGTCGCCGACGTGGAGCAGGCGCTCGACCGCCTCGGGTGAGGCGGCACGCCGATAGTCTGGCGTTCCACGTCAGCCTCCCGGGGAGTAGCCCATGACCGAATATCGCGCCCACTTCGACGCCACCGTCGAGTTCGTCAACGGCGGGTCGCTCACCGCGGAGGGTTTTCGGCTCGACCTTCCGAGCGCGGACCTCGACACGGATGCCGTGGGCCGGCTCTTCGTGCAACACCTCGGCCTAGCACTCGTGGGCCGCGTCGAGCTGCGTGGCGTGAAGATCGTGGCGGAGCAGCACCGCGGGAGCCGGGGCATCCCGGAAGCCGCGTCGGAGGCGGGAGCCGTGTCGGAGGCGGGAGTCGTGCCGGAGGCGGAAGTCGGGCCGGAGCCGGGAGCCGTGCCGGAGGCGGCAGCCGTGACAGAGGCGGGAGCCGCAACCGGTGGACCCGCCGATGACGCGCAGGAGGCCGGCCGGGCGCGGCCGAGCCGCCGCACGGTGATCGACCTGAGTCATCGCATCCGTGATGGACTTGTCACCTACCCCGGCCTCCCCGCGCCGGTCATCACTCCGCACCTCACGCGTGAGGCGTCCCGCGGGGTGTACGCGCCGGGCACGGAGTTCGCGATGGACGTCATCACGATGATCGGCAACACCGGCACCTACCTCGACAGCCCGTACCACCGGTACGCTGACGGCGGCGATCTCGCCTCGCTCGATCTGGCGACGCTCGTCGACCTGCGCGCGGAGGTCGTGCACGTGGCGGATGCCACGCAGCGCGGCGTGCCGGCATCCGTGTTCTACGACCGCGACGTGCGTGATGCCGCGGTGCTCGTGCACACCGGCTGGGACCGCCACTTCGGCACGCCGGAGTATTCGAGAGGTGCCCCCTTCCTCGCCGCGGATGCCGTCGCGTACCTCGTCGAACAGGGCGCGGTGCTCGTCGGCATCGACTCGCTCAACATCGATGACACCGAGTCGGGAGGCGAGCGGCCGGCACACTCCGGGCTGCTCGCCGCCGGCATCCACGTCGTCGAGCACCTCACGGGCCTCAGCGGCCTGCCGGCGCGCGGCGCGCGGTTCACCGCGGCTCCGCCTGCGGTCGAGGGATTCGGCACGTTCCCGGTGCGGGCGTTCGCGCTCGTCTGACGGCACGTCGCCCTTCGGCGTCAGTGGTCGCGCGTAACGTGTCGACCGGATGCCCGCTCATCCTCATCGAAGCCAAGCAGCGAGGAGCCGCCCGAATGGACACCAGAGACCTACTGTCGGATGCCGTCGAGCGCGTCGGCCAGGGCGTGCATCGTCTCTTGGACGGTGCTGACAATCACGTGCTGACGTTCCGGCCCGATCCTGAGGCGAACACGATCGCCTGGCTGGTGTGGCACTTGACGCGTGGACAGGACGCGCAGATCGCCGATGCGTACGGACTCGAGCAGGTGTGGACCTCCCAGGGGTGGGTCGACCGGTTCGGCCTCCCGTTCTCTTCAGGCGCCTCAGGATACGGGCAGTCGAGTGACGAAGTCGCCGCGGTGCGAGTCGCGCCCGACCTCCTGCGCGGGTACTACGACACCACGCAGGAGGTGACGCTCGCCCGGATCGCCGCGACGAGCGATGCCGACCTCGACCGCGTCGTCGACACCCGCTGGAATCCGCCGGTCACGCTCGGCGTGCGCCTCATCAGCATCATCGACGACGACGTGAAGCACCTCGGCCAGGCCGAGTACGTGAGGGGGGTCGCGCAGCGCGCGCGTCCTGCTGGTTGAGCCTGCTCCGTCGCTGGTTGAGCCTGCTCCGTTGCTGGTTGGCCCGCTCCGTTGCTGGTTGAGCTTGTCGAAACCAGCCTCAAGCGGCGTCGGGTTTCGACAAGCTCAACCTGCGGTACCCGTCGTCAACCTGTGGTACCCGTCGTCAGCCTGTGGTACCCGTCGTCAGCCTGCGGTACCCGTCGTCAGCCTGCGGTACCCGTCGTCAGCCTGCGGTACCCGTCGTCTACCCGCGGTACCCGTCCTCAACCCGCGGTACCCGTCACCCGTGCTGGTTTCGACGCCTCGACATGCTCAGCCGACGGGAGCGCTCAGCCGGTGATGCGATTCCCGGATGCGCGCCAAGTCAAGAAGAACTCGATCGCCGCGTCCAGCATCTCGGCCGTGAGCTCGTGCCCGGCGTCGAGGAACCGGCCGTCGTAACCCGGGTACGACATCAGACGACCGTGTGCTGCGCGCATCCCGTCCAGTGGGAAGAGCGGGTCGCGCTCGCCGTAGAGCACCAGCAGGTCGCGGGTGGCGCCGATCCGGGCCACATCCGGCCAGTCGCACAGCCGGGGCAGTCCGGGGCTGTGCAGCAGCCACGAGTGCGTCTCCACGTAGTCCGGCACGAGCGAGCCGAACGTCGCCATCATGCACGCGATGACCACGGCGCCGATCCGGTCGTCCAGTGCGGCGAGCAGATGCGCCCGTCCGCCTCCGCCCGAGAACCCGATCGCGCCGAGGCGGCTCGGGTCCACACCGGGCAGTCCGGCGAGCACATCGGCGGCGATGAGGTCGTCGGCCACGACCATGCCGGCGAACGTCTGGCCGAGCACGCCGGCCGTCTTCGCGACCAGGTCTTCGTGGGCCGATGAGACTGCATCGAAGAGCTCGTCGTCGCTCGGCACGTGCCCCTTCGCGGCCGACAGGGCGAGCAGCGCGTCGCGGGTGCGGGCGAGCTTCGGCGGCGGCGACGACAGGTCGAACCGCCTGCTCGCCCACGAGAACGTGTCGTGTGCCAGCACCACGAAACCCGCCCGCGCGAGCCGATTCGCGACGGCGTCCGGATTCTCGCCGTCGAAGTCGATGAGCTGAGCGGCGCCAGTCGAACGGTGTCCGCCGTGCTGATGCAGCGCGAGGATGCCCGGCAGCAAGCCAGGGGGACCGCCGCCGGCTCGACGTGCGCCCGCCTCGTTGTCGCGCGGGGCCGACACCACAGGTCGCAGTTCCCACGCCTGAGTCTCCGGCCCGTACTGCACCCGCCAGCGCAGTGGGGTGATCGCGACACCGTCGCGCACCGTCGCTTCTCCTCGGCGCACGTGTGGTGGCGCGGGCTTGCGGCGCAGGCCCAGGACATCCGCGAGTGCCTGCGTCGGAGCATCCGTTCCCGCGAACGGTGGTGTGCCCGACGCATGCGCCGGCCAATCCTCGTATCCAGGTATCGCCGACGAACTCACTCGGCGCACTCCTCCGTGGGGCTGGCACAGACCATGCCGCAGACGAATCGGTGCCCGCCCCGGCCGCGCGGCCGGAACGGGCACCGACGCAGGTGAACAGGGATCATGCCGCGGAGTCGATCAGTCCCTGCACCTCGGTCTTGAACGCCGCTGCCGCTGCCGCAGGGGTGGCTCGTCCGAAGATGACGTCCTGTGTGTGGCGCTGCTCGACCGCCGCGACCGTGCTCGTCCCCTTCGGCGGCACCGGCGGCACCCACTTGATCTCGCTCTTGATGTCTTCCAGATACTTGACGCCCAACTGGTCGGTGGCCGACAGCAGCGGCTTGACCACGGCGAGCACCTTGGGGTTCACCGGCACGCCGCGCTCAGCCAGCTGCAGCTTCGCGGCTGACGTGTCGTTCAAGAAGTAGTTGATGATGCCGCCGGCCTGCGCTGCGGCCTTCGTCTGCGAACCGATCGACCAGTACATCGACGGCTTGTAGTACACACCGTTCTTGGTTGCTGCTCCCGCGACGCTCGGCGGACGCAGCAGCACCAGGTCCCCACCGTTCGACTGCTGGTAGGCGCTGACCTGGTTGCTCCACATCCATCCGAGAGCGGCCTTGTTGGTGCCGAACAGGGTCTGCTGCAGCGAGGCCGCGACGTCGTTCGTGAACTCATCCGGCGTGGGACCGTAGCCGGCGTCGAAGAACTTCTTGATCATGGTGAACCAACTCGTCGCATTGTCGACGGAGAAGCCGAGCTTGCCCTTGTCGGTGTAGAGCTGTTGACCGTGCTGGTGCAGCCACAGCTGCAGGTCCTGATCGCTGCTCTGCCACGTGCTGCCGGTGAAGGCGCCGCCGGATCCGGACTTGAGCTTGGAGCAGGTGTCGAGGTAGTCGTTCCACGTCCACGTCTTGTCATCGGGAACCTCGACGCCCGCCTTCTGGAACAGCGTCTTGTTCGCGGCGATGCCGTATGCGTTGTTGCCGGTAGGGATTCCGTACAGCTTGCCGTTCAGTGTGCCGGCAGCCAGCGACGACTTCAGCGGTGTGAAGTCGAGGCTCGCCACAGTCGACATGTCGAGCAGCGCGCCGCGGCCGCCGTACTCGGCGATGTACGCCTGGTCCATCTGGATGACGTCGGGTTCTGTCTGCCCCGCCACCTGCGTCGACAGTTTGGTCCAGTACGTCGCCCACTGCCCAGGCGCCTGGTTGATCGTCACCTTCGAGTGTGCAGCCGTGTAGTTCTGGATGATCTTGGCCGTGTACTCGGACCGCACGGGGTTGGTCCACCACTCGAAGTTGAGTGTGGCCTTCTTGAACGCATCACCGGCTGCTGCGGTCGATGTTGCGCCTCCACCGGCGGGGGTGGCGGATGTTCCGCACCCGGCGAGCAGAAGTGTGGTCCCGATGCCGGTCAGGGCGAGGGCCCCGAACTGGCGCCGGGAGATCTGCTGCTGTGACATGTGGCCTCCTTGCCATGCTGTGGTCGCGACTCTGTCGGGAGCGGGGAAACGCTTTCCCATGAAGTCTGCCCAAATTATCCGGAGCCGATTCGAGCGGTGTCAAGCGTTCCGCGTGATTCTCAGGAAACGTTTTCTGACTGGCTTGACGTTCGCGCACCGTGCGTTGTAGCGTGTCTGCCACAACCCCGGCAAACGCTTTCCCGTCCCCTCCGGTCCCTTCGGATGGCAGCCGCGCCAGGACCTGTACTCAGCGTCGACTACTAGGGGGCTCGTGTGAGCGTCTTCGAAGAACTGCGATCGGTCAGATCGTCCAAGACGACGGGCAAACGCGACAACAAGGCGGCATTCTTCTTCTTGCTGCCGTGGTTGCTGGGCCTTCTCTTCATCACGGCGGGGCCGATGGTCGCTTCGCTGTGGATCTCGCTCACGAATTACAACCTGATCCAGGCGCCGTCGTTCATCGGCGTGCAGAACTACGTGCGGATGTTCCAGGATCCGCGGTTGCTCAACTCGCTGCGGGTCACGTTCGAGTACGTGTTCGTGTCGGTGCCCATCCAGCTGGTGCTGGCTCTTGCTCTGGCGCTGCTTCTGGATCGCGGCATGCGGGCGCTGCCGTTCTACCGGTCGGTGTTCTACCTGCCGTCGCTGCTGGGGAGTTCGGTGGCGGTGGCCATCCTGTGGCGGCAGATCTTCGGTCAGAGCGGTCTGGTGAACCAGGTGCTCGGGCTGATCGGGCTGCACAACATGCCTGGCTGGATCTCGGACCCGCAGTTCGCCCTCGGCACGATCATCCTGCTGAATGTGTGGACGTTCGGAGCGCCGATGATCATCTTCCTGGCCGGTCTGCGTCAGATCCCCGACATGTATTACGAGGCAGCGTCGATCGACGGTGCCGGCAGGTGGCGGCGGTTCTTCAGCATCACGCTGACGATGCTGTCGCCGATCATCTTCTTCAACATCATTCTTCAGTTGATCGGCGCGTTCCAGTCGTTCACCCAGGCGTTCGTGGTCTCCGGCGGAACCGGTGGACCGTCGGATTCGACGATGTTCTATTCCCTCTACCTGTACCAGCAGGGCTTCAACCAGTTCGACATGGGGTATGCCTCCGCGATGGCGTGGCTGCTGTTCATCATCATCGCCATCATCACGGCCGTGACGTTTGTCACCTCGAAGTATTGGGTGTTCTATGACAACTGAGACCGCAACCAGGGCTCTGCTCGTGCCGGCGGGCCGCACGGGACGCGAGCGATCGCGAGGCATCCGGGCCATCGTGCGCAGCACCATCAAGCACGTCTTCATGGTCGCCGCGGCGATATTGATGATCTATCCGCTTCTGTGGATGGTCGTCAGCTCGCTTCGCCCGAACAACGAGATCTTCACCAACCCGAGCATCATCCCGAACCACTTCGACTGGCAGAACTACACCGCCGGTTGGACCGCCCTGACGTCGCCGTTCGGGCTCTACCTCGGCAACTCCCTCATCATCGTGCTCGGTGCCGTGATCGGCAACCTGTTCGCGTGCTCGCTGGCGGCTTACGCCTTCGCCCGGCTCGAGTTCCGGTTCAAGCGGGTCGCGTTCACGATCATGCTGCTGACGATCATGCTGCCGTTCCAGGTGACGCTGGTGCCGCAATACATCATGTTCTCGTACGTGCACATGCTGAACACGTTCTGGCCGCTGATCCTGCCGAAGGTGCTGGGCACGGACTCGTTCTTCATCTTCCTGATGGTGCAGTTCATCCGCGGCATCCCCCGGGAGCTCGACGAGGCGGCCAGGATCGACGGATGCGGGCATCCGCGCATCTTCTTCCGTGTCATCCTGCCGCTGATGACCCCGGCACTGGCCACCACGACGATCTTCACGTTCATCTGGATGTGGAACGAGTTCTTCGGCCCGATCGTCTACCTGACCCAACCGCACACCTGGACGGTGCAGGTCGCGCTCGGCCAGTTCATCGACAATCAGACCGGTGGCAACTGGGGCGAACTGTTCGCCATGTCGGTCGTCTCGCTCGTGCCGGTGTTCATCGCCTTCTTGATCGGCCAGCGCTTTCTCATCAGGGGCATCGCCACCACCGGCATCAAGTAATCAGAGCTGGTCGAGCCCCCTATGGCTGGTTGAGCCGCTCCTCTCCCGCCGGTGCAGCCACCCCCTCCCGCTGGTTGAGCCTGTCGAAACCAGTTGCCCCGGGGTGGCGGTTTCGACAGGCTCAACCGACGGGGGAGGGTTTCGACAGGCTCAACCAACGGGACAGGCTCGACCAACGGGAGAAGGGGTGTGCGGCACAATCGAGAAAGACACACCCAGGGGAGCAGGAGTGGTAGCAGAGATCCATAGCGCATCGCATGAGCCCGGCGGGAACGGCTCCGTTCCCACTCTCGCCGACGTCGCCAAGCACGCGGGCGTGTCTCTTGCGACGGCGTCGCGTGCACTGAACGGCAGCACACGAACGGTCAACCCGCAGCTCAAGGCGAGGGTGGAGGCATCCGCTCGGCAACTGCACTACACGGCGAACGTGCAGGCGCAGGCCGTCGCACGCGGCACCAGTCGCACCGTCGCGCTCGTCCTCGGCGACATCGCCGATCCGTACTTCTCTGCGATCGCGGCCGGGGTGGCGGATGCCGCGGCCAGGCACCGCCTCATCGTGACGATGTCCACAGCGGGAACCGACCCCGAGCACGTGGTCGACACCATCGCAGCACTGCGCGGACAGCGGCCGAGCGCCGTGATCGTGGTGGGCAGCCGCTACGTGGACGACAAGACCGAAGCGGCGATCGCCGAAGAACTGCGAGCGGTCGAGGCGCAGGGCGGGCGCGTGGCCATGATCGGCGCCCAGGCGAACGGGTTCCGCGCCGTACCTGTGCTCAACGCCGAGGGCGCCGCTGCGCTCGCCGACGCCCTCGTGGGTCTCGGCCACCACGACTTCGCCGTGCTGGCCGGGCCGTCGGGACTCACGACCTCGGCCGACCGAACCCGCGGGTTCCTTGCAGGGCTGGCCGAGCACGGCATCCGGCCGCATGCGGCATCCGTCGTCACCGGCGGCTTCTCGCGGCAGGGCGGTTACCGCGACATGCTCCGGATGCTGGATGCCGGCATCCGCCCGCAGTGCGTCTTCGCCGTCACCGACGTGATGGCCGTCGGGGCCATGACCGCGATGCGCGAGCGCGGACTGACGCCCGGTGTCGACATCGCCGTCGCCGGATTCGACGACATCGAGATGCTGCAAGACGTCGTGCCGTCGCTGACCACGGTGTCGCTGCCGCTGCGCGAGCTGGGCGAGCGCTCACTGGAGCTCGCCCTCGCGGAGGTGCCCGCCGTGCAGCAGCCGATCCGCGGCGTGGTGACCGTGCGCGACAGCACCCCTTCGCGCGCCTGACGGCATCACGCCGAGCGCGGCGTCGTCGCTCACGAACGGGCGCGGCATCCTCGTTCACGAACGGGCGCGGCATCCCCTTCACGAACGAGCACGGAACCGACGAGTCAGCACGCAATGGACGCCTGTTCCGTGGTGGCTCGTCCGGTGCGTGCTCGTTCGTCAGTTGCGTGCTTGGTCGCCCGGTGCGTGTGCGGTCGTCTGTTGCGTGGTGGCTCGTCAGATGTGTGGCTGCTCGTCGCGCGGCTGCACCCCCGTCGCGCGGCCGAGCGTTCCGCGCAGTCGCCGCGGGGACCGCCCCGAGCGGGAAACCGCCCCGAACTCGAAAACAGGCAGGAAAGCGGCTTCCACGCGGGAGCAGGCAGCACATGCCTGTTGCCGGAGGATTTTCCTGTTTTCGCGGGGGCAATCAGGGCTTGGCGGTGGGGCAGGATGCGGCGCGCAGTCAGGGGAGGGCGACGGTGGTTCGTGCGCCGTCGGGCCAGGTGACCTCCAGTTCGACGGTGTCTCCCGTGGTGATCGCTGCCGCCGACGGCGCGTCGTCGGCGCCACCGCGCCCGAGGTACGACGCCGCGATCACGGTGTCGCCCGAACGCACCGCGTCGTAGACGAGCCAAGGCACAGCGGTCCGGTCGCCGATGGGCGACGTACCCGCCTCGGTGCGCACACTGGGCTGCGCACCGGGCGTCAGCGCGACGAGCTCTGCCACCAGCCCGTCCGACTCGGCGCGGGCCGCGGTGTTGTCCGTCTGGCCGCCGTCGGTGCCGATCTCCGGAGTGACGGTGTGGGCCACGCCGTTCAGCGACGCGCCGCCGTGGGTGGCCCCGCTGCGGGTCGTGCCGTCGTCGGTTGTGCTGCGTCCCGGCGTGCCGCCATTGGTTGCACTTCGTCCGAGCGTGCCGTCGCAGGTTGTGCTGCGTCCGAGCATGCCGCTGTCGGTTGTGCCCCGCCCTGGCGTGGCGCCGCGGGTCGTGCCGCGCGGCTCGGGTCCGCTGATCGGCCAGCCGCTGATCCGCAGCGGGACCGGAGCGGATGCCCGACCCGCGGCATCCGCGACCCGCACGGCTCGCACCTCCCATGCCCCGCGCACCACCGAGGCGGTCTGCAGAGTCGGGCCGTCGGTGACGACCCCGGTACGACCGGATCCGTGGTCGGGACCGGTGTCGCCGCTCGAGTCCACCCAGTGCGAGTGGGTGACGGAGGTGGCATATGCCGCGACGCCGTCGTCGCCGATCGAGCCGGGGTCGAAACCGGTGCGATGCGAGGAGCGGCCGTGCGCGTCGAGGGCACCGGCCGAGTTGTCGACCGGATCGTCGATCGTTGCTCCGGTCAGCGGCGGAACCGTCGCGTTCGAGTAGCCGTAGCGCGCGTAGATCGGCGAGTCGCCGGCGGAATCGCCCTTCGCGGCGTGATCCGCGCCGTGGTTGAGCAGGCGAACGACACCGTCGGCTTTCGTTCCGCTGATGATCCAGCCGGCAGGCCGGATCACCCGCCGAGTGTCTGCGACCTCCACGGGCAGCGGCTCCTCGACCGCCTGCCAGACCGGGTGGTCGGCCGGCAGCAGGAGCCCGAGCATGCCTTTGGAGGCCCAGTACGGCGATCCGGGTCCCGAGTAGTTCTGCGCCATGGCCGGCCACCGGTCGAAATAGCCCATCGTCAGCAGCCCGTCGGCCGAAATGGCGTCGCGCTCGACGAACGCCTTGAGCACGCCGGATGCCGCCCGCCGGATCGCGCCGGGCGACAGGTTCGTGGCGCCGGTGACGGCGCCCATCCAGAGCGGTGCAGCGGTCGCGAACCGGTAGATGAGGCTGCGACCCTGGAAGACAGGCAAGCCGTCGCCGCCGATCAGGTGCACGTAGTCATCGAGGAACTTCTCGAGCCGCCCGCGGAAGACCGGCTCGAGAACGCCGGCGCCGAGCCCCGCCGAACCCTCGGATCGCACCCACAGCAGCGGATACACGTGCATGGCCCAGCCGCAGTAGTAGTCGAACGCGCGCAGGCGGCCGTCGGCGTACCATCCGTCGGCGCGGTAGTACGACTCGATCGTGGCCAGGTCGGCGCTCACGCGCTCGGCGTCGTAGGGGCCGCCCACCGACGCCAAGAACGTCTCGACCGTGAGGCGGAACCAGAGCCAGTTGTTGTCGGGATACCAGCCCTCCGGCGACTGCGCCAGCCAGTCCACGAGCTGTTGCTTCTCGCCGGACGCGAACGTGTCCCAGAGCCACGGCCTGGTCAGTTGCAGAGCCAGCGCGATGGATGCCGCCTCCACCTTCGCCTGACCCTTCTCCCGCGGAGTCGGCCAGCGCTCCGCGTTCGCGGGATCGGTTCCGGCGAGGAGACCGCGTCGGTACCACGACGTGAAGTCGAGCGGATCGGCGCCGTGCTCCCCCGCCGTGCGGAATGCATACAGCAGCAGCGATCGCGCGAACCCCTCCAGACCGTCGCTCTCCGGTCCGCTCGAGCTCGCCGTTCCCGGCAGCATCACCCGGCTCCCGGTCGGCGTGAAGTACGGCCGCAGCGACGTGAGGAGGTGGTCGGCGATGGCCGCCCAGTGATCGCGCGTCCAGCCCGTGTAGGGCGAGAGGTCGCGGTTCTCCGCTGGCAGGTGGAGTGCTGGCAGGTGGAGTGCAGGCAGGTCCGCTGCCGGCAGGTCCGGGTCTGGCAGGGCGAGCGCCGGCGCGAGTGCAGGCACGTCGAGTTCCGGCAGGTCCAGGGTCATGCGCTTGCCTCCTCGGGCATCGTGGTGGATTCAGCCGGAGACCGCTGCGACGAGTCACGCACGTGCAATTCGGCACTGAGCTTCAGCCGGTGGGCGGGCCGGCTGGCGCCGCCCTCGAGACGAGCGATCAGCAGGTTCACCGCCTCGCGGCCGACGAACTGCTTCGGCGGCCGGACCGCCGTGATGGCCGGGTCGCCGTACCGGGCGACGTCGTCGTCGTAGGCGACGAGCGCGAGGTCTTGCGGCACACGCATCCCGCGGTCCAGGCAGTGCTGTTCGAGCGCCAGCGCCTGCGGGTCGGGCAGCACGATGAGCGCTGTCGTGCCGGTCTTCCGGCACCGGTCGAGCACGTCGTCCATCAGACGTTCGCGCCCGGGCACGTCGAACCGGAAGCCGTTCAGCTGAACGCCATCTGTCGGAAGGCCCAGCGAGGTGATCGCCGACCGCCATCCACGGCGAACGTAACGCCCGGTGGGGTATTCGGACTGGGTGAGAAGCCCGATGCGCTCATGTCCCGATGCGTGCAGGTGGCGCACCGCCTCGGCGGTGCCCGTCGCGTGATCGGTCACCACGGACTCCAGCCGATGCACACCTGCAGCGGAGCGGATGCGCCGCTCGGCCAGCACAACAGGCACCGGCAGCGAGTCGAGCCAGCGCAGCATCTCCAGGCCATCGTCGCCCGACTGGTCGGCGGCGACGATGAGGCCGTGCATGCCGGGCGTGTTGAGCAGCGCCTCGACCTGTTTGCGATTGTCGCGAACGTCATACGTGGATGCCCGCAGCATCAGCCGTGCCCGCAGCTGCAGCGCCTGCGCCCTCGCCCCGTTCACGATGGGCGGCCAGTAGTAGTCGAGCGAGGGTACGACCATGCCGATCGTGTACTTCGTGACGGTCGGATCGTGCCCCGCGAGCCCCGGAGCCAGGGCGGGTTCGATCGAGCTGCGCAGCGTCGCGCCGCCGTGCACCCGGGTGACGAGGCCCTGCTGGGCGAGCGCGTTGATGTCGCGGCGGATCGTCAACTCGCTCACGCCCAGCCTGCCGGCGACATCGCTGACGGTGACGGATCCGTGCTCACGGATCTCATCCATGATGCGTTCGCGCCTCTGCAGCGCGAACAGCTGGTCCCCGCCGCTCATGGCCGCACCTGCTCGACGATGGTGGTCAGCGACCCGGTGCTTGCATCGAGGCGGTACGTCAGGCGCGTCAGCCGGGTGCCCCACACGTCGATCAGCTCGGGGTCGTCGAGCTGCCACTCCTCCACGGTCGGCTGGATGCCCTCCGCGGTGGTGACCCGGATGCTGTGCCCACCGGCGGTGACGGTCACCTCCGCGCCGCGCGCCTCGACGGCGCCTGTTGCGATGAGGTGCACCTCTCCCGTTCCCGTGGGGTGAGCCTGTACTGCGGGTCCTGCGGGTTGAGCCCGTACTCCCGCGGGTTGAGCCGGCACTCCTGCGGGTTGAGCCCGCACTCCCGTGGGTTGAGCTTGTCGAAACCCGGAAGGCCTGGCGGGCTCGGTTTCGACAAGCTCAACCTGCGGGAAGGGGTGCTCAACCTGCGGGAAGGGGTGCTCATCCTGCGGGGAGGGGTGTTCGACCTGCGGGGAGGGGTGCTCAACGGGTGGTGACGACGGGTGCTCGACCTGCGGGGAGGGGTGCTCGACCGGCGGGGCGTTGAGGTTCCACGTGTCCACGATCTCGGCGCGCTCGGCGGAGACGAGACGGAACGAGCGCGTCCAGCTCTCGTCGCGTGCGAGCGGGTACGCACCTGAGAGGTCGAGCTCGAGCTCGGGCCGGCCGTCGTGCGGAGCCCGCACGACCGTGGCCGCGAACGCCGGACCCTCGCCCTGCTCGAGACCGTGAGGTGCCGGCGCGTTGTGCCATCCGCTCTGCATGGCGCGGATGCCGTACCGCCCGGCACTGAACGTCTGCGCGGTGTACGTCGGCTTGCCGATGTCGACGAGCAGCGGCCGCCCGCCTGCGGCCACGATGAACGAGCCGACGTCCTTGTGGTTGTGGTTCTCGTCGTTCGTACCACCTTTTGCGGCAAGCGTGAGGCCTGACGAATCGCCCTCCGCTGCGCGGCTCACGAGCAACTGCACCGACGGAAGCCAGACCCGGGCAGCAAGCGGCGGGTCGGCGGGAACGGCATCGCGCCACGCGGCGTCGCTCAGCGCCTGCATCAGGCGCGGCAGGCCGCGGTCGGCGTATGCGACCGGCGCGCCTGCCCGTCGACCGCCGCTCGCCCACGCCACCACTTGTCGGTCGCCGAGCCGGGAACCCCAGCGGAACGGCACGTGCCACGGCTCGCGAGCACCGATGCGTGCCCTTCCGTCCGCCACGTTCACGTACCAGGCGCCGCCGAGTTGCATGCGCATCGGGAACCGCAGGGACTCGCCGATCACCGGGATGTCTGCGGCATCCAGTGCGCCGTCCGTGATGCGCACGACGGCGTCGAGCAACTCGAGCATGCGTGCAGCGCCCTGCCACCAGTAGCTGACGCCCTCGTCGATCGCACCGTCGTCGGGCAAGGTGGCCACGTATCGGTCGAGCGACTCCAGTGCACGATCCAGAATGCGTGCGAGACGCTCCGTGTCGTCGATCAGCAGCACCGCGGCCAGCACGATGTTGCCGAGGATCCACGGATTCCAGTTGTTCACCTCGCGCCAGTAGCCGAGCCACCAGAGGTCGTCGCGCGTCTCGAACGGGGTGAACACGCGCTGCTCCGCTTCGTGACGGATGCGTTCGCGCAGGCCGGGCCACGCGGCATTCCACCGCTCGCCGAGCACGTGGTCGGCGACGGCGAGCTGCGCGACCACCTCGCCTGCCCAGAGGTCGACGTAGGGGGAGGCGGCATCCGGGATGACGAAGCCGCGGCGGGTGTGGGCATCGTCGTGGGCGGGAAGCGACCACGTGCTGAGCTCGCACATCAGGACTGCGCCGTCGGCGGCCTCGTCGAGCCAGGCGGGATCATCCGTCACCGCTGCCGTCACCACGGCCCGGGTGAGGCGATACATGCGATCGTCGAGCGCCTTCTCGTACTGGCGGCGGTCGCCGTCACGCACATAGCGCGCGAAGACGGATGCCAGTGCCTGCGGCCAGGGGAGCCCGCGCTCCGCACGCGCCTGCTCGGTGATCGCATCGATCGTTGAACGGTCCATCGTCGTCAATGCCGAACGATCGGTCGCCGTCGGGATGCCCAGCCTGCTGCGCAACTCCGGCGATCCGGCGCCGCTGAACGCCTTCGCAAGCGAGGGCGCGCGCATGGCCTGACCCCAGCGGTCGAACAACGGGCCACGGAACTCGCCGGGCTCGACAGTGACGCCCGGTGGGGGCGCGGAGTGCGCATTGACTCGTGATCGTTCCAGCATCGTCGCTGACCCCCGCTACCTTCTCTGGCTATTCATTCGTATTTGTATGTTGCTGTTCGAGTCTGATCATCGTGTTTGTTCCCGATCGGGATTGAGTATCTACTATTGATCGCGACGACGCAATGCGAACCCGTCGCCCTCCTCACCGCCCGGTGAATTCGCCTCGTGACTCGATGAATGCGGAGCCCGCCCAGAATGACCCCACCCCGCAAGCCGGAAGCCCTCGTCGTCATGGCGCGTGATGTGTTCGAGAGCCAGTTCGATCCCACCCGCCTCGGCCGGCTCCGTCTGCTCGCCGAGGTCTCCGCCCCGGTCTTCACCGCAGACCTCGACGATCCGGCGTTGGACGAGCGGCTCGCTGAGGTCGAGGTCCTGCTCACAGGTTGGGGGGCTCCGCAGCTGACCGCCGAACGACTCGACCGCATGCCGAGCCTCAAGGCCATGCTGCACTGCGCCGGAACCATCAGGCCGCAGGTCAGCGACGAGTTCTGGCGCCGGGGCATCCGCGCTTCAACCGTCGCTGAGGCGAACTCCGTTCCGGTCGCCGAGTACACGCTCGCCGCGGTGATCTTCGCAGGCAAGAAGGCGCCGTTCATCGCAGCAGACGCCGACGCGCGACGCGGCAACGGTCTGCGGATCAAGCGATACGGCGAGCTCAGCAACCTCGGCCGCACGATCGGCATCGTCGGCTTCAGCCGCGTCGGACGACGCGTCGTCGACCTCCTGCAGCAGCTCGAGGGTGTCACCTGCCTCGTCTCCGATCCATACGCGGATCCGCTGGAGGTACAGGCGGCCGGTGCCGAACTCGTGACGCTCGAAGAGCTGCTGCCGCGGGTAGACGTGCTGTCACTGCACGCGCCGGCGCTGCCGTCCACGCAGAACATGATCGGTGCTCGGCAGCTCGCCGCCTTGCCCGACCACGCCACACTGATCAACACCGCTCGGGGCAGCCTCATCGACACGGCAGCACTCGAGGCGGCCTGCGCGAGCGGCCGCATCAACGCCATGATCGACGTCACCGAACCGGAACCGCTTCCGGCCGACTCGGTGCTGTTCACGTTGCCGAACGTGATGATCACACCGCACATCGCCGGCTCGCTGGGCAGCGAACTGCACCGCATGACGGATGCCGCGCTCGACGAGCTCGAGCGTTACGCGGCGGGCGATCCGCTCGTCGACGAGATCACCAGCGACGACCTGCAGCTGAGCGCGTGATGCCCCCCGCCGTCCACCCGTACACCGACGTCGTTGCAAGGAGGCGCCTGCGCCACGGCTGAATCGCAGTCCACGACACCGTTCACAGCATCGATTCCACACCACACTCGAAAACCGATCTTTCGACAACAGATCTTCGATAACAGATCTTCGATAACAGATCTTCGATAACAAAGGAGTTATTCCTCATGAAGCGATCTCTGATCGCGGCGGGCGCGATCACCGCCGCGCTCGCCCTTTCACTCACGGGATGCGCCGGCACCTCGTCGTCCGCCCCCTCTGCGGGCTCCACCGACGGCGCGAAGACCACTCTGCGCGTCTCCGTCTGGAACTATGCGCAGACGCCGGAGTTCAGGGCGCTGTTCGACGCCTTCGAGAAGGCGAACCCGAACATCACGATCCAGCCGGTGGACATCCTCGCCGCCAACTACGAAGACAAGGTCACCACCATGCTGGCCGGTGGCGACACCACCGACATCATCACCGTGAAGAACCTGACCGACTACTCCGGCTACGCGCAGAAGAAGCAGTTCGTCGACGTCAGCGACATCGCGAAGTCGCTGCCGGGGGACAAGATCCCGGCGCTGTCGAACTACGACTACAAGGGCACGACGTACGCCATCCCGTACCGCCAGGACTTCAACGTGCTCTACTACAACAAGGCGATGTTCAAGAAGGCCGGGCTGCCCGACCCGACGAACCTCACCTGGGCCGAGTTCGCCGCCGACGCCAAGAAGTTGACCACCGGTGACGGCGCATCCAAGGTGTACGGCGCATACATCCACACCTGGAACTCGATGGTGCAGGGCCTCGCGGCGGCTCAGACCGGCCACGACCTGAACACGCCGAGCTACGGCTGGATGAAAGACCAGTACAACCTGACGCTGGGCATGCAGAACGCCGGCACGATCATGAACTGGGCCACGGCGAACAGTCAGCAGGTGCAGTACAAGGACGTGTTCGAGAAGCAGCAGGCCGCCATGGTGCCGATGGGCACCTGGCTGATCGCGCCGCTGCTGGCCGACAAGAAGGCCGGCACGACCAACGTCGACTGGGGTATTGCGCCGCTTCCGCAGCTCAAGGCGAACGGCAAGATCACCACCGACGGCGGCCCGACCGGTTTCGGCATCAACAAGAACTCGAAGAACGTCGCCGCGGCGAAGAAGTTCCTCCAGTTCGCCGTGAGCCCGGCCGGCGCGAAGGCCGTCGTCTCGGTGGGCATCGTGCCCGCCTACCACAGCACCGACATCACGAAGGCCTACTTCGGCTTGGAGGGCATGCCGCAGGATGCCACGTCGAAGAAGGCGTTCAACCCCGACGTCATCAAGCTCGACGCCCCGGTGGCGCCGAACACGGCAGCGATCGGCACCATCCTGAACCAGGAGCACCAGCTCATCATGACCGGCAGCAAGTCCGTCGACGCAGGCATCGCCGAGATGGAGAGCCGGGTCAAGTCGGAAGTGCTCGGCCAGTAGCACCTAGGGGTGGCCCCTTCCCGCGGGTTGAGTAGTGGCGCCCAAGGCGCTGCGTATCGAAACGCGATCACAGGCAGGTTTCGATACGCCGGCTGCGCCGGCTATGCAACCAGCGGGGTGGGGCCGCCCCGGACGCATCGCATGAGGACACCATGACGACAATCACCGAACGTCGAGACCCGGCACTCACCCCGACGCCGGCACCCGCCAAGTCGCGAAAGGCCAGCCGCAGGATGCGCCGCCGCGCCATCCTCGTCGGCTGGAGCTTCATCCTGCCGAACTTCGTCGGCTTCGCGCTCTTCACCCTCGTCCCCGTGATCGCCGCCTTCGTGCTGGCGTTCATGAACTGGGATGCGTACAACCCGCCGACGTTCGCCGGCTTCAAGAACTTCGCCCGGCTGTTCGGAGACGACAGCTTCCATGTCGCGCTCGCGAACACGCTGCTGTACGCGCTAGGGCACGTGCCGCTGACGCTGGCGTTCTCGCTCGGGCTGGCTCTCCTGCTGAACCAGAAGCTGCGCGGGATCGCGTTCTTCCGGGTGGCCATATTCTTCCCGTACATCACCTCGCTCGTGGCCATCGCGATCGTGTGGAACATGCTGTTCGACCCCACGAACGGGCCGATCAACCAGTTCCTGCACGCGATCGGCATCGCGAACGCTCCCGGCTGGACCTCGAGCACGACGTGGGCGCTTCCTGCCGTGATCATCACCAGCGTGTGGCGCGACATGGGCTACTACATGGTGCTTTTCCTCGCCGGGCTGCAGGCCATACCGAACGAGTACTACGAGGCGGCCGAGGTGGACGGCGCCGGCCGGTGGCGCAAGTTCTGGAGCATCACGCTGCCGTCGCTTCGACCCACGACGTTCCTCGTGCTGGTGCTGCTGAGCGTGTCGAGCTTCAAGGTCTTCGACCTCATCTTCGTGATGACCCAGGGCGGGCCCGGCCGTGCGACCCTTGTGCTGTCCCAGCTCATCTATCAGGACGGCATCATCAACGGCCAGTTCGGCTACTCGTCCGCCATCTCGCTGGTGCTCTTCGTGATCGTGCTGATCGTGACCGTGTTCCAGTTCCGCATCCAGCAGATCAGGGAGCGATGATGTCCACTTTGACCTCAGACCTCGCGCAGGAGCTCGAGACCGAGCACACGCATCCGTCGTCGCGGCCCGGGCACGGAGGGCGGGGCGGACGCGGAGGGCGGCGCATCCGTTCCCGCATCGGCCGCATCGCGATGTACGTCGTGCTCGTGTTGCTGCTGGTGGTCGTGCTGCTGCCGTTCATCTGGATGCTCTCCTCGTCGTTCAAGCACGACAACGAGGTGCTCTCGGTGCCGATCCAGTGGATCCCGTCGACGTTCGTGTGGAGCAACTATCAGCAGATCTGGACGCAGATCCCGATGGCCGGATACCTGATGAACTCGGCGATCCTGGCCGTCGTGATCACGTGTCTGCAGGTGCTGACCGGCAGCTTCGCCGCCTACGGGTTCTCCAAGGTGCGCTTCCCGGGAAGGGATGCCCTGTTCCTCGCCTACATCGCCACCATCGCTGTGCCGTGGCAGGCGTACATGATCCCGCAGTACATGATGATGCAGAAGGTGGGGCTGACGAACACGTTCACCGCGCTCATCCTGCTGCAGGCGTTCGGCGCGTTCGGTGTGTTCCTGATGCGGCAGTACTACATGACGATTCCGGATGAGCTGAACGAGGCGGCTCGCATCGACGGCCTGAGCGACTACGGAATCTGGGCGCGGATCATCCTGCCGCTGTCGAAGCCGGCGCTGGCCTCGCTCGCGCTGCTCACGTTCGTGAACACGTGGAACGACTACATGGGGCCGTTCATCTACCTCTCCAGCAACGACCTGTGGACGGTGCAGATCGGCCTCAGGTCGTTCATCGGCCAGTATTCCGCGCAGTACGCCATGATCATGACCGGGTCGGTGATCTCGATCATCCCGATCCTGGTGATCTTCCTGGCCGGGCAGCGATACTTCATCAGCGGTATAGCGACGAGCGGAATGAAGGGATGACCGCCACGGCACCCCGCGTCTCGCGCGCCGGCAGCACCACCGGCGCGTCCCGCGCAAGCGGCACCGGCGCGTCCCGCACCACCGGCGCGTCCCGCGCAAGCGGCACCGGCGCGTCCCGCACTCCCGGCCATCGTCGACGCATCTTCGAGTTCCGCCAGGAGACGATGGAGACGATCTTCGGGTACGCATACGCGCTGCTCATGGTCGATGTGCTGCTCGTGATGTTCAACCTGCCGCTGGCGGCCATGCTGTTCGTCACTGTCGACTCGCTGGCCTCCTGGCCGTTCTTCCTGCTGCTCTCGCTCACGCTCGCGCCGTCACTGGTCGGTGCGTTCGAGGTGTTCCGCGCGATGCGCGAGGAGGGGCGGCCGCAGCCGTTCTCCGCGTTCCTACGTGGATACCGGCGGCGCGGCCGGGCGGCCTTCGTCGTCGGGCTCGGCGCGGCGCTCGTGGTGGCGATCGCCCTGTTCGACGGCACAGTCCTGGCCGGCACCGTATGGGCGCCACTGCTCGGACCCCTCTTGGCTGTGTTCGGTATCGGCTCGATCGCGATGGCGCTGTTCACGCTGGCCGGGCTCGTCGTGTTCGAGACCGCGTCGCTTCGGGCCCTGGCCAAGGCGGCGCTGTACCTCACGGTGCGCCGCTGGTACTTCAGCGTCGTCGCGCTCGTGATGGTCGCGCTGATCGGCGCGGCCGTTCTGCTGCAACCGGTGCTGGGCGCGGCGCTCGTGCCGGGCATCCTGCTCTATGCCGTGTTCGCGAACGCGCAGTACTCCCTTCACCGAGCCGTGGAGGCGGAGCGCGGGTGAGGCGTCGTTTCGTGTGTGCCGCGGGTGAGATCAGGCACTGCCGGGCACCGAGGGTGACCGGGGGCGGTCACAACTCCGGCGACGCGAGCAGGTTCCACAGGGCGTCGATCGCGGTGGTGGATGCCGCGGCACGAGTGGCGAGTGGGGCGTCGGCGGAGAGCACCCACTGATCGATCGTCGTCAGGGACGAGACGGCCCACGCGGACAGCAGATCGGCCGGCAGGTCGGAGCGGACGACGCCGAGTTCGCGCCCGGCGCGAAGAGCATCGCCGACCCAGCCCATGACGGCCGATCGCACGTGCGCGATGGCACGCTCCTCGTGCGCGTCCGCCGAATCGTGGAACATCGACCCGAGGCTCATCAGGTCGGGCCGCTCGGCCACCAGCCGCTGGAACCGGGCCAGCAGGTCGGAGAGCTCGGGGCGGAAGGATGCCGCGGTCAGCGCCGCGAGGTCGGGCACTCGCACGCCGGTGAGGATGGCATTCGCCATCGTTCGCACGACCCAGTCGTGCAGTGCCGCCTTGTCGGCGAACCGGTGGTAGAACGAGCTCTTTCCCATGCCGGCGCTGCCCAGGATGTCATTCAGTGACGCGCCATCGAATCCGTCGGCGGCGAAAGCCTCACCGGCGACGACGAGCAGGCGCTGTGATCGGGCGGGGTCGAGCGGGCGGGGTGGACGAGGCATCCGTTTCATCATAAGGTATTCCTGTACCGACTGGTACAGGAATTATCGAAAGGCGCGAACACGGCGCTGGAAGTGCGGGTGGTGCATGGGCGAGAACGTGGTGGTCGCAGGGGCGACCGGATACGTCGGAAGGCACGTGGTCGAGGTTCTGCACGAGCGAGGTCACCGGGTTCGAGCGCTGGTGCGGTCACGCGAACGCGCCGAGCACCCGGGTACGGCCGGCGCCCCGGGCCTGCGCGGCCTGGTCGACGAGTGGCGCACGATCGACTTCACGGATCCGGCGACCGTACAGGATGCCTGCGCAGGCACTGATCGCATCGTCTCCGCGCTCGGTGTCACCAGGCAGAAGGCGAGCCCCTGGAACGTCGACTTCCTGGGCAACCTGCGGCTGCTCGAAGACGCCGAGCGGCACGGGCTGAAGTCGTTCGCCTACGTCAACGTGCTGCACAGCGACTCCGGCACGTCGCTGACCATGCGCTCGAAGTACGCGTTCTCACAAGCATTGGCACGGAGCGCGGTCGCGCCGCAGATCGTCAATCCATCCGGATACTTCTCCGACATCTCCGACTTTCTCCGGATGGCCCAGCGCGGCATCGGCTTCACACTCGGCGCCGGCAGTTCGAAGATCAACCCGATCCACGGCGCCGATCTCGCCGCCTTCGTGGTTGACAAGTTGATGGGCGATGAGGCGGGCGCGTGGGATGTCGGCGGGCCCGACATCCTCAGCTACCGCGAACTCGAAGAACTCGTCTTCCAGATCGTCGGACGGCGGCCGCGCATCCTGCGCGTCGGTGACGGCGTCGCCCGCAGCATGGAGTGGGCCGCCGATCGGGGGTCACCGCGCATGGGCAACCTGACGCGGTTCTTCCTCGAGTCGCTCGCCGTCGACGCGGTGGGCGAGCCGTTCGGCTCACGGCGGCTGGAGCCTTACCTGCGGGGGCTGGCCGCGGGTTGAGCGGGTGCCGCGGGTTGCCCGCGGGTTGGGCGACTGCCGCGGGTTGAGCTTGTGTCGCGGGTTGAGCTTGTCGAAACCGCGGGTCGAGCTTGTATCGCGGGTTGAGCTCGTCGAAACCACGGGTCGAGCTTGTATCGCGGGTTGAGCTCGTATCGCGGGTTGAGCTCGTATCGCGGGTCGAGCTTGGGCCCCAACGCCGGGGGCTCCGCGCGGGGCGCAGTGGCGGATGGCTGGGGGCGAGCGCGAAACTGCGGTGGGCAGAGGTTTCGACAAGCTCAACCAGCGGGGGTGCTTGGCCAGTCCAGCGAGGGTGGTGCTTGGCCAGTCCAGCGAGGGTGGTGCTTGGCCCGTCCAGCGAGGGGGTGCTTGGCCAGTCGGAGGGGGACTCAACCGGCGGTACCGGCGGCACCGCCGAGCAGCCAGGTCGCGGCGTTGCGCAGGATCGCCTTGTGTTCAGGGGAGTCGTAGGAGGCTGCATCATGGCCGAGCGCGTCGTAGACGATGCGGGCATCCGCAGAGCGGTGCGCCCACAGCACCGGATGCCTGGCACCTTCGAAGTCGTGCCATGCGAGCTGCTGCGACCGCGGTGAGACTCGCAGCTTCGAGTAGCGCTCGTCGTACAGCTCGAAGTCGCGGATGCCTGCGGTGATGGGGTGGGCATCCGTCGCCACCTCGATGCGCGCGAGCGAGTAGGGCGGGTGCATGCTCGTGCCCCGCATCCAGATGCCGCCCAGAACGGATTCCCACTCAGGCATATATCCGAAGCAGGTGCTCGAAACGTGCAGCGCGAGCACCGGGCGCCCACGGCCGATGTGTGCGAGCAGGCCCTTGCGAGTGGCGGCATCCGTGCTCGAGAGTGGCTGCGGCTCACGTCGGTCGGATGCCTGAACGACCGCCCGCTCCTCGGGAGTGCGGCCTGCGCCCACGTTCAGCACGAGCAGGTCGACGTCGTTCTCGGCCGCCTCGCTCGGTCGTGGATCGGCGAGCGAGGCGAGGCAGGCATCCACATCGTCGGTGACGGTCACCGCGTGGCCGCCCTCGCGCAGCACGTCGGCGACGCGTGCGGACGTCTCGGCGAGCGGATGCCACGGGTCGCCATAGCGCCCGCTTCCGGAGACGACGACGATGTTCGCACTCATGGGGCTCCTCACGACTGGCGGTGTCGGGCCAGCCTAGTTCGGCAACCGCTTTCCCTGTATCGTGCCGTGATCTGCTCCGCTTCAATCGCGCTACTTTGCCGTGATTGCGCCATATCGCCGCTATTGCGCCAGGTGATGTGGCGCAATCACGAAGAACTGGCGCAATCGCCGGCGCGTGAGGGGTAGGGCACGAGCAGAGCACGAACGGAGAAGCGCCGCGCCCCGGCACGACCTAGCCTGGGCAGCATGAACGTGACCTCGTCCAGTGCCTCGGCGCAGGCATCCGGTTCGGCGCAGGAACCCGACGCGGAGCAACCCGCCGCCGCGGCCGCCGACATCCACGACACCATCCGCGTGCACGGCGCGCGCGAGAACAATCTGAAGAACGTCGACGTCGAGCTGCCCAAGCGCAAGCTCACCGTGTTCACCGGAGTCTCCGGCTCGGGCAAGAGCTCCCTGGTGTTCAGCACCATCGCTGCGGAGTCGCAGCGGCTCATCAACGAGACGTACAGCGCGTTCGTGCAGGGCTTCATGCCGTCGCAGGCGCGGCCGGACGTCGACGTGCTCGAGGGATTGACCACGGCGATCACGGTGGATCAGGAGCGCATCGGGTCGGATCCGCGCTCCACTGTCGGCACCGCCACGGACGCGAACGCGATGCTGCGCATTCTGTTCAGCCGCCTCGGTGAGCCGCACCTCGGATCGCCGCAGGCGTACTCGTTCAACGTGGCATCGGTGAGCGGCAGCGGGGCGATCACCATCGACCGCGCGCAGGGCGGCGCGACGAAGGAGCGTCGTAGCTTCAGCGTGACCGGCGGCATGTGTCCGCGGTGCGAGGGCCGGGGCACGGTGCAGGACTTCGACCTCGCCCGGCTGTACGACGCGAGCAAGTCGCTGAACGAGGGCGCGCTGCTGGTGCCCAACCACACAGCGGGTAGCTGGTACGTGCGCATCTACGCCGAATCGGGCTTCCTCGACCCCGACAAGCCGATCGCGAAATACGGCAAGCGCGAGTTGAACGACCTGCTCTACAAGGAGCCGCTTCGCAGCAAAGCCAACGGCATCAACGTCTGGTACATGGGTCTCATCCCGCGCATCCGGCAGTCGTTCCTCTCCAAGGATCTCGATGCGATGCAGCCGCACATCCGCGCGTTCGTCGAGCGCGCGATCACGTTCGGCACCTGCCCCGAATGCGGCGGCACACGGCTGAATGAGGGCGCGAGGTCGTCCGAGATCGACGGCGTCAGCATCGCGGATGCCTGCAGCATGCAGATCACGGACCTCACCGAGTGGGTGCGCGGCCTCGTCGCCCGCGCGAGCGGTCCAGGGGTGAGCGGTTCGGGCACGCGTGGTGCGGACGGTTCGGGCCGCGCAGCAGCCGCGGACGGCGCAGGCGACAGTCGCTTCCGTCCGCTGGCGCCACTGCTGAAGTCCCTCCTGCACCTGCTGGAGTCCTTCGTCGAGATCGGACTCGGATACCTCACCCTCGACCGCTCCACGGGCACGCTCTCCGGCGGCGAGGCGCAGCGCACCAAGATGATCCGCCACCTCGGTTCCGCGCTCACCGACGTGACGTACGTGTTCGACGAGCCGAGCATCGGCCTGCATCCGCATGACGTGCAGCGCATGAACCGGCTGCTGCTGCGGCTGCGCGACAAGGGGAACACGGTGCTCGTCGTCGAGCACAAGCCGGAGTTGATCGAGATCGCGGACCACGCGGTCGACCTCGGTCCCGGCGCGGGCGCGGGCGGGGGATCCATCTGCTTCGAGGGAACCGTCGACGGTCTTCGGGCGAGCGACACGGTCACCGGCCGCCACCTCGGCGACCGCGCGACGCTGAAGGAGTCGGTGAGGCAGGCATCCGGGGCGCTCGAGGTGCGCGGGGCGGACACGCACAACCTGCAGAACGTGGATGTCGACATTCCGCTCGGCGTGCTCGTGGTGGTCACCGGCGTGGCCGGGTCGGGAAAGAGCTCACTCATCACGGGTTCGGTGTCGCCGCGCGAGGGCGTGGTCACGGTGGATCAGACGCCGATCAAGGGATCGCGGCGCAGCAATCCGGCGACGTACACCGGACTGCTCGACCCGATCCGCAAGGCGTTCGCGAAGGCGAACGGCGTGAAGCCGGCCCTGTTCAGCTCGAACTCCGAGGGCGCGTGCCCGGTGTGCAACGGTGCGGGGGTGATCTACACCGATCTGGGCATCATGGCGACGGTGTCCACGGTGTGCGAGGAGTGTGGCGGCAAGCGGTTCAGCGCGGAGGTGCTCGAGTACACGCTCGGCGGGTCGGGCGGCAAGCGCGATTCTGCCGACGGCGACGGCGACGGCGACGGCGACGGCAAGGGCGAGGGCGACGGCGGCAGCGATGGCGGGGTCGGGCGACGGCGGCAGCGAGGGCGGCCGCGGCAAGAACATCAGCGAGGTGCTGGGCATGTCGGTGCTCGAAGCCCGCGAGTTCTTCTCCGCGGGCCCTGCGCGCACGCCGGCGGCAGCTGCCATCCTCGACCGGCTCGCGGATGTCGGCCTCGGCTACCTGACGATAGGCCAACCGCTCACGACGCTCTCCGGTGGCGAGCGGCAGCGCCTCAAGCTGGCGACGCACATGGGGGAGAAGGGCGGCGTGCTCATCCTCGACGAGCCGACCACCGGGCTGCATCTGGCGGATGTCGAACAGCTGCTCGCTCTGCTGGACCGACTCGTCGACGCGGGCAAGTCGGTGATCGTGGTCGAGCACCACCAGGCTGTGATGTCCCACGCCGACTGGATCATCGATCTCGGGCCGGGCGCCGGCCACGACGGCGGCCGCGTCGTGTTCGAGGGAGCTCCCGCCGAGCTGGTGGCCGGCCGCTCGACGCTCACCGGCGAGCACCTCGCGGAGTACGTAGGGGGCTGAGCGGCCGCCTCGTTCCCCGAGACTGCACGCCCGCCCCGTTCCCCGAGACTGCACGCCCGCCCCGAGACTGCACGTGCACCCCGAGACAGCGGGAAGGGCCCGCCCCGAGACCGCCCGCCCGCCCCGAGACTGCACGTGCACCCCGAGACTGCGGGAAAAGCCCGCCGTCTCGGGGCGGGCGTGCAGTCTGCGGTCTGCGGTCTGCGGCATCGGTGCGATCCGGACGTGACAACGCACGGGTGTGCTGGTAGCTTGTGGTAAGCGCTTTCCCAGTCGCGAGCATCCCGTGACGTCGCACGCGCACAATGACGCACACCGCACCACAACGACGAAAGAGAACCCCCGTGTCAGAGTCGACAATCGGCATCATCATGAACGGCGTCTCCGGGCGCATGGGTTACCGGCAGCACCTCGTGCGCTCGATCCTCGCGATCCGTGAGCAGGGCGGCGTCGAGCTCTCCGACGGGAGCCGCGTGCAGGTCGAGCCGCTGCTGGTCGGCCGCAACGAGGCCAAGCTCGCCGAACTGGCGCAGCGGCACGGGCTCGAGCACTACACGACCGACCTCGACGCCGCGCTGGCAGACGACCGGTGGCAGGTGTACTCGGACTTTCTCGTGACGAAGGCACGGGCATCCGCTCTGCGCAAGGCGATCGCCGCCGGCAAGGCGATCTACACCGAGAAGCCCACGGCGGAGACGTTCGAGGAGGCGCTCGAGCTGGCACGGCTCGCCGATGCGGCAGGCGTGAAGAACGGCGTCGTTCACGACAAGCTGTACCTGCCCGGCCTGCGCAAGCTCCGCAGGCTGATCGACTCCGGGTTCTTCGGGCGCATCCTCTCGGTGCGCGGCGAGTTCGGCTACTGGGTGTTCGAGGGCGACTGGATGCCCGCACAGCGCCCCAGCTGGAACTACCGCACCGAAGACGGCGGCGGCATCATCGTCGACATGTTCCCGCACTGGAACTACGTGCTGGAGTACCTGTTCGGCCGCGTGGAGTCGGTGTACGCTCGCGCGGTCACCGAGATCCCGGAGCGCGTCGACGAGCAGGGGCGCCGCTACCGGGCCACGGCGGATGACGCGGCCTACGCCGTGTTCGACCTCGCCGGCGGCATCACAGCGCAGCTCAACTCCAGCTGGACGACGCGCGTGAACCGTGACGAACTGGTCGAGTTCCAGGTGGATGGCACGCTGGGCAGCGCCGTCGTGGGGCTGTTCGGCTGCAAGATCCAGCCGCGAAATGCGACGCCGCGCCCGACCTGGAACCCCGACATTCCCGACGCGCACGACTACGCGAGCGACTGGCACGAGGTGCCGAATCTCGATCCGGCCGGCGCCGAGGCGTTCGAGAACGGCTTCAAGGTGCAGTGGGAGGAGTTCATCCGCCACGTTGCGGAGGACGCGCCGTTCCCCTACGACCTGCTCTCCGGCGCACGCGGTGTGCTCATGGCCGAGAAGGGGCTGGAGAGTTCCCGAACCGGTGCGCGGGTCGACATCCCGGCCGTGACGGCCGAGAGCCTGCGCGTGCCGGCGCCCGCACCGGAAAGCGCCGATCCGGACGGTGTCGCCCCGGAAGATGCCGCTGCGGAAGGCGCCGATCCGGACGGTGCGATGCCGGAAGACGCCGCCACGGACGGCGCCGCTCCGGAAGGTGCCGCTCCGGACGGCGCAGTTCGGGAAAGCGTTGCGGCGCGGTGACCGATCTGCTGCTCGTCGCATCCGACGGCGCACTCAGCACCGAGCCCATCGTGGAGCACGAGGCGACGCTGCCGCCCGCCACGCCGCTCAAGTCGCGAGTCGCGTTTGCCGCGGCCCACGTCATCCCGAAGACCCATGCCGAGAACGTGCCGGGCGCCCCGGCCGATCTCGACTGGGACGCAACCCTCGCGTTCCGCCACCACCTGTGGTCGCACGGTCTCGGCGTCGCCGACGCGATGGACACAGCGCAGCGCAACATGGGGCTGGACCCCGCGGCCACCCGCGAACTGATCTCGCTTAGTGCGAAGGAGGCGGCATCCGTCGGCGGTGCGCTCGTGGTCGGGGTGAACACGGACCACATCGACGAGGAGATGATCTCGCTCGAAGCGGTCATCGACGCCTACCTGACGCAGCTGCAGTCCACCGAGGATGCCGGCGCCGGCGTCGTGCTGATGGCCTCGCGGCATCTCGCACGGGCCGCGCAGACGCCGGAGGACTACGTGCGCGTCTACAACGCCGTGCTGCAGCGCGCAGGCGGGCCGGTCGTGCTGCACTGGTTGGGCGAGGCGTTCGACCCGGTGCTGAAGGGGTACTTCGGCGACACGTTCGAGGTTGCGGCCGACACGGTCATCCGCATCATCGAGGCGAACGCCGACAGGGTGTCCGGCCTGAAGATGAGCCTGCTGGATGCCGACGCCGAGATCTCCGTTCGATCGCGCCTGCCCGAGACCGTCACGATGTTCACCGGCGACGACTTCAACTACGTCGACCTCGTCGCGGGGGATGGCAGTGAAAGTCACGGCCACTACTCGAACGCACTGCTCGGCGCCTTCGCCGCGATCGCGCCGGTGGCGTCGCGGGCGATCCGTGCGCTCGACGACGACGACCCGGATGCGTACGAGCGCATCCTGCGTCCCACCGAGGCACTCAGCCGGCAGGTGTTCGCCGCGCCCACGTTCTACTACAAGACCGGCATCGCCTTCCTCAGCTGGCTGAACGGGCACCAGGAGTCCTTCGCGATGGTAGGCGGCCTGCACTCGGCGCGCAGCATTCCGCATCTCTCCGAGATCGTGCGACTGGCGAACGGGTCGGGGGCGCTCGAGCGCCCCGAGCTCGCGGCGGCGCGGTGGAACGGGCTGCTCGCACTGAACGGCATCGTGTCGAGCGCACCGCTGGTCGGTCACTTCGGGTCCAGTGCGCCGCTCCCGCTGGTTGAGCCCGTCGAAACCGGTGTGCCACTCCCGCTGGTTGAGCCTGTCGAAACCGGTGTGCGGCACTCGCTGGTTGAGCCCGTCGAAGCCGGTGCGCGGCTCCCGCCGGTTGAGCCTGTCGAAACCGGTGCGCTGCACCCGCTGGTTGAGCCGGGGCCCCCGGACGCCGGTTCCGGCGCGTCGCGAAGCGACGTGACGGCCGTGCGGCCAGGGAGCGAAACCGGTCCTGTCGAAGCCGACTCGAGCGAGGTGCAGGCGTGAGCGCGCATCCGAGGTACTCGCTCAACCAGGCGACGGTGAAGCACGCGTCGCTCGCCGAGGCGATCGAGGCGACGAAGGGCGCAGGCATCCAGAGCATCGGCGTCTGGCGTGAGCCCGTCGCCGACATCGGACTGGATGCCGCCGCCCGCCTGATCGCCGGCTCCGGCCTGCGCGTCTCCAGCCTCTGCCGAGCCGGGTTCTTCACGACGCCGGACGGACCGGATCGACTCGCCGCGCTCGACGACAACCGGCGTGCGATCGAGGAGACGGCCGCGCTGGCCGAGGCAGGGGCCGAGGGGTCTGCCGCCGTGCTCGTGCTCGTCGCGGGCGGCCTCCCGACCGGATCGCGCGACCTCGCCGGCGCTCGCGAGAGGGTGCGCGACGCACTGGGCGCGCTCGAGCCGTTCGCGGCATCCGGCGGCGTCACATTGGCCGTCGAGCCGCTGCATCCGATGTTCGCCGCCGACCGCGCGGTGGTCTCCACGCTGGGGCAGGCGATCGACCTCGCCGTCGAGGCCGGCCCGTCGGTCGGCGTCGTCGTCGACACGTACCACGTGTGGTGGGACCCGGACGTGCTGCCGCAGATCGCCCGTGCCGGCCGGCTCGGCCGGATCGCGTCGTACCAGGTGTGCGACTGGCTCACGCCGCTTCCGGCGGACGTGCTGCTCGGTCGCGGCGTGCCGGGCAACGGTCACATCGACTTCGGGTTGCTGACGCGGGCCGTGGCCGCGACCGGGTACGACGGCGACATCGAGTGCGAGATCTTCAACGCGGATGTCTGGGCGCGCCCCTACGCCGAGGTCGCGGCGGAGACCTCTGCGGCGTTCACCCGCGTCATCGGACCACATCTCTGAGGTGCGACGCACGGGTGAACGTCATTGATCAGGTCGGCGGGGCGATGAGTTCTACCGTCGGGAAGTAGGTCGCGTAGCGCGCCCGATCACGCGTCAGGAGGCGGTGCCCGGCGACCGCGGCATGCGCACCGATATAGAAGTCGGGCAGCGGCGACCGCCGTGGGCCGCCGCGCCGGCGATAGCGCAGGAACGCCTTCCCGGCGAGGAAGGCAGCCGACCAAGGAAGGGGCTCCCTAGTGAAGAAACCTGCGGGAAGAGCCAAGTCGAGTTCACCAACGTCGTCGAAGCCGGTCGAGACTTCTGCGTATACCAGCGGATTGATGATGACCGGGCCCGCGTCCAGCGCCTCTGCGATCCGATCGCTCGACCAATCGCCCCAGACCCCGTCTTGCGTGAACACATCCAGAAGCACGTTGGAGTCGATCAGCGTGGCCTCACTCATCACGCAGCAGGGACATCAGCTCGTCGGTGCTCAAGGTCGTGGTGGCTCGTCCGCGCATGCCGTCGACGATGCGTTCACCCTTGGTGGAGGCGGCGGAAGAATGCACGATGCGCAGAGTGGAGCCGTCTTCTACCACCTCGACCTCGTCGCCCGGGCGGAAGCCATGGCGTTGTCGAAGCTCCGCTGGGATGGTGACCTGTCCTTTGGTGTTCAATCGCATAGAAACTCTCCAGTGATACGTATCGCGTGTAATACCCGATACTACTCCTCGCACCGCGCCGTATGAACCGAAAACACGGCAGAGTGAACGCCATGCGTATCGTGATCGCCCCCGACTCGTTCAAAGGGTCGGCCTCTGCCGTGCAGGTTGCCGAGGCGATCGCGACCGGATGGCGCGAGGCGCGACCGGGTGACGAGGTGATCGAACTGCCGATGGCCGACGGGGGCGAGGGAACGCTCGACGCGTTCGAGCTGGCCGTGCCCGAGGCGAAGCGGGTGCCGATCGAGGTGACCGGTCCCGTCGGGCTGACGGTGCAGGCATCCTGGATGCTGCTGCCCGCCACCGATGGCCTGCCCGGCGGCATCGGGGTGGTCGAGCTCGCCGAGACGAGCGGACTCCCGCTGCTCGAACGCCTCGACCCGTTCGGCGCTCACACCTTGGGCTTCGGGCAGGCGATCGCAGATGCGCTCGACCACGGCGTCTCGCGGCTGCTGCTCGGCATCGGCGGCAGCGCTTCGACCGACGGCGGAATCGGCGCGCTGGTCGCCCTCGGCGCCCGCCCTCTGAACGCTCGGGGCGAGCCCGTACGACCGGGCGGTGGATCGCTCACCGACATCGCCTCCGTGGACCTCACCGGTCTGCGACCGCTCCCACCCGCCGGGGCGCTCGTGCTCAGTGACGTGACGAATCCGCTGCTCGGGCCATCCGGTGCCGCACACGTCTTCGGCGAGCAGAAGGGGGCGGATGCCCGCATGCGCGACCAGCTCGACGCCGCGCTCGCCGCGTGGTCGCGGGTCGTTCGGCCGATCGTCGACGTGGATCCGGCCACGCCGGGTGCCGGGGCCGCTGGTGGCACGGGCTTCGGCCTGCTCGCGTGGGGAGCGGAGCTGGTGTCAGGGGCGACGACGATCGCGGATGCCGTGGGTCTCGACGCCGCGTTGGCCGGCGCCGACCTCGTGATCACCGGGGAGGGGCGCTTCGACGCCCAGACCGGCTCCGGCAAGGCGCCGGCCGTCGTGGCCGCTCGCGCCGCGTTGGCCGGCGTGCCGGTCGCGCTCGTGGCCGGTGCGATCACCGCGACCGTGAGCGGAGTCGTGGCAGCCGAGTCGCTCACAGAGCTGGCCGGATCGTCGGAGCTTGCAATCGCCGATCCGCGCCCATGGTTGCGGGAGGCAGGCCGTCGCCTGGTGGCTCGAATCCGTCCGTAGGGGTCAGCGCGCGGCCGGTGCTCTCGCAGCCGGCTCCGCCCGGTGCAACGCAGGCGGCTCCGCTCGGTGCAACGCAGCCGGCTCCGCCCGGTGTAACGCAGGCACCTCAAGCGAGGACAGGCAGATCTTGCCTGTTCTCGCGTGGTAGGCGCTTTCCTGCCTGTTCTGCGGATGTGGGTGTGCGCGTCGCCGGCTGAGTCGAGTGCCGCGATGGCCGACAGCGGGTACTACAGCGCGGCGAGCCGCGCATAGCGGGCGTATTGCTCACGGATGATCGGCCGGAAGTCCGGCTTCGGCTCGGCCGCCACCTCGAGCGGCCACTCCGGGTGCGTGCCGGTCAGCACCCACGCGGCCTGCACGGCTGCCCCGTTCGCCACGTACTCGCCCGGCGCGGGAACGACGACAGGAGCGTCGAAGACCTGCGCGGCGACGGCTTGCACGGCCGGGTTCAGCGCCGCGCCGCCGATCAGCAGCAGTCGCTGCTCGCGCACTCCGACCGTGCGCACGGTATCCAGCCCGGCGGCGAGACCGCCGAGCATGCCCTCGACGGCGGCACGCGCCAGGTTCTCACGGCGGCTCGATGCGATCGAGAGACCATGCACGCTCGCCTTCGCATTCGGAAGGTTCGGCGTGCGCTCTCCTTCGAAGTACGGCACGAGCACGACGCCTTCGGCACCGGCCGGCGCGCGCAGGGCGAGGTCGGCGAACTCCTCGAAGTCCACGTCGAGCAGATCGGCCACGGTGCCCAGCACGCGGGCGGCGTTCAGGGTGGCGACGAGCGGCAGGAATCGGCCGGAGGCATCCGCGAAGCCGGCGACCGACCCGCTGAAGTCGGGCACAGACGCGTCGGTCACCGCGAACACGGTGCCGCTCGTGCCGAGCGAGACGACCACGTCACCGGATGCCGCGCCCAGCCCGAGTGCGGCGCTCGCGTTATCGCCGGCGCCGGGGCCGACGACGAGGCCGGCGCGAACGTCGACATCGCCGTGCTGCTCCGCGGTCATGCCCGCCGAATCGCTCGGTCCGAGCACCCGTGGCAGTACGACGGCGCGCGGGAGCTGAAGGTGGAGGCCATTTCCGTCTGCCGCGACGCTCCCTATCGCTCGACCGGCCGATCCGCTTCGCGGCTCGGCCGAAACCGGCGATGGGGGCCGACCGCCGACCGCCGGCTCGGCGGTCGGCGCATCGTGGGTCGAGCTCTCGCTGCCAGAAGGTGTGCCCGGTGTGCCCGCGAACCCGTCGGAGGCGACTCCGACGGCGACCCGTCCCGGTCGGCCGAGCGCCGACTCGAACAAGTCGAGGTCGTAACCGTTCGCGGCGGGGGACCAGTACGCGGTTCCCGAGGCGTCGGACCGGTCGGTGACGAGGGCGTCGAGCCGCGGGCCGAGCGGCGACTCATCCTCGGGCCCATACCCGAGAAGCCGCCAGGTGAGCCAGTCGTGCGGCAGGGCCACGGCCGCGACACGGGCCGCGTTGGCCGGCTCGGCATCTCTCAGCCAGCGCAGCTTCGTCGCGGTGAAGGATGCCACCGGCACAGACCCTGCGCGGCGCGCGTACTCCGCCACCCCCACCTCGTCGGTCAGCGCGGCGGCCGCGGCGGCACTGCGCGTGTCGTTCCAGAGGAGAGCGTCGCGGATGACGCGGCCGTCGGCATCCAGCACCACCATGCCGTGCTGCTGCCCGCCGACCGAGATCGCCGCGACATCGTCGAGCCCGCCGGCGTCGGCGATCGCTGCGCCCAGCGCGGACCACCACGCGGCCGGATCGACCTCGGTACCGTCTGGATGCGACGCCCGACCGGAGCGCACCAGCGCACCGGTCACCAGGTCGCGGATCACGACCTTGCAGCTCTGCGTCGACGAGTCGACGCCCGCGATCAGTGTCATGGGTTGATTCCTTACGGTGGGTGAGCATGACCGAGATCGGTCTGAGGCCGACCGGTACTGCTCGAACGAAGCGAGACTAGGCGTACACCCCGAGACCAGGCGCTGTGCACCTGGTCTCGGCGCATACGCCTAGTCTCGCTGCGGCTTACGTCGCGGGTACAGGCTCAGCTTCGCGATACAGCCCGCGCTGAGCGCGCGGCGTGAGCGCGCGGCGTCAGCGCGCGGCCGGAGCGGGCGGCGTCAGCGCGCGGCGTCAGCGGGCGCCGAGCAGGTGCTCGGTCGCCAGCTGCTGCAGGCGCACGAACCCGAAGCCCTTGCCGCCGAAGTACGCGTCGGTGTCGAAGTCCTCGTACGCCGAGCGGTCGGCGGTGATCGACGCGACGGTCTCGCCCGCGCGCAGCGTGGGCTGCTCCAGCTCGGCGACCTTCGCGGCCGCCAGGGCCTCCTGAACCTCGGGGTCGGAGCGGAACGCCGCGGCCCGTTCTTTCAGCAGCAAGTAGGTGCGCATGTTCGCCTCGGCGGAGTCCCACACGCCGGTGAAGTCCTCGGTGCGGCTCGGCTTGTAGTCGAAGTGGCGCGGGCCATCGTATGCCGGCCCGCCGTTCGGTCCGCCGTTCTCCAGCAGGTCGACCAGGGCGAACGCGTTGTGCAGGTCTCCGTGGCCGAACACCAGGTCCTGGTCGTACTTGATCGAACGTTGTCCGTTCAAGTCGATGTGGAAGAGCTTGCCGTGGTACAGCGCCTGCGCAATGCCCGCCGCGAAGTTCAGGCCCGCCATGGTCTCGTGGCCGACCTCGGGGTTCAGGCCGACGAGTTCCGGATGCTCCAGCGAATCGATGAAGGCGAGCGCGTGTCCGACGGTCGGCAGCAGGATATCGCCGCGCGGCTCGTTCGGCTTCGGCTCGATCGCGAACCGGATGTCCCAGCCCTGCTCCAGCACGTGCTCGCCGAGAAAGTCGACCGCCTCCTTATACCTGGCGAGAGCGGCCTGGATGTTCTTGGCCGAGTCGTACTCCGCACCCTCGCGTCCGCCCCACATCACGAACGTCTTGGCCCCGAGTTCTACAC
Organism: Humibacter antri; assembly: GCF_054777235.1. Classification (NCBI taxonomy): domain Bacteria; kingdom Bacillati; phylum Actinomycetota; class Actinomycetes; order Micrococcales; family Microbacteriaceae; genus Humibacter; species Humibacter antri. The sequence goes on along the minus strand of NZ_BAAHAW010000006.1, from coordinate 78,066 downwards.
CGAGCTCGAGCTGGCGCAGAACCTTGCGGATCGCGAAGCGACGCACCTGACGGTCGTTGGAGGTGAATCCGCCGTCTTTGAAGACGGGTGCGGAGAACAGGTTCGTGGTGACCATCGGAATGATGAGGCCGGTGTCGGCCAGCGCCTGCTTGAGGCGGTCGATCTGCTTCTGACGCTCGGCATCGCTGGAGCCGAAGGGGAACAGGTCGTCGTCGTGGAAGGTCAGGCCGTATGCGCCCAGCGCGCTGAGCTTCTCGACGGCTTCGACGACGTCGAGGGGTGGCCTGGTCGGGCCGCCGAACGGGTCGCTGCCGTTGTAGCCGATGGTCCAGAGACCGAACGAGAACTTGTCTTCGCGGGTGGGCGTGACTGCCATGGAAAGGTCCTTCAGCGTCGTCGATGAGTATTTGTTTCGCGGCCAAACATATCAGATGCCGCGGGCCGGGTCGAGAGCCGCTTCGGGTTCGGAGCCCACGGTGGTGGCGTGTGGGGCGCGGCGGGCGCGCGGCGGTCGTGGCTACCGGCCGCCGACCGTCAGCGGCGGCCGTCCCACGGGCGCCGGGCCTGTCGACGCGCCCGGAACGAGGGTGCATGCGATGCGCACCTGCGTGGGCGGGGCATCCCGGCCTTCCAGGCGGTCGATCAGCGCCTCCGTGGCGAGTCGCCCCAGTTCGGAGCCCGGCGCGTCATAGGTGCTCAGTGCCGGATCGGTGAGCGTCGCCAGCGACGTGGAACTGGCGATGCCGGCGACCGAGACATCCTGTGGAACTCGTATGCCGCGATGGCGCAGGCCGTTCACCAGCGCGAACGTGGCGTCGTCGTGCATGCCGATCACGGCCGTGGTCTGCGGTGCTCGCCGGGCGATCTCGTCGGTGATCGCGAGAATGGATGCCCGCTCCTGCGGCACGCGGAACAGCGCGCCGTTCAGTCCCGTGCTCCGGATCGCCTCCTCGAACGCCTGCTCGGCGCGCACCGGAGGCGCGTAGCCGGCCAGCGGCGTGTTCGAGAGGTCCTCGATGATGAGGCTGATGTCGTGGTGCCCGAGTGCGGCGAAGTCATCCACCGCCTGCTCGACCGATCGCTCGAAGTCGATGTCGACGTAATCGATGCCGTCGAGATCCCTGGTGCGACCGATGAGCGCGAACGGGGCACCGGCCTGCTGCAGGTGCGCCACACGCTCGTCTTCGAGCTGCACCTCCATGAGCAGCACGCCGTCGGCGAATCCGGCCTGGATGAGCGAGGCGATCTCGGCGGAGACGTTGTCGCTGTGGATCGGCCACAGCACGAGGTTGTAGCCGCGTTCCTCGGCGGCGGTGGCGGCGGCATCCACGAACGAATGGTGGTGCCGATGATCGAGGAGCGGATAGATCAGCGCGATCACGCGCGACTTGCGGCTGGCGAGTGCTCGTGCCATGGAGTTGCGCCGGTAGCCGAGTTCATCGATCGCGCGCAGCACGCGGGTCCGCGTCTCAGGAGTGACGGGCTTCGTGTTGTTGACCACGAACGACACGGTGGAGATCGAGACGTTGGCGTGGTCCGCCACCTGCTGCATCGTGACCACGGGCACTGCCTCTCTTGCTCTGCTGCTGACTCGCTGTGCTGCTGACGTGCGTCGCACGCTGACTCGCGTCGCACTGCTGACGTGCGTCGCACTGCTGACGTGCGTCGCGTTACTGACTCGCGGCAAGTATCGCACCGAGTCGTGCTGAATTTGGTTAAGCGCTTGACTTTGCTCGTCGACCGTGTCCAGAATGCCTGAAAGCACTTGCCGGAGGTCCTCCCCAGAACATCCGGCTCTTCTTTTGATCTGCCGGTCAAGCGCTTGACCTGTCGTTGAACGATGGCGGGGGATCGCCGTCTTGAGGCGGCACAACTCGCCCTCGAACGATGGCGGGGATCGCCGTCATGAGACGGCCACAAACTCGCCGTCGGGTGATGGCGAAGACCTTCTGAAAGAAGCAAAGGAGCTCACTCGTGAAGAAGTCACGCATCGTCGCGGCGATCGCCGGGGCGGCTGTCGTCTCGTTGTCGCTGGCGGCCTGCTCGTCGGGGTCCGGCGGCTCGGGCGGCAAGCAGACGCTCACCATCGAGGACTACTACTCCTCGAATCCGAGCATGAGCGGGTACAACTCGGTCTACAAGGACTGCGGCACTCAGATCGGAGTCAAGGTCAACCCGGTGCACGTGGCGGGCGCATCGTTGATTCAGAAGGTGCTGCAGCAGGCATCCTCGAAGACGCTGCCCGACGTGCTCATGCTCGACAACCCCGACGTGCAGCAGATCGCGGCATCTGGTGCGCTCACCCCGCTGAAGAACTACGGCGTCAGTGCGCCGAAGGGCGACGTGCCGGCCGTGGTGAAGGCCGGCACCTACCAGGGCCAGTTGTACGGACTCGCGCCCGTGATCAACTCGATCGCGCTCTACTACAACGTCGACATGCTCAAGGCTGCCGGCGTCACACCGCCCAAGACGTGGGACGAGCTGAAGGCTGCGGCTCTGAAGCTGACCGACCAGGGCAAGGGCGTGTACGGGTTCGCGATGAGCAACATCAACACGTACGAGGGCACCTGGCAGTTCCTGCCGTTCTTCTGGACGAACGGCGGCAACGAGAAGAACATCGACACCCCTGCTGCGGCGCAGGCGCTGCAGTTCGACGTCGACCTGCAGAACGACGGGTCGATGTCGAAGAGCTCGGTGAACTGGAGCCAGCAGGATGTCAACAACCAGTTCGTCGCAGGCAAGGCCGCGATGATGATCAACGGTCCGTGGCAGTTGCCTGTGCTGGGCGCGACGAAGGGCCTCAACTTCGCCAGCGTGCCGATTCCGACGCGCACCACGTCGCAGAAGGTCGTCTCCCCGCTCGGCGGCGAGACCTACAACGTGCCCAACACCGGCGACAAGACCAAGATGGGCCTGGCCGGCAAGTTCGTCGAGTGCCTGAACACGCCAGCGACGCAGCTCAAGATCGCGAAGATCTCGGGCAACGTGCCTTCCGATGAGACTTCGGCCGCCACGTGGGCGAAGTCTCATCCGCAGGTCGAGTCCTTCGTCGAGACCGTGAAGACCGCTCGCGCACGCACGGCGGAGCTGGGTCCGAAGTGGCCGACGGCCGCGACGGCGATCTACACGGCCGTGCAGCTGGCGCTGACCGGCAAGGCGAGCCCGCAGGCCGCTCTGCAGCAGGCGCAGGCGCAGAACAAGTAGGCCGACTCCGTGGCCGGCGCGATCCTGCCGGCCACGGACATCCGATCATGCGAAGGAGCGTGAGATGACCTCAGTGGATGCGGGCCTCGAGCGAAGCACGGCCGGCGCGAAAGGAGGCGGGCGGGCGCCTGGGCGCAGGCCGCGCGTGAGCCGCTACCTGACCAGGTGGCTGTTCGTCGCCCCCGCGATCCTGTTCGTGCTGGTGTTCTTCGGCTACCCGATCGTGCAGAACGTGGTGATGTCGCTGCAGCACTACACGACTGCCACCTTCTACACCGGTGAGGCGCCGTGGGTGGGGATCGCCAACTACGTCAGCGTCTTCAGCAACCCGGTCTTCGCGACCACCGTTGTCAATACGGTGCTGTTCACGATCGGTTCGATCGTTCTGCAGTTCGGCATCGGGCTCGCGCTCGCGCTCTTCTTCAAGCGGCACTTCCCGCTCAGCGGATTCCTGCGCTCGCTTCTGCTGCTTCCGTGGCTGATTCCGCTGATCGCCTCGGCCGCGGTGTGGAAGTGGATACTCGACCAGGGCAGCGGCGCGCTGAACCAGTTCCTGGCCGTCTTCGGCGTGCATCCGGTGCCGTGGCTGGTCAGTCCGAGCCTCGCGCTGGTCGCCGTCATCGGAGTGAACGTGTGGCTAGGGATCCCGTTCAACACGACGATCCTCTATACCGGCCTTCAGGCCGTGCCGGAGGAGCTGTACGAGGCGGGGGCGCTCGATGGGGCGACCGGCTGGAAGGCGTTCTGGCACATCACGTGGCCGAGCATCCGTTCCGTCGTGAGCGTCGTGATCGTGCTCGGGGTGGTGTACACGCTGAAGGTGGTGGACATCATCCTGGGCCTCACCGGCGGCGGGCCGGCGAACTCCACGCAGACGCTGGCCACCTGGGCCTATCAGAACTCGTTCGTGCAGTTCGCGTTCGGGCAGGGCGCCGCGATCAGCAACGTGCTGATCGTCGTGTCGCTGCTGTTCGCGATCGTGTACCTCTACATGAACCGCAAGGGGGTCGACGAATGACCGCGACACTGGCGTCAGTGCTGCCGGCGGGTGCGCGCACCGAGCACCGCAAGCACCGCCGCACGTGGCCCATGACGGTGCTGGGCATCGTCTTCCTGGCCATCATGGTGTTCCCGGTGTACTGGATGATCAACAGCAGCCTGCAGGGCAACTCCGGCGCCGCGAACACGGACTGGTTCCCGATCCATCCCACTTTCGCCGGGTACGAGCAGGCCTTCCAGCAGCAGGGCGCCAACCTCGTGACGAGCCTCATCGTCGCGATCAGCTCGGTCGTGCTCACGCTCATCGTGGCCACCCCCGCCGCGTACGGGCTCGCGCGCTTCCGCATGAAGGGGATGACCGTGTTCGTCTTCGTGCTGCTGATCACGCAGATGATCCCGACGATCGTGATCGCGAACGCGCTGTACGCGCTGTTCAACGACTGGGGCCTGCTCAACTCGTACATCGGCCTCATCCTGGCCGACAGCGCCGCGCAGATCCCGTTCGCGATCATCCTGATGCGGGCGTTCATGTCATCCATTCCGCAAAGCCTCGTCGAGGCGGCGCTCGTTGACGGCGCGAACAACTTCAGGGCATTCCTGTCGATCGTCGTACCGATCAGCAAGAACGCGATCATCACCGCCGCGCTGTTCACGTTTCTCGGCGCGTGGGGCGACTTCCTGTTCGCCCTGACGCTGACGAGCACGCCCGCCGTGCGACCCATCACCCTCGGCATCTACAACTACATCGGGGCCAACGTGTCGCAATGGGGCCCGGTGATGGCCACCGCCGTGATCGCGTCGATCCCCGCAGGCGTTCTGCTCGTCCTCGCGCAGAAGTACATCGCCGCCGGGGCGCTCGGCGGCGCCATCAAGTAGCCGGTCAGCGAGCATCGCTGCCCGCCGAACGCGTAGTCATCAGGGCCGCCCTTCACGAGTCGGCCATCGACCACTCCGCCACCCACCAGTCCGCCATCCACGAGTCGGCCACCCACCAGCCCGCCATTCACCAGCAGGAGAGAAACATGAACACCACCGCATCCGCCCCGCTCCGGGTCGTCGTCTGGGGAGAGAACCGCCACGAGCAGGTAGAGCAGCACGTCGCCGAGCTCTATCCCGACGGCATGCACAACGCCATCAGGGCGGGCATCGAGGAGAATCTCGGCGATTCGGTCTCGGTCTCGACGGCGCTTCTCGACGACCCGGAGCACGGGCTCACCGAGGAGCGGCTGGCGCAGACCGATGTGCTCACCTGGTGGGGCCACGCCGCGCACGCGGAGGTCTCCGATGAGGTGGTCGAGCGTGTGCACCGGCACGTGCTGGAGGGCATGGGGCTGGTCGTGCTGCACTCCGGGCACTGGTCGAAGATCTTCCAGAAGCTGATGGGCACGACGTGCACGCTGCGCTGGCGCAGCGAGAACGACCGCGAGCTGGTGTGGACGGTCGACCCGACGCATCCGATCGCGCAGGGCGTGCCGCATCCGATCGAGATCCCGCAGCAGGAGATGTACGGGGAGCAGTTCGATGTGCCGCGGCCCGACGAGATCGTCTTCATCAGCTCGTTCAGCGGAGGAGAGGTGTTCCGCAGCGGCATCACCTACCGTCGCGGCAACGGCAAGATCTTCTACTTCAGCCCCGGCGACCAGGACTTCCCGGTGTATCACCACAAGGACGTGCGTCGCGTGATCGCGAACGGAGTCGCGTGGGCGGCATCCGATCGTTCGAGCAGGGCCCTGCCGACCCTCTTGCGGTACGAGTCGGGCGACTTCTTCAACGGGCGCGGATACCAGGGCGCGCTGCACAACAACGACGGCCGGCCCGACGACCAGAACAGCGACGACGCGGCATGAGCGGCTTCGAACGGGTCACCGGTGAGGGGCCGCTGCGGGTCGTGCTCGTCGGTGCGGGGAACATGGGACGGGCATGGATGCGCGTGCTCGGCGAATCGCCCGACGTCGCGCTGGTCGGCCTGGTCGACCTCGACCTCGACCTGGCCCGTCGTGCCGCGGCCGAGCGCGGGCTCGATGTCGTTGTCGGCGCGGTGCTCGCCGAGGTGGTGACCGCCTCGCGCGCGCAGGCTGTGATCGACGTGACCGTGCCGCCCGCGCACCATGCGGTGAATACTGAGGCGCTCTTTTTGGGGCTTCCTGTGCTCTGCGAGAAGCCGATCGCGCCGACCGTCGCCGAGACGCTGTCACTGATCGCCGCCGAGGAGGTGTCGGGGCAGCTGCTGATGACGAGTCAGTCCCGGCGCTACTATCCGCAGCTGGCGCAGTTGAAGGCCGTGACGGCAACTCTCGGTGACATCGGCATCGTCACCACCGAGTTCTTCAAAGGCCCGCACTTCGGCGGCTTTCGCGATGAGATGGAGCATCCGCTGCTCGTCGACATGGCGATCCACGCCTTCGACGTGGCCCGTTACCTGCTCGACGCCGACCCGATCTCGGTCGACTGCCGCACGTTCAACCCGCAGTGGAGCTGGTTCCGCGGCGATGCCGCGGCGTCCGCGACATTCGTCTTCGCCGGCGGAACCCGGTTCTCGTACACCGGAAGCTGGTGCAGCCAGGGCCTGGAGACGTCGTGGAACGGCTCCTGGCGGGTCAGCGGGGCGCGGGGCAGCGCCACCTGGGACGGTGAGGGTGCCCCGAGGGTGGAGTACTCGGATGGCGGCGGTACTGAGCCCGCCAATGTTCCGGGCTCGCGGTCCGAGATCGCGGGCGCGCTCGACGAGTTCGTCGAAGCGCTCCGAACCGGCACGCCGCCATCGGGCGATGTGCACTCCAACGTGCACAGCCTGGCGATGGTGGAGGCCGCGGTGCGCTCGGCCGCGGAAGAGCGCACCGTGCTTCTGGCCGACGTGCTCGATAATGCCTACGCGCAGGCGCTCGCCGCAGAGCAGCGCGACGACGTGCGGGCAGCCCTGTCTGCCTGGGGATCGGCCGCCGCGAGGCTCACGCCTACCGCCGCCTGACCGTCCGTCCCGCAGAAGGCGCGCATCCCCCTTCCTCGAGGGTGCGCGCCCTTTTGCACGTTCAGGACCGGGCCGGTCCCTTATCCGGGTGACACCGGTCGCATCTTGACGAAGAGGCCCATTACCTTTTATGGTCGTCGAAGCGGTTCGATTAATTCGACTGCTTCAACGCGATCCGATGATCGGGCTTCGAGCCGCTGCCGGACTCGCGTGTCGGACCGACCGGCCCACGAAGGAGTGAGATGCAGCGGGATCAGGGATCAGGGCACCATGCGGCGCCGATCGCCACGCCGAAGGCCGGCGCACGGTGACCACGCAAGCGGTACTCCAGGAAGCGGCCTCATCTGAGATCGTGCACGGCAAGCGGCCCAAGGCATCCAGGGTCGAGCGACGCAAGGGCGGCAAGAAGTCGTTCACGATGTTCCTCTGCATCGCGCCGCTGCTCGTGCTGGTCTTCGTGTTCTCCTACCTGCCGCTGTACGGCTGGATCTTCTCCCTGTACGACTACCAGCCGGCGCTCGGACTCAAGGGCAGCGCGTTCGTGGGGCTGCAGTGGTTCCAGATGCTGGTGAGCTCGCCGACGCAGATGGCACAGATCGGGCAGGTGCTGATCAACACGCTGGCGATGAGCTTTCTGGGCATCCTCACCTCGTTCCTGCCGATCCTGTTCGCCGTCTTCCTCAACGAGGTCAAGGCGCCGTGGTTCCGCAATGTCGTGCAGACGCTGACGACGCTGCCCAACTTCATCTCGTGGGTGCTCGTCTACATGATCGCGTTCTCGTTGTTCTCCAGCTCTGGCCTGGTGAACAGCGTGCTCACGGACTCCGGCATCATCACCACACCGATCAAATTCCTCGACTCCGGCTCCCACGTATGGCTCACGATGCTGCTCTGGAGCCTGTGGAAAGGCCTCGGCTGGGGCGCGATCATCTACCTCGCCGCCATCACGGGCATCGACCCTGCCTTGTACGAGTCGGCCAAGATCGACGGCGCCGGCCGGTTCCAGCTGATGCGCCACATCACGATCCCGCAGCTCATGCCGACGTACGTGGTGCTGCTGATGCTGTCGGTCGCGAACCTGCTCAACAACGGCATGGATCAGTACTACGTGTTCCAGAACGCCTTCAACATGCAGCACATCCAGGTGCTCGACCTCTACGTCTACAACGTCGGCATGACGGGCAACAACCTGTCGCTGGCGACGGCGATCGGCATGCTCAAGAGCCTGATCTCCGTCATCCTGCTCGTCTCCGTCAACATCATCGCCAAGCGTGCCCGCGGCACCTCGATCATCTAGGACAACCGTCATGGCTATGGCAACGGATGCCGTCACCGGCACGGATTCCCGCACTCGCCCGTCTCGCCCCAAGCGCCCCATCCACGTGCGGCGCACCACGGGGGAGAAGGTCTTCAGCTGCCTGAACTACCTCGTGTTCGTGCTGTTCGCGCTGATCTGCGCCTACCCGTTCTACTACCTGATCATCAACTCGGTCAGCGCGAACAACCTCTCGGCACTCGGCGACGTGCGGTTCTTTCCCGTCGGATTCCACCTGTCGAACTACGCGCAGGTGTTCCAGCTGCAGGGGCTCACGCTCGCGACCGCGGTGAGCGTCGCCCGCACCGTGCTGGGCACGGCGGGCACCGTGCTGGTCTCGGCGTTCCTCGGGTTCATGTTCACCCAGGAGCGCATGTGGGGCAGAGCCTTCTGGTACCGCTTCACGGTCATCACGATGTACTTCAGCGCAGGCCTCATCCCGGTGTTCCTGATCATCAAAGGACTCGGGCTGACCAACAATTTCTGGGTCTACGTCATCCCGTATCTTGTGCAGCCGTTCAACGTCATCCTCGTCAAGACGTTCGTGGAGTCGATGCCCCGCTCGATGCAGGAGGCAGCGGAGATGGACGGCGCGAACATCTTGCAGGTCTTCTTCCGTGTCTACCTGCCGAACATGACGCCCATCCTCGCCACAGTGGCGATCTTCTCCGCCGTGGCGCAGTGGAACATGTTCCAGGACACCCTGATCTACATCACCGACCAGAGCCTGTACACGCTGCAGTACCTGCTCTACATGTTCATCAACCAGGCGAACAGCCTCGCTCAGGCGGCCCAGAATGCGGCAGGCGGCAACCTCAGTTCCATCGCCAACTCCGCCACCTCGCAGACGCCCACGTCGATCCAGATGACGGTTGCCGTGGTTGTCGTTCTGCCCATCATCTTCATCTATCCCCTGTTCCAGCGCTTCTTCGTGAAGGGCATCATGCTCGGCGCCGTCAAAGGTTGACGGTCGCCTCAGCGCACCAAGAAAGGAATGCAGCAATGAAGCGGAGAGAGTTCCTGGCACTGGCGGGCATCGGGGCGATAGCCACGATGACGCTGTCGTCGTGCTCCCTGATGGACGGCAGCTCAACGCCGTCGGGCGACTCGACGGGTGCCTTCCCCGCCACTTGGAAGAAGCCGATCACCCTCGACGTCTTCGACGACCTCGCGAACTACCAGGGAACTCAGACCGGCTGGTTCGCGAAAATGGTCCAAGACAAGTTCAACATGAAGCTCAACGTCATCGCCCCTAACGTGGCGGGCGGCGGCGAGACGCTGTTCAACACCCGCTCGGCAGCGGGCAGCCTCGGCGACCTCGTCGTGCTCGGGTCGTCGCAGCACCTCGACGAGGCGTTGAAGGGCGGGCTGCTGATGGACGCCTCGAACTACTACAAGAACATGAAGAACGCTGCCGGCTACGACACGGCCGTGCAGTACACCAACAAGGGCAAGAAGGGCACGTTCGCCTTCCCCACCTCGGTGTCGAAGCTGAAGCCGACGCAGTCCTCGGAGAGCACCGAGCCCACGTTCGGGCCGTATCTGCGCTGGGATCTGTACGGCAAGGTGGGCTTTCCGAAGATCGACACGCTCGAAGATCTGATCCCGGTGCTGACCGACATGCAGAAGTCCGCACCGAAGGCATCCAACGGAAAGCCGGTCTACGGCCTCTCCCTGTTCAAGGACTGGGACGGCAACATGATGAACAACGCCAAGCAGCCAGCCTGCTACTACGGCTTCGACGAGATGGGCTTCGTGCTCGCGGCGGCCGACGGTTCCTCCTACGAGAGCATCGTCGACTCCGACTCGCACTACGTTCGGTCGCTGCGCTTCTTCAGCAAGGCGAGCCAGGCCGGCCTCGTCGACCCGGACTCGCCGACGCAGAACTACTCGACCATGTATGCCAAGTATCAGGCGGGGCAGGTGCTATTCGCATTCTGGCCATGGCTTGCCCAGCCCGCCTACAACACCACGGCCGACATGGCCGAGGGGCGCGGTTTCGAGATCGCGCCGCTCAAGGACATGAAGATCTTCTCCTACGGAGCCGAGGTCTACGGCAACAGCAACTACTCACTCGGCGTCGGCGCGAAGGCGAACGACCCGGAGCGCGTCGCTGCGTTCATCGACTGGCTGTACTCCGTCGACGGGGTATACGCCAACGGTGCGCAGACCGGGTCTGCTGCCGGCCCCAAGGGTCTGACCTGGGACCTCGACTCGTCGAAGAAGCCGGCCCTGAACGCGTTCGGGCAGGATGCCTTCCTCGGCGGGTCGACCAAGGAGGTTCCCTCCAGCTGGGGCACCGGCACGTTCGCGAAGGGAGTCTCTGCGCTGAACGTGACGCTGGTCACCGCCGTGGACAAGGACCCGTCGACCGGATACTCGTTCGCCTACCAGATGTGGCCCAGCTACCAGAAGCTGGTGTCCAATCCGCTGACGAAGAGCTGGTCGTCGCACATGGGCGGGGCGGCCACGACCATGGACTACCTGCGCGAGAACCACAAGATCATCGTGGCGCCGGGCTCGGGCTACGTCGCCCCCGCCGATGACTCCGAGACGCAGACGCTGCGCAACCAGATCAAGGCGGTCATCGTCGCGGACTCGTGGAAGATGTCCATGGCCACCAGCACCTCGCAGTTCGACTCGCTGCTCAAAGACATGCAGAACACGGTCAACGGCCTCGGTTACGCCAAGGTGCTGAAGATCGACATGGAGCACGCCAAGGCGCAGAACGCCTCGCGCCTGGCGGTGGCGAAGAAGTTCGGCTGACCTGCTGAAGAGCTCGCCTCGGCGGGGTGGATTGGGGCCACCCAACCGCGCGATCGGCCGGAAATCGAGGGATCCGCCGCATGGAAGCATCCATTCCGTGCGGCGGATCGTTCGTCTTCCGGCGGACCGTTCGCTTTCGCGGCGGCCGGGCTCAGGATGCCTGCGCGTGCCGCGCGAAAACGCTGCGGAGCAGGAAGCCGGCGGTGTAGGCGCCGACCGAGAAGCCGATCGTGGCGATGACGATCACGAAGGCGGGGAACACCGCAGCCAGGCTCACCGCGGTCGCCGGGACGATCACCAGCACGAAGGTGCGCCACGACTCGGCCACTGGCAGCAGCATCGCGTTCTTCAGCGTCTGGCGCAGGCTGCTCTCGAAGCGGCCGACCAGAGCGGTGCCGTAGAGGAAGGCGGCGAAGAAGTACAGCACGCCGATGAGGGCGACCACCACGGCCGCGATGGAGACGGCGCTGCCGCTGAACGCCCAGAAGAGCCCGCTGAAGGCGAGCACCAGCGCGGGCAGCGCGAAGCAGGCGAACACGACAGTGCCGCGGCGGGCATCCGTCTTCAGAGCACGGAAGTAGTCCCGCACGAGACCTCCGCCCTCCTCGTCGGAGTACCGGATAGTCACCTCGAACAGCGCGCTCGTGGCCATGCCGATCGTGACGACGGGAATGCAGGTGACGATGAACAGAACGTTCAGCACGACGAACGACACGAATGTCGAAGCGCCCTGCATCGCCCTGCTGTCGTGGTCGAGCCTCATGGCTTGGGCCGGCGCTTCGTCTTCGCGGGCGCCGCGGTCATCGTGCGCACCGTCAGTGTGGGTGCGATCAGGCGCACCCCGGGAGGTGTGCCTCCGTCGATCAGCTCGCAGATCACATCCGCTGCTGCTGCGCCCATCGCCTCGGCCGGCACGGCGATGCTGTCCACCGGCCCTGGCACGGAGAGCGCGACGTCTTCAGGGCAGAGCGCGACGATCGACGGCGCGCTCGGCGTGTGCTTGCCGGTCTCGACGAGCCGCGCGTACACGTGCGGCAGCGCGCCCTCGTTGTGCACCAGGAACCCGGTGATCTGCGCATCCTCTGCCACCACCGCGTCGACGACATCGGCCGCCTCGGCGTTGCTCGGGCAGGGGTGGATGCTGCCGGTCATGCCCGACGCCGCGCATGCCGCGACAAATCCGCGTGCGAGCCGATCCGCGTACGAGGTGTGCCTCGCCATCACCTCGGCGGGAGAGCCGATCAACGCCACCCGGCCGTGTCCCTGGGCCTTCAGGCGGTCCACCGCGAGCCAGCCCGCCTCCTCGAAGTCGAAGTCGACGCACGGGATCGTGCGACGCCCCTCGGGCAGACCGATCAGCACGCTCGGCTGTTCGAGATTCGAGAGCACGGCGATGCGCGGGTCGTCGGATTCGATGTCCATGAGGAGCAGCGCATCGACCATCGATCCCTTTGCCGCGCGCTCCATGCCGCGCGCGTCGTCGCTGGTCAGCAGCAGAATGTCGTAGCCTCGCGTTCGCGCGCGGGCGACGACGCCGGTGACGACTTCCATCACTACGTGCACGTCGACTCCGGTGCGCAGCGGAATCTGCAGACCGATCACACTTGTAGAGCGGGATGCCAGCGAGCGCGCTCCGGCGTGCGGGCTGAACCCGAGCGACGCGATGGCGCGCTCAACGCGCTTGCGCGTCTCGGGGGAGATCGTCCGTTTGCCGCTCATGACGTACGACACGGTCGAGATGGAGACGCCGGCTTCTTCGGCGACGTCCGCGATCGTGACCATCGGTCTTTCCGCCTTCTCTGTCGTGCTTTCAGGAATGGGCGCGAAGGCGTTTCGACACCGCGTGGACACGACTCGCCTGCATCTTATAAGGTCACAGTGGTGAAGCGCTTCGACGATGCGGCACAGCGGATGCCCGGACAGACCCCCGAGAGGAGTCGTCGCTCCGCCGCGGGCTTCGCGACACTCGTACGCGAGCGCGGGCTGCTCTTCGGCGGCGACTACAACCCCGAGCAGTGGCCACGCGAGACGTGGGCCGAAGACGTTCAGTTGATGGCCCGGGCGGGCGTGAACCTGATCACCATCGGCGTCTTCAGCTGGTCCACCATCGAACCGACACCGGGCGAGCGTCGGTTCGAATGGCTCGACGAGGTGCTCGACCTGCTGCACGGCGGCGGGATCGCGGTCGACCTCGCCACGCCGACGGCCTCGCCGCCGCCGTGGCTGGGCATGCGGCATCCGGAGACACTGCCCGTGAACCGCGACGGGGTGCGCCTGGTCGCAGGGTCGCGCAACCACTACTCGCCGGCATCCGTCGTGTACCGCGAGCACGCTCTGGCGATTGCTCGCGACCTGGCGGAGCGGTATGCGCGGCATCCGGCCGTTCGCCTCTGGCACGTGGGCAACGAGTACGGCGAACTCGACTATGGCGACGAGGCAGCGCGCGAGTTCCGCGCCTGGCTCCAGCGGCGGTACGGCACGATCGGGGAGCTCAATGCGGCGTGGGGCACCGCCGTGTGGTCGCAGGGCTACGGCTCCTTCGACGAGGTGCTTCCACCCAGGAGTGCGCCGTACCTGATCAACCCGGCGCAGTCGCTCGACTTTCGCCGGTACTCCTGCGACCAGCTGCTGGCCTGCTACCGCGAGCAGCGCGACGCCATCCGTGCTGCGGGTGCGACGCAGCCGATCACCACCAACTTCATGGGCTTCTTCCACCATGTCGACTACTGGTCATGGGCCGGTGACGTCGATGTTGTCGCAGACGACCAGTACCCCGACCCGTCGTCTCCCGACGCGCCGAGCGACATCGCGCTTGTACAAGACCTGATGCGGTCTCTCGGCGGCGGACGCCCGTGGCTGCTGATGGAGCAGGCGATCAGTGCCGTCTCGTGGCGGGAGCACAACCTGCCGAAGACATCGGAGCGGGCGCGGTTGGACTCGTTGCAGGCGGTCGCGCGAGGTGCAGACGGCGTGTGCTTCTTCCAGTGGCGGCAGGCGCGCACCGGGCCGGAACGGTTCCACTCTGCGCTGCTGCCGCACGCCGGCGCCGACACCGAGGTGTTCCGCGGCGCAGAACGTCTGGGCGCTGAGCTGAAGCGGCTGCGGCCGGTTGTCGGCGGTCGCATCGACGCGCACGTCGGCATCCTCTTCGACTGGCCATCGTGGTGGGCGGCCGAGGAGCCGGCGCGTCCGACCGAGCGATACGACACGCTCGAGCAGCTGCGCCGCTGGTACCGGGCGCTCTGGCGACAGGGCGTCGCCGCTGAGGTGGTGCGCCCGGGCGCCGAGCTGAGCGGATACGACGTGGTGCTCGTGCCGCACAGCTACCTGATCGAGCCGGATGCCGCCGACGCGCTCCATGATGCCGCCGCACGGGGCGCACACGTGGTCGTCGGGCCGTTCAGCGGGGTCGCCGACGCGAGTGCGGGCATCTTGCAGGGCCGATTCCCCGCACTCCTGCGCGAGCTGGTGGGCGTGAGCGGCGAAGAGTGGATGGCCCTGCCCGACGATCCGACACCGCTCGAGTGTGAAGGCTGGGATGCTGCACCACCCGGGGTGCACTTGGCGAGCGTGCTCGGCGAACGGCTTCGCTCCGACGGCGCCGACGTGCTGGCGACGTTCGGCGCCGGACCGCTTGCCGGGCATCCGGCGATCACGCGGAACCGGCACGGCGACGGGGTCGCCTGGTACCTGGGTGCGGTCGTCTCGGACGAATTGCTCGCCGCGGTGCTTGGGACGGCGCTGCGCGAGACCGGCGTGGAGAACGCGCTCGGAGAGCACGTGATCCCCGGCAAGCCGCTGCCCGACGGGCTGGAAGTCGTGCGACGCGGGCCGGCTCTGTTTCTGCTCAACCACGGTTGCGACGCCGCCGAGCTCGAACTGCCCGCGACCATGCACAACCTGATGACGAACGAACGAACAGACCGCGCCGTGGCGATTGCGCCCGGTGCGGCCCTGGTGCTGATCGAAGGGCGCACTACGTGAAATTCACCGATGGATTCTGGCTCACGCGGCCCGGGCTGAAGCCGCTGTACGCAGTCGACGTCGACGACATCCGAGTCGACGAGACGACAGGGACGATGACCGTCTACGCGCCGACGAAGCCGATCAGGCAGCGGGGCGACACGCTCAACCTCGCGATGCTGACCCTCACCTTCTCCTCGCCGATGGCCGGGGTCATCAAGGTGCGCGTTCAGCGGCACGCAGGGGGTGTGCATCGCGGGCCGGACTTCGAGAAGTTCGAGGATGCATCCTTCCGCCCCTCGATCTCGATCGACGATTCCACCGGCGTGCTCGTCTCGGGTGACCTCAGCGTGCGCGTGTCGCGCGGCGGCGCGTGGCGGTTCGACTTCGAGCACGCCGGCGAGCCGATCACGAGCTCGCTGCCGCGCTCCGTTGGTCACATCAGCGCTCCGGTCAGCGCTCGTACCGGTGGCGACGCAGGTGATGGTACGGACGAGGGCACGTGGGTGCACCAGCAGCTGTCGATCGCGCCGGGCGAGCGTGTGTACGGGCTGGGGGAGCGGTTCGGCGCCTTCATCAAGAACGGCCAGGTGGTCGACACCTGGAACGCCGACGGCGGCACGGCGAGCGAACAGGCGTACAAGAACATTCCGCTCTACCTGACGAGCCGCGGCTACGGCGTGTTCGTCGACGACCCGGGCAACGTCTCGTTCGAGGTGGGCAGCGAGGTCAACTCGCGCGTACAGTTCTCGGTCGCAGGCGAAGCACTGGAGTACTACGTGATCGCCGGCCCCACCCCGAAGGATGTGCTGCGGCGGTACACGGCACTCACCGGCCGGCCGGCCGAGGTGCCTGCGTGGTCATTCGGGCTCTGGCTGACGACGTCGTTCACGGCGAGCTACGACGAGAAGTCGGTGAACGCGTTCGTGGACGGCATGGCCGAGCGCGACATCCCGTTGAGCGTCTTCCACTACGACTGCTTCTGGATGCGCGAGTTCCAGTGGACCGACTTCGAGTGGGATGCCCGCTACTTCCCCGATCCGGAGGGCCAGCTCGCCCGCCTGCACGAGAAGGGCCTGCACATCTCGGCCTGGATCAACCCGTACATCGCACAGCGGTCTGCACTGTTCGCCGAGGCCGCCGACGCCGGCTACCTGCTCAAGCGCAGCGACGGCAGCATCTGGCAGTGGGACCTCTGGCAGGCGGGCATGGGACTGGTGGACTTCACCAACCCGGCGGCCAGCGACTGGTACATCGGCAAGCTGGAGCGCCTGATGGATCAGGGCATCGATGCGTTCAAGACCGACTTCGGCGAGCGGGTGCCGGTCGACGACGTGGTGTGGCACGACGGATCCGAGCCGCGGCGCATGCACAACTACTACGCGAAGCTCTACAACGGCGCCGTGTTCCGGGCGCTTGAGCGGCGCAGGGGCAGGGGCGACGCCATCGTCTTCGCGCGCTCCGCGACGGCCGGATGCCAGCAGTTCCCGGTGCACTGGGGCGGCGACTCGGACTCGTCGTACGCGTCGATGGCGGAGTCGTTGCGCGGGGGTCTGTCGCTGGCGATGTCGGGCTTCGGATACTGGAGCCACGACATCGGCGGCTTCGAGGGCACGCCCGACCCCGGGCTGTTCAAGCGCTGGCTGGCCTTCGGCCTGCTCAGCTCCCACTCCCGGCTGCACGGCTCGGACTCGGTGCGCGTCCCGTGGGCGTTCGACGACGAGTCGGTCGACATCGCCCGCGAGTTCACGAAGCTCAAGATGCGCCTCATGCCCTACCTCGCGAACTCGGCGGCCCAGGCGCATGCAGAGGGCATCCCGATGATGCGGCCCATGGTGCTCGAGTTCCCCGAGGACCGCGGCGGCTTCGACGCCGACTGCCAGTACATGCTGGGCGATGCGTTGCTCGTGGCGCCGGTCTTCACGCCAAGTGGTTCCGTCGAGTACTACCTCCCGGAGGGCTCCTGGACGTCACTACTCGACGGCTCGACACGCGACGGGTTCCGATGGCACGCCGAGCACCACGGCTTCCACTCGCTGCCGCTGCTCGTGCGGCCCGGGACGGTGCTGCCGTTCGGCGGGATGGATGACCGCCCCGACTACGACTGGGCGCACGGCGTCACCCTGCGCTGCTTCGAGCTCCCCGACGGGTACGACACCGTCACGACGGTGCCTGGTCACGACGGCACCGCCGCGACGACGTTCCGGGTGCGGCGGAACGGCGCCGTCGTCACAGCGACGAGCACGGATGCCCGTGCCCCGTGGTCGCTGCAGGCAGGCGGCAGCACCGTGCACGCCGACGGGCCGGGCGAGCTGACGCTGACTATCGGCGAAGGAGACCGAGGAGACCACCGATGACCGACAACGTCGAGGCATTCCGCCGCACAGACCTTCCGCTTGCCGAGCGTGCACGCGACCTTCTGGCACGGCTCACGCGGGATGAACGCATCGCCATGCTGCACCAGGCGGCACCCGCGATCGAGCGGCTGGGCATCCGCCGGTTCCACACCGGATGCGAAGCCCTGCACGGCGTCGCCTGGCTCGGCACGGCGACCACCTTCCCGCAAGCCGTCGGACTCGCAGCAACCTGGGACACCGAGCTGCTGGAGAAGGCCGGGGAGGTCACATCGATCGAGGTGCGCGCCAAGCGCGCCGCGGACCCGTCGGTCGGGCTCAACGTGTGGGCGCCGGTCGTCAACACGTTGCGCCATCCGGGCTGGGGGCGCAACGAGGAGGGCTACTCCGAAGACCCGCAACTCACGGCGCACTTCGGCGCCGCCTATTCGCGAGGGCTCCGCGGCGATCACGAGCGCGTATGGCGCACCGTGCCGACGCTCAAGCACTTCCTTGCCTACAACAACGAGACCGACCGCTCGACGACGTCATCCAACCTTTCGCTACGCACTCTGCACGAGGAGGAGCTGCCGGCGTTTCGCGGCCCCATCGAGTCGGAGGCGGCGGGTGCGATCATGCTCTCCTACAACCGGGTGAACGGCATTGCGGCTCACACGCAGCCCGAACTGGTGTCCGAAGCGCGCAGCTGGGCGGATGGCTCCATCGCGATCGTCTCGGACGCCGGCGCGCCAAGCCTGCTGGTTTCCGCTCAGCGCGAGCAGCCGGATCACGTGGCGGCCACGGCCGCCCTGCTTCGGTCGGGCATGGACTCGTTCACCGACAACGACGCGAACGCCGCGCCGACCATCGGCTACGTGAACGAGGCGCTCGAGGCCGGGCTGCTGAGCATGGACGACGTGGATGCTGCGGTGTTGCGGCTGCTCGAGCTGCGGCTGCGCACCGGCGAGTTCGACGGCGACAAAGACCCGTACGCCATGATCACAGCCGGCGAGCTCGACCGTCTGTCCTCTCGCGAGCTCGCTCGCGAGATAGCCGGCAGCGCGGTGGTCGTACTGCGCAACGACGCAGGCATCCTGCCGCTGGCCGAGCCGATGGCGATCGCGGTCGTCGGGCCGCTCGCCGATGCCGTGCTGATGGACTGGTACTCCGGAACGCCGCCATACGAGTTCGGGCTGGCGGCCGGTCTTGCTGAACGCTATCCGGATGCCCGGGTCGAGATCGCGACGGGTGCGGACACGATCGCATTGCGGTCGGCGTCCACAGGCCGCTACGTGACTGTCGCCGACGACGGATCGCAAGCCTCCGCCGAGGCGGACGCGGTGGGAACACAGTCGGCGCATGGCGCGACGGCGGACGGTGCGACGGCGTTCGAAGTGACGGACTGGGGCGACGGCATTCTCACTCTTCGTTCGCACGCCAGCGGTCGATTCATGACGGGCGCGCACTGGCCGATGCGAGCCGACGCCGTCCAAGTCGGCGAGTGGGTGGTGCACGAGAGCTTCCGACGCCACGTGCACGACGACGGATCGTGGTCGCTGCTGAACCTGGGAACCGGCCGTTGGGTGCGTGTGCTCCGAGACTCCGGGCTGCTGGTGGCAGAGGGCGCGACCGTCGACGACGCCGAGCGGTTCACGGTGCGCACGCTCGTGGCGGGGCAGGATGCCGTTGCCCGCGCCGCGGCATCCGCCGACGTCGTCTTCGTGGCCGTCGGCAACGAACCGCACCTTTCCGGCCGTGAGACGCAGGACCGCCCGCACCTCTGGCTGCCCGAGTCGCAGGCGGAACTGTATCGTGTGGCCCGCGCGGCGAATGCGAACAGCGTGCTCACGGTGATCTCGAGCTACCCGTACGTGCTCCCGGAGGGTGTGAGCGACGCGGCGACCGTCGTGTGGTCGAGCCACGGCGGCCAGGAACTCGGGCGCGGCCTCGCCGACGTGCTCAGCGGGGACCGTGAGCCGCGAGGGCGCCTCGCGCAGTCGTGGCCGGCGCATCCGGATCAGGCGGGCGACCTCTTCGACTACGACACCGCCGGGCAGCAGGCGACGTACCGGCACCAGCCGCGGCCGTACGCCTTCGCGTTCGGGCACGGATGCACGTACTCGAATGTCGTGTACGAGGCAGTCGGTCTGATCGACCCGTCGGTGGCGGCCCCGAAACCGACGCATCGCCACGCCGCATTCGATCCGGCGGACGACGCGGCTCTTGTTCGGGCGGTTGTCGCCGTACGCAACTCGGGAGACCGAGACGCGGAGGAGCTGGTGCAGGTCTACGCGCTGTCGCCTGCCGGGCTGTCGATCGCGGCGCCGCTGCGCATCCTCGTCGCGTATCGGCGGGTTCGGCTGACGCCCGGTGAACGTCGCTCCATCGAGTTCGAGTTCTCGCTCGAACGCCTCGCGGTGTGGGATGGCGCACTGCGCCTCGACGGAGGCCCGAACGACTGGCTGCATGCCGGATCCCTCCGGGTGCAGCCGGGGGCGTACCGGCTGGCTGCCGGGCCCTCGGCGGACGACCTCCCCAGGAGTGCGATGTTCACGGTGACCACGTAGCGAACCCTCCCCTCCCACCACCTGCGAATTCTGGGGCTCGGTGGGAAAATCGACATAGTCCGGCTGGGATGCTCGGGCGTTTCCGCCGGTCGATGCACACGAGGAGGAGACATGCCTGACGAGAGGATCGATCGGTTCCACGAGAACCCCATTTCCAGCGAGCACCCCAACGTGGAGGTCAACGCGACGAAGCACGACGCGAACCGCGACCGAGGCGCCGTTGAACGCACCGGCCTGGAGGCCGGGGAAGCGGGAGTGCAAGTCGCACACGGCGTCACCTCCGCGCTGAAGGACCTCGGGCACGCGGGTGCCGACATCGGCCTGGCCGTGGCGCACGGCGTCACAGGCAGTCTGACCGACATGGGGCACGCCGTCGAGAACGTGGGTCGCGCGTTCGAGTCTGAAGAGACCCGCGCGCGTCACGACGTGCACCACAACGCGCGGATCGACCGCAAATACGACACCAAGATCGCGCACGACGAGTACGTCGACGAGCGCAAGGCGGAGCGCGAACAGCACCACGTCGACCACAAGGAGGCTCGGCGGGAGCACCACCTGGAGCGCCTCGAGAAGAAGGGCGCGGAGCAGTACCGCATCGCGAAGGCCGAGGCGGAGATCAGCAGAGACAACGCTCGCCTGGAAGAGAAGGCGGCGCACAAGGTCGCGGAGAAGCACTCGAAGGAGACACGCAAAGAGCACCGGGCCGAGGCGAAGAAGGAACGCAAGGAGCGCGACATTTAGCGTTCCGGCGGAGCTCCGGCGGGCGCTTCGGCATGTCGCGCCCGACACGCCGAAGCCCGAACCGAATCTCCGCAGGAGCGTCAGTAGGCAGGAGCGTCAGTGGGCAGGAGCGAAAGTGTCGGCTGCCCGACCTCAGCTGCTGACCCGGCTCACGGTGACCCTGCTTCGCAGCGTGCGGCTGTGGTCGACGGTGCGCACCGGCCCGGTGAGCGTCACCGGCAGTGCGAAGCGCAGGTCGCCACTGGATGCCCCGAGCCGAAGTTCGAGTTCGCCCGGCTCCACGATGCGCGAGTAGTCGCGCCCCGTGAACGCCGACAGATCCGCGTTCACCTCGAACGACACGCGCGCCTGAGACCCGGCCTCCAGTGGCACGGAGGCGTACCCGACGAGCCGGTTCACCGGACGCACCACCGACGCCACCGGATCGTGCAGATAGAGCTGCACGTTCTCGATTCCGTCGCGGTCGCCCGTATTGCTCACAGTGAGCGAGACCGTCACCGTTCCGGACGTCGTGAACTGCTCGACGTCGGTGCCGGCATCCGTCCACTCGAACGTCGTGTACGAGAGGCCGTGTCCGAACGGGAATCGCGGCGTCGGATCGATGTTCGACACCGCCGTCGCGCCGCCGAGGGGCGGTGCCAGATAGGTCGCCGGCTGCGCTCCCTCGTGATCGGGCATGCTCACCGGCAGCCGTCCGCTCGGGTTCACGCGTCCGCTGAGCACCCCCGCGATCGCGGGGCCGCCCTCCTCGCCCGGGAAGAACGCGGTGACGATGGCGGATGCCCGCTCCGCCGCGGATCCCAGCGCGTACGGCCGCCCTTCCACCAGGGCGGCGACGACGGGCGTGCCCGACCCGATCAGCGCATCCAGCAGATCCTGCTGCCTGCCGGGCAGGCGCATGCTGGTGGCGTCGCATCCTTCTCCGGATGTGCCGCGACCGAAGAGTCCGGCACGGTCGCCGAGCACCGCGATCACGAGGTCGGCGTCGCGTGCCGCCGCCACGGCGCGGTCGATGCCCGCGATGTCGGCGCTCGCCGCATCCGGAACGGCACCCGGCGTACCCGCGGCACTCACCGAGGGAGCTCCGGCAGCGTCCTCGCCCGAGGCTTTCCCGTCGACGCTCACGCCCGGCTCCACGGTGAACGTCGCGTCAGGAAACTCCGCCCGCAGGCTCTGCAGCACTGTCGGCAGCTCGATGCCGATCGGCACCTCGGGGTGCAGCGTGCCGACGTGGCTCGGGAACGAGTAGCAGCCGAGCATGGCGAACGGGTCGTCGGCAAGAGGGCCTATGACGGCGATGCGGATGCCCGTGTCTGCCGCAAGAGGCAACGTCCCGTCGTTGCACACCAGCACGATGGCGCGCTCTGCCACCTCCCGAGCGAGCGCGCGGTCCTCGGCGGTGTCAAGCTGCACGCGTCCGCGCGCCGCGTCGATGTCGTCGAGATCCGCATCGGTCCAGCCGTGGGGCAGCGGCGACCAGTCGGCGTCGAGCATGCCGAATTCGGCCTTCTGCAGCAGCACACGCCGCAACGCCCGTTCGACGAACGCCTCGTCGAGGTCGCCGCTCTCCACCGAGGCCACGAGCGGGTCGCCGTACGCCTTCACGGTGGGAAGTTCGATGTCGACGCCCGCCTTGAGGGCGGATGCCGCGGCGTCCTCCCACGTTGCGGCGACGCCGTGCAGGGCTTTCAGGAAGGCGATGCCGAAGTAGTCGGCGACCACGGTGCCGGTGAACCCCCAGGTGTCGCGGAGCAGACCGGTCAGGAGCGACTCGTCGGACGCCGACGGGATGCCGTCGACATCCGTGTACGCGTGCATGACGCTGCGCACTCCGCCGTCGCGCACGACCAGTTCGAACGGCGGCACCATGACGTCGTTGAACTCCCGGCGCCCCATCGACACGGGCGCGAGGTTGCGCGCCGCCTTCGACGCCGAGTATCCGATGAAGTGCTTGACGGTCGCCACGATGCCCGTCGACTCGAGCCCCCGCACGTATCCGAGCGCGATCGTGGCGACCAGGTACGGGTCTTCGCCGATCGTCTCCTCGGTGCGACCCCAGCGCGGGTCGCGGGTGACGTCGAGCACGGGTGCGAGACCCTGGTGCACGCCTACGGAGCGCATCCCGGCGCCGATGCGACGTGCGACCCGCTCGATCAGTGACGGGTCGAATGTGGCGCCCCACGACAACGGCACCGGATAGTTCGTCGCGCCCCACGCGGTGAACCCGGCGAGGCACTCCTCGTGCGCGATCGCCGGGATGCCGAAGCGGTTCGCGGCAGCGATCCGCCTCTGGCTGCGTGCCAGCGAGACCAGACCGATCGCCGGGTCGACCGGCGCCGAACCGAACGGCCGCGTCAGCTGTCCGAGGCCGTGCGGGAGCAGGTCGTCGAGTTCGACACCGCCCTCGCTCATGTCGTGCTGGAAGGGCGCGACGTCGTCACCGACCGGTGACGACGCGACCCAGACCCCGTACAACTGCGCCACTTTCTCGCGCAGCGTCATCTCGCCGATCAGCGCCTCGACGCGCTCTGACTGCGAGAGCCGTGTGTCGCGCCAGCGCCCGCCGGTCTCGTTGGTCTCACTCATCGAGCCCATTCCTCTCCTCACGCTCCCCGAACGTGCATTTCTCCGGACGATCGAGTGCGACCGACTCGCGCGCCGGCGAAATCACGCGCATTCGCGAGCGAACTGCCGGCTTCGGTCCTGAGAAACGAACGCCGCGGGCGCCGCTGCTCCGTCATCGGGGCCACTCAGCCACGAGATGCTCCGCCACTCTGAACGCATTCGCCACGATCGTCAGCGTCGGGTTGACCGAACCGTTCGTCGGGTGCAGCGAGGAGTCGCACGCCAGCACGCGGGCCGTGCCCCAGACGCGGCCGAACGGGTCGGTCGCCGAGTTCTCCGGCGACGTTCCCATGCGTGCTGTGCCGCACGAGTGTTCGCCCGCGGCGGATGCCGTCGCCTGTCCGCCCTGCCGCCTGATGCCCGTGATGCCCGCGGCCTCCAGCCACCTGGCACCCTGTACGGCCATGCCGTCCTCGACCTGCTGGCTCGTCCAGTGCACGTCTTTGCGCAGGGCGGCACCCGGCCGGCCCCAGCGGTCTTTCACCGATGCCAGCGTGACCCGGGATGTCGGCAGCGGCATCTCCTGCCCCATCGCGAACACGCCGAACAGGTTGGCGCGTCCGGTGCGCATCCACTCCTTGTGCGCGGCACCCCAGCCGGGTACACCCGGTGCCGGCTCGCCGGCCGAGGTCAGGGGCAGAAGCCCCATGAGGTCGACGATCACGCCGCCGCCCCAGGGAATGGTGTCGGCGTGCACGTGGTCGAGCGTCGCAACCGAGTGTCCAGGGCCGATGTACGGCTTGACCGGATGCGCCGACTCGCCCAGCACTGTCGCCGTGCGGTGGTCGTGCAGATAGCGCCCGACGTGGTCGTTGCCGAGACCGCTCGCCAGCAGCAGGCGCGCGGTCTCGACCGCGCCGGCGGAGACCACGACGACGTCGGCGCTCACGGTGAGCTCGACGGGCGCGGCGGAGGCATTCGCCATGATCGTCACGCCGGCGCCGCCCGTGCCGTCACGCACCTCGATCACCTCGGCGTCCGGCAGCAGGTCGCAGAGGCCCGTGGCGATCGCCCGCGGAATGAACGTGGACTGCGACCCGTTCTTCGCGTCTACGGGGCACGTGTTGCCGATGCACTGCGCGCAGCGCACGCAGGCGGCGCGGCCGCCCCACGGCACGGAGTTGATCGCCAGCGGAATCGGGCCCCAGCCCCAGCCGAGCCGGTCGGCGGCGGCGGCGCCGAGCAGTTCCCGCGACGGTTCTGTGCCCATCGCCGCCATGGGATAGCCGGCCGAGCGGGGCGTCCGCCGCGTCAGTCCGCCCTCTTCGCCCGCGACGCCGAGCTGCCACTCCGCCTTCGTGTAGTAGGGCTCCATCTCCTTATACGACACCGGCCAGTCCGCGAGGCTCGCACCGTCGGGATTGCCGTAGAGCGTGCGCATGCGGAAGTCCTCCGGCATGAATCGCCACGCCATGCCCTGCCAGATGCGCGTGCCGCCGCCCACGGCGTCGGCGTTGAGACCGTAGACCGATGCGTCGTCGATCCCGTCGAGCACGCGGTCGCCCTCGGGGAGCCGTGCGACCCGTGGATGCCCGGGCCCGGGTCCCACGGTCGGCCAGTACACCGCATTGCGCTTGCCGTGCAGGTGATCCCCGCGGATCTGCTCGTTCCGCAGATACGGTGCGCGCTCCACGAGCAGCACGTGCTTGCCGGCTGCCGTGAGCACCTGGGCGGCGACGCCGCCGCCCGGCCCGGATCCGATGATGATCGCGTCGTAATGCGCCTGCACTGCAGCAGCGGGGATCGTCTTCAGCGGCTCCGGCTCGATCGGTGTCACGCCCTCCGGCACGCCGCGGAACCCCACCATGTCGAGCCCGGCAGGATGTCTGCCGTCCGACGACGCGTAGTACCCCTCCCAGCACACCCGCCGTAGTGCGTCGAACGCGGCTGCACCGGAACCGGCCGCCACCACCGCCAGAATCGCGTCCTGTGCGGCCGGGGCGAGGTCGGCGAAGCCGGCCGTGGTGACCTCTGCCGTGCCGGAAGCTGTCGATGCGGACGCGTCTTCGAGCACGCGACGCGCCTCATCGTCGAGCCGGGCCGCCAACGAGATCAGTTCCGGCCACGCCCACGCGAGGTCGCGGTCGGCCGAGATCGGGTCGGAGGTCAGGTACTCGGCGACGCCGCCGCGCCATCCGGCGGGCCAGGCATCTGCGGGGATGATGCGGTCGACGGCCGCCCGGAGCACGCCGAGCGAGCGAACGGACAGGGCGGCCGCGCGTGTTGCGCGACCGCCCTGTTCAGCTGGAACGACGTCCGTTCCGCGATCGTCGTGTACAGCGGGAACGTCGTCCTTTTCGCGGCCTTTGCCGTTGCCGTTGCTGGGGTCAGCGTCCGGCAAGTGATCCTCCGATTCCGCCGACGGAGAAGAACCGGTTGAGTACGGCGAACACGATGATGGGTGGCAGCATCATGATCACGGCGACGGCCATGACGAGTCCCCAGTTGGTCTGGTTCTGCTGGAAGAACGTGTTCAGGCCGATGGGGAGGGTGTAGTTCTGGTCGCTGCGGAGGAAGACCAGTGCGATGAGGTAGTCGTTCCAGGCCAGCAGGAACGAGAAGATCGCGGTGGAGAGGATGCCGGGCAGCGAGTTGCGCAGCACGACTCGGGTGAAGGATCCGAACACGGATGCCCCGTCGATCCAGGCCGCTTCTTCGAGGGTGATCGGGATGGAGTCGAAGTAGGCGGCCATCATCCAGCACGCGACGCTCATGGTGGAGCCGGTGTAGATGATCATCACGCCGACCAGATTGTCGACCAGCCCGAGTTTGGAGAACAGGAAGAACAGCGGGATCACGGCGGTGACCACGGGCAGGGACTGCACGATGAACAGGATCAGCGCGTAGGAGGAGACCAGCCGATTGCGGCCGCGGGAGAGCACGTATCCGGCGGGCGCGGCGATCACGACCGCGGCGACGACGGTGACGGCGGCGACGAGGAGGCTGTTGCCGAGCCACGTGCCGACCGAGGTCTGGGAGAACACGTCGCCGAAGTTCTCGAGCGTGAGCCCGGTGGCGGTGGATCCCAGTGAGGGGGTGAGGGAGAGGATGACCACCGCGATGATCGGGACGAGCACGATCGCGGTGATCACCACGATGCCCAGCAGGCGCCACCACTTGCCGCGTTCGCCCAACTCGCCCAGGGTGCGGCGTTTGCCGCCGGTGACTCCGACTTGAAGGTGGCCGATGAGGTCGGTGGATGCTTCGGTGCTCATGCGACGTTCGCCTTTCTGATCTGGCGGTACAACAGCACCGAGATGATGACGAGAACGATGGTCATCAGGAACGCGATCGCGACGCCGGGGCCGACCTGGTAGTTCTGGAACACGGTCTGGTAGGCGAGCACGACCAGGGATTGGGTGGCGTTGACCGGGCCGCCACCGGTCAAGAGGAAGATCGTCGGGAAGTCGTTGACGCAGAAGATCGTCATCAGAATCCACGACACGTAGGTGGTGCGAGCGATCATCGGCAACGTGATCTGGGTGAACGTCTGCCAGGGGCCTGCGCCGTCGACCTTGGATGCCTCGTACACGGTGGTGTCCACCGACGCGAGTGCGGAGGACATCATCATCATCATGAACGGGAAGCTGATCCACACCTTGAACACGCAGACCGTGATCTGGGCCAGCAGTGGGTCCGCGAGGAACAGCACGTTCCCGAATCCGAGCGCGTGAGCCAGAAGCGGCAGCGGGGACTGCGGAGTGGCGACCAGCCAGTTCCAGCTGGTGGCGGAGACGACCACCGGGACCACCCACGGCAGAAGAAGAAGCACCTTCCACAAACCGGCCAGCGGTATCCGGGTGCGCAGCAGCATCGCCAACCCCAGCCCTGCCGCCCACGAGCCGAAGACGCCCACGATGGTGAACACCAGTGTGAACAGAGCCGCGTGCCAGAACCCGGGCTGCTGCACCACATTCACATAGTTCGTGAACCCGACGAATGCGCCGGAATCGATCAGGTCCCCGTTCCGCAACGACTGCCAGCCTGCGTAGATCACCGGGTACAGGTTCAACAGCAGCAGGAACAGCAGCGACGGGATCGCGAACAGCAGGAACGTCCACATGTGCGAAATCGCACGTCCCCGTTTGCCCTTGCCCGGGGCACGCCCAGGACCCGCCACACCCACACCGTTACGCGCCTTCTTCAACGCGCCGGCCACGGACTCGGTCGACATGTCAGCCTCTCCTTCGAGCTTCCAGAATGAGAACGGGTGGGCCAGACGCTAGACGCGTGAGGCCCACCCGCAATGCATCCTTACTTCATCAGGCCTTCGATGGCGTTCTGCAGCGTCGTCAGTGCACTCTTGGCATCCGTCTTACCACCGAGGATCGCCTGTGCGAAGGTGATCATCGGCTGGGTGCCGTCGACAGTGTTGGCGATGTTGTAGAACAGGCCCTTTCCGCCCGGCGCGGCCCAGGTGCCGTAGATCGGGTTCCAGTCCTTCAGGATCTTCACCGTCACAGGGTCGGCCTTGAGCACCGAGGTGTTCGCGATCGACGTGAGCGGCGGAAGGCCGATGCCGGTCTTCTCGGTCCACAGCTTCGACATGTTCTTGTAGTAGTACGTGAGGAACGCCTCCGAGCCCTTCTGGCTGGGGGTGTTCTTGTACATCATGATGTTGTTCGGGAAGTAGATGCCGCCCTTCTTGCCCGAGTTGCTGGTCAGCGGGTCGCCCACGAACATGTCGTTCACGACGTCGCCGCCGACGCTCGTCGCGAGGCCCGCGCCATCCCAGCCGTAGCCGAACTTCTTCGCCTTCCACTGCGCCTGCACGTTGGCGCTCGTGTACGTCGCCGCCGCCGGGTCGGAGTAGCCGTTCTGAACGAGCTCCAGCACGTACTCCATCGCCTCGACGTTGACGTCGGTGACGCATGCCGGCTCCTTCTTCGAGTTGAAGAGGCCGCCGCCGTTGTTGATCATGAACGCGGTGAGGATGTGGCTCCCGGTGAAGTTGCCGGCTCCTGAGCCGACGCCGAAGCCGTAGACGCCGTTCTTCTTCAATGCGGCGCACACCTGCTTGTACTCGTCCCAGGTGGTCGGCACATCGACACCGGCCTGCTGAAGCAGTGCCTTGTTGTACCACGAGCAGCGAACATCGAGGTTGTACGGAACAGCGGCGTATCCCTGGTCGGTCTTCATGGTGTCGAGAAGGCCGGGAAGGAAGTCGTCGTAGATGCCGTTGCTCTTCCAGGAGTCGAGCAGGCTGTCCGCGTACGCGATCTTGCCCTGGTGCGCGAACTGGAACGCCTGCGTGCCGCCTCCGGAGCTGACCGCAGGGCCCGTGTTCGAGGCCACCGCCGACGAGAACGTCTGGGTGAAGTTAGCCCACTGGATCTCCTGGTACGTGGCCGAGGGAAGACCGCTGGCCGGCTTGTAGGCCAGCGTGATCTTCTTGTCGAGAGGGTTGAACGCCGTTCCACCCCAGGGCATGTTCCAGAACTTCAGCGGCTTGCCGCTTCCGCTCGTGCCGCCTCCGCCACTGGAACAAGCGGCGAGGAGGGTCGTCGCGGCGACGCCGCCGGCGAGGCCGAGGAAGCCGCGTCGGGTGAAGGCTGCGCCTTTGGATTCCGATGCCATTATCAGATCCTTCCGTCCGCACGGCGCCGGGGCGTCGGGCGGAGATTCGTCGTTGAATGTCAGGTTGGTGCGGCGGTCGCGGCCACGCCTCTCCACGGCCGTCCTGTCATCTTTCAATATTTTGTTGGGCGTGTCAACATTTTCAACGGGCGCCCCACGCGTGTTGTGATGAACCGAAATCAAGATGTGACGAAAGTCGTGGGAGCGCTCTCACGGAGAGGTTATACGACAGATCCTCACGCGGCCAAAACGTTACCGAGCCGTTGTCGTCGACCCGCGAACGACGAGTTCCGTCGCCAGCTCTTCCCGTGCAGAGCCCGCCGCTGCGCCGCCTCGCAGCCGCAGCAGCATGCGCATCGCGGCGGCCGCCATCTCCTCGATCGGCTGACGCACGGCCGTGAGTGCCGGCGTGACCCATGCGGACTCGGGCAGGTCGTCGAAGCCCACGACGCTCAAGTTCCGCGGAATCTCGATCCCGGCCACCGAAGCGGCTCGGTAGACGCCGAGCGCCATCTCGTCAGAGCATGCGAACACGGCAGAGGGCGGTGCACTCGAGCGAAGCATCCGCCGGGCGACGGCCTCGGCGGCGTCGCGATTCCAGTCGGCCTGTTGCACACGGCCGTCCGGCAGCGGGATGCCCGCCTGCTCGAGCCCTGCGCGGAACCCGTCGACCCTGGCGCGGCCGTATCGGTAGTCGCCGGTGCCGGTCAGCACGGCGATGTCGCGATGGCCGAGCTCTGCCAGGTGCATGGCGGCGGCGTAGCCGCCTGCCCAGTCCGTCGTGCCGATGCTCGGAATACCCGAGGCGGAGTCCGACGACGGGTCGAGCAGTACGAGCGGAACGCCCGCCGCGGCGAGCGTCTGCACCTGCGCCCGGTTCGGCGTGAGCAACGCGACAGTGGCTCCTCGAGACCTGCGGGCCAGCAGTCGCGCCACCCAGTCCTCGCCGGCCTGCTGCTGCGGGCGTGCGACCGTGACCACCACGTCGAGCCCTGCCGCTGCCGCGGCGCGTTCGGCGCCGCTCAGCACGAGGTTCGCCCATGAGCCGCTCACCTTGCTGATCACGAGATCGACGAGTCCGCCGGTCTCACGGTCGCGCAAGCCCGCATCGCGTCGCCTTCGCCGGTATCCGGTCGTCTCGACCAGCCGCATGATGCGGTCTCGAGTGGCGACCGAGACATCCGAGCGGCCGTTGAGCACCTTGGACACGGTCGGGACCGTCGTTCCGGCCAGCTGTGCGAGGTCGGCCATGGTGACCGCACGCCCGGAGCCGTCACCGGACGCCGCCGAACGGCCGGATCGCCCGTTCGTCCCGGCAACGTCGAGACCCCGTACGCTCATGGGCCAATGCTAGGCCTGAGTTGCGCAACTTCTAAAGACCTTGGAACGCTTGATTGTTCGAGTGTCTCGGTGCGAAGATCGGACCGGGCGTACTGTTGTGTCGCAAGACTTGCGCAAGTATCGATGCCGAGTCGTGCGACTTGCTCGCACGTTCAGCCGAGCGTTCACCGCACGCATCACGCGGTCGACATCCCACAGTCGTCATCGAACAAAACAGTCCTCATCGAACAAAGGAGTCGCGATGGCAGACGGCACACCCCGGCTGCGCGTCGGCATGGTCGGCTACGCCTTCATGGGCGCGGCTCATTCGCACGCCTGGCGCAACGCCCACCGATTCTTCGACCTCCCGCTGACGCCGGAGCTCACGGCCGTCGCAGGCCGGCACGAGGCCGCGGTGTCGGCCGCTGCCGATCGCCTCGGCTGGCACGGCGTCGAGACGGACTGGCGGCGGCTGCTCGAGCGCGACGACATCGATCTGATCGACATCTGCACGCCGGGCGACACGCATCCTCAGATCGCGATCGCCGCCCTCGAGGCCGGCAAGCATGTGCTGTGCGAGAAGCCTCTGGCGAACTCGGTGGCCGAGGCGGAGCGCATGACGGATGCCGCCCAGGCGGCGGCCGCGAACGGCGTGTTCGCGATGTGCGGCTTCACGTACCGCCGGGTGCCGGCGCTGTCGCTGGCTCGGCGCTTCGTCGAAGAGGGCAGGCTGGGCGAGATCCGTCACGTGCGCGCCCAGTACCTGCAGGACTGGCTGAGCGATGAGAACGCGCCGCTCACGTGGCGACTGGACAAGTCGAAGGCGGGCAGCGGCGCGCTCGGAGACATCGGGGCGCACATCGTCGACCTCGCGCAGTGGGTCACCGGATCCGACATCGTCGGACTCTCCGCCATCGTCAACACGTTCGTCTCGGAGCGGCCGGTCGGCGGCGACATGGTCGGACTCGGCGGCACCGGCTCCAGCGATGCCGAGAAGGGACCTGTCACGGTCGACGACGCCGCGGCGTTCACCGCCCGCTTCGGCAACGGCTCCATCGGAGTGTTCGAGGCGACCAGGTTCGCGCTCGGGCGCAAGAACACGATCCGCCTCGAGGTGAACGGCTCGAGGGGCTCGATCGCTTTCGACTTCGAAGACATGAATGTTCTCAAGTACTACGACGGCACGGACGATGCCGAGGCGCAGGGTTTCCGCAGCATCGTCGTGACCGAGCCGGTGCATCCGTACGCCGCGAACTGGTGGCCGGCAGGTCACGGCCTCGGCTATGAGCACAGCTTCACGCACCAGGTCGTCGACCTCGTGCGCGACATCGCCGCAGGCGTGCAGCCACGGCCGTCGTTCGACGACGCGCTCCAGGTGCAGCGCGTGCTGGCTGCAGTGGAACGATCGGCGGATTCCCGTTCCGCCTGGCAGACGACGCAATAGCCGGTCATCCAGGTCGCAGTTCTCGTCGGCTGGGCCAGGGCTTTGCGACGAAAACTGCGACCTGAACGACGAAAGCAACAAGAAGGAGGAGGACGGACGATGACGCGTCCGATCACACTGTTCACCGGCCAATGGGCCGACCTGCCCTTCGAGGAGGTCGCGCGGCTCGCCGGCGAGTGGGGATACGACGGCCTGGAGATCGCCGGCTGGGGCGACCATCTCGACGTGAACAAGGCGGCGAGCGACCCGGTGTACGTGCGGAACCGGTTGGAGATCCTGGAGCGAAACGGCCTGAAGGTCTTCGCCATCTCGAATCACCTCGTCGGCCAAGCCGTCTGCGACGACCCGATCGACGAGCGCCACCACGACATCGTGCCGCCGCACGTGTGGGGCGACGGCGACCCCGAGGGCGTGCGGCGGCGGGCGGCCGAAGAGCTGAAGACCACGGCCCGAGCCGCGGCGGCGCTCGGCGTGAAGACCGTGACCGGATTCACCGGCTCGAAGATCTGGAAGACGATCGCCGGCTTCCCGCCCGTGCCCGAGTCGATGATCGACGACGGCTACCAGGACTTCGCCGACCGGTGGAATCCCATCCTCGACGTGTTCGACGAGGTAGGCGTGCGCTTCGCGCTGGAGCCGCACCCGAGCGAGATCGCTTTCGACTACTGGTCGAGCAAGCGCACGCTGGAGGCGATCGGTCACCGGGATGCCTTCGGCTTCAACTTCGATCCGTCGCACTTTCTCTGGCAGCAGATCGATCCCGTCACGTTCCTGCAGGACTTCGCCGACCGGATCTACCACGTGCACTGCAAAGAGTCGGTGACGCAGCTCAACGGGCGCAACGGACGCCTTGCATCGCACCTGCCATGGGGCGACCCGCGCCGCGGCTGGGACTTCGTCTCGACGGGGCACGGCGAGGTGCCCTGGGAGCCGATCTTCCGCACTCTGAACTGGATCGGCTACGACGGCCCGACCAGTGTCGAGTGGGAGGACGCCGGCATGGACCGCCTCGTGGGCGGCCCCGAGGCGCTGCAGTTCGTGCGCAGGCTCGCCACCATCACGCCACCTGAGGCCGCCTTCGACGCGGCGTTCTCACAATCGCGCTGACGACACGCATACCGCTGGTTGAGCTTGTCGAAACCAGCACCGGAACCGCCTGATCCTGCTGGTTTCGACAAGCTCGACCAGCGAAATAGAGACAACCGAAAGCAGAACATGACTGACGCAACGCGTCGCGCGCTGATCGTGCGCGGCGGCTGGGACGGGCACGAGCCCGAGCAGACCACCGATTCGTTCATCCCGTTCCTGAAGGGGAACGGCTTCGAGGTGCGCGTGGAGGAGTCCCCGGCGATCTACGCCGACGAGGCCTATATGGACACCGTCGACCTGCTCGTGCAGATCAACACCATGAACTCCATTGAGAAGGAGGAGATGGCCGGCCTCGATCGCGCTGTGAGGAACGGCATGGGCATGGCGGGCTGGCACGGCGGCATCGCGGATTCCTACCGCAACACGGCCGACTACCTGCACATGATCGGCGGTCAGTTCGCGCACCACGCGAACCGGGCGCCGAAGGAGCAACTGGCCGGCGAGCAGTCCGACAACTACATCCCGTACACCGTTCACATGTCCGAGCTCGGAAAGGTGCACCCGATCACGGCGGGCGTCGACGACTTCGACCTCGTCACCGAGCAGTACTGGGTGCTCAGCGACGAGCTGAACGACGTGCTGGCCACCACGACGCAGGCCGCGCGCGAATGGGATGCCTGGCACCGGCCGGTCACCGCGCCCGCGATCTGGACCCGCCTGTGGGGCGATGGCCGCATCTTCGTCTCGGCCCCCGGCCACAAGCTCGAGGTCGTGAACGACCCGAACGTGCGGGGCATCATCGAGCGCGGCCTGCTCTGGGCCGCACGGGGGTCCGCTCAGCCCGCCCCGAGCGCAGCCGACGTCGAGTCCGGCGCGTTCACCGCAGCAGGCGGTCAGGGAACGGGCGCCGGCGATGAGTGAGGCATCCGGAGTCCTGCGGTTGGGCGTGATCGGGGTCGGCAAC
The DNA here is from genome assembly GCF_054777235.1 of Humibacter antri. Lineage (NCBI taxonomy): Bacteria > Bacillati > Actinomycetota > Actinomycetes > Micrococcales > Microbacteriaceae > Humibacter > Humibacter antri. The sequence goes on along the minus strand of NZ_BAAHAW010000006.1, from coordinate 44,191 downwards.
ATCAGCGCTCAGTACTTCGCGCACATCCCCGATCTGCCGAATCTCGAGCTGGTCGCCGTCGCGGACGTGAACGAGGAGCGCGCCCGAGAGGTGGCCGGGCAGCAGAGCGATCACGGGTCGACGGTGCGTGCGCTCACGGTCGATGAGCTCCTCGCGGATGCCGGTATCGACGCCGTGCTCAACCTGACCATTCCGCAGGCGCACGCGGCTATCGGCATCCGTGCGCTCGAGTCCGGCAAGCACGTGTACGGCGAGAAGCCCCTCGCCCTGACGCCCGCGGAGGCCGAGCCGCTGCTCGCGCTCGCCGCGGAGAAGGGTCTCCGGGTGGGAAGCGCACCCGACACGGTGCTGGGCACCGGCATCCAGACCGCACGCAAGACACTGGACGACGGTGCGATCGGGGAGCCGATCGCAGCGGCGATCCACTGGAGCGCGCCAGGTCACGAGCTGTGGCACCCGGCGCCCGCGTTCTACTACCAGCCAGGCGGCGGTCCGCTGTTCGACATGGGTCCCTATTACCTGACGAGCATCGTGACGCTGTTCGGTCCGATCGCGCGGATCTCCGGCGTGGCAACCACGTCGTCACGGCAACGCTCGGTCGCCACCGGTCCGCTCGCCGGCACCGTGATCCCGGTGGATGTCGCCACGCACGTGAGCGCGCTGCTCGAGCACGAGAACGGCCTCACCACGACCGTCACGGTGAGCTTCGACGTGTGGAAGTCCCGTGCGCCGCTCTTCGAGGTGTTCGGAACGGAGGGAACCATGGCGGTACCGGACCCCAACCGATTCGACGGCGATGTGGAGATCGCACCTGCCGCGACACGCGAGTGGGGGGCGGTGCCGGTTTCCGCCGGCTGGGCCGATTCCGGCCGGGGCTTCGGACTGGCGGAGATGGCCCGAGCGATCGACACCGACCGACCGCACCGGGCGAGCGGGGAGCTTGCCTTCCACGTGCTCGAGGTGATGGACGGCATCCTGCGGGCCGCAGCCGATCACAGCGTCGTCGAGATCGGCAGCAGCGTCGAGCGCCCGGCGCCTGTGCCTCTGGCGTCCACGCCGGCCACCTGGTAGCACGAATCGCTTCGACCCGCATGGCGGGTGGCATCGGAGGCCGCGCTATCGCGGCTTCGCCGCTCATCGGCTCAATCGGGTCGGTTATGCGAGCGAGCTCGCATGACGCTCCCCTCAATCGCCTATATCGTGTCGAGGAAGAGCGCTCTCTCTGAGCGCTTGACCCCGACATCCGTTCAGCGTGGCATCCGCACGGAAGCGGCATTTGTGCTGCGGCATCCGTGCGGATCGCGCCGACAGGCAGGAAAGACATGACTCAAGGCAGTGACGACTTCCGCGACAGCGGTCTGCAGTTCCCCGGCTCGTTCGTGTTCGGTTCTGCGACGGCGTCGTACCAGGTCGAGGGTGCGGTCGAGGACGACGGCCGGTTGCCGTCCATCTGGGACACTTTCAGCCACACGCCGGGCAAGGTGTGGAACGGCGACAACGGCGACGTGGCCGACGACCACTACCACCGCCTGGATGCGGATCTCGACTTGATGAAGCGTCTCGGCCTGCATGCCTACCGTTTCTCGATCGCGTGGCCGAGAGTCATCCCGAGCGGCCGCGGCCCGGTGAACCGCAAGGGCGTCGACTTCTACTCGCGACTGGTGGACGGGCTGCTGGAGCGCGACATCACGCCCGTCGCCACGCTCTACCACTGGGACCTGCCGCAGGTGCTCGAAGACGAGGGCGGCTGGCCGAATCGCGAGACGGCCTACGTGTTCGCGGACTACGCGGCAGCGGTCGGCGAGCGCCTCGGCGACCGCGTCGCGGTCTGGACGACGCTGAACGAACCGTGGTGCTCCGCCTACCTGGGCTACGCTTCCGGCGCCCACGCACCCGGTCGCACGAACGGAGCGGCCGCCCTGCGCGCCGTGCACCACCTCAACCTCGGCCACGGGCTTGCGTTGCAGGCTTTGCGAGCGACCGTCTCCAACGACGACGCGCAGTACTCGGTGACACTGAACCTGCACGTGATCCGGCCGGAAGGCGACACGGGCGTCGAGGCGGCGCGACAGATCGACGCGCTGGGCAACCGCGCGTTCACGCATCCGATGTTGAAGGGCGAGTATCCGGCCGACCTCCTCGAAGACACGAAGTCGCTGACCGACTGGTCATTCGTGCAGTCGGGTGACCTCGACACGATCAACCAGAGCATCGACATCCTCGGCGTCAACTACTACTCCACGAATCGGGTGCGGCTGTGGGACGGCAGGAGTGAGCGACAGAACGCCGACGGGCACAAAGACGTCGGCGCTTCGCCGTGGCCCGGCGCCGACCGAGTCGAGTTCCTCGATCAGCCCGGCCCGCACACCGAGATGGGCTGGAACATCGAGCCGGCCGGCCTCTACGACCTGCTCGTCGCACTGCACGAAGAGTTTCCGCAGCAGCCGCTGATGGTCACCGAGAACGGTGCTGCCTTCGCGGATGTCGTCGCGCACGAAGAAGGCGGAGCCGCGGTGCACGACGCGGACCGCATCGACTACTTGCGTCGTCACCTCACCGCGGCGCACCGCGCGCTGCAGGACGGCGTCGACCTGCGCGGCTACTTCGTGTGGTCGCTGATGGACAACTTCGAGTGGGGCTTCGGCTTCTCCAAACGGTTCGGCATCGTGCGCGTGGACTACGACACCTTGGAGCGCCTGCCGAAGGACAGCTCCGCCTGGTACGCGGAGCTCGCCGCGACCCGCAGCATTCCCTCAGCCGGTTGAGCTGGCAGGCCGGCTCACGCTGGTGTCTGCGCCACTTTGCGGCGATTGCGCCTCGTTGTCTGGCGCAATTATCGACAGAGTGGCGCAGACACGCGTGCGCCGAGCGGTCGCGCCCGGGTTGAGGTGAATGCGTCCGCAATAAGTTCGGTCACCGAACGTGAATGCCACTAGGCTGCCTCAGGTGACCGAAGCCTTGGCGCTGCCGCCGGATGCCGTGCCTGTACGCTCCGCGCTCGGAAGCAATCTCGACGGCGTTCGGCAGCACAATCTCGGCGCGGTGCTGCGGCTCGTGCACGGCATCGCGGGGCGCTCCCGCTCGGAGCTCACCAGGGCGACAGGTCTCAGCCGCTCCACGATCGGAGCGCTGGTCGCCGAGCTCACCGCGCTCGACCTCGTCTCGGAACAGGAGCCGCGGGAGTCGACGGGCGTCGGTCGGCCGAGCCCGGTCGTCGTCGCCAACCCGAAGGTGGTCGTCGTCACGGTCAACCCGGAGGTCGACGGCGTGAATGTCGGGCTTGTCGGGCTGGACGGCACGGTGCATCGCCGCGTGCGCCACGCAACGGCTGAGCCGCCGACTGCAGAAGAGGCCGCCCGCATAGTGGCCAATGTGCTGGAGGGCTTCAAGGCACTGTTCGATTCCGGGTTGCTGGTCACCGGCATCGGTGCCGCGGTGCCCGGCAGCGTGCGCGAGGCGGACGGCGTCGTGCGCATGGCCCCGCACCTGGAATGGGTCGACGAGCCGTTCGCCGCGCTGCTCGAGAACGCCACAGGTCTCCCCGCACTGGTGGCCAACGACGCCAGCCTGGGCGCGAACGCCGAGCACCTGTTCGGAGCGGGGCGCGGCATCGGCGACCTCATCTACCTGAACGGCGGCTCCGGCGGCATCGGCGGCGGCGTCATCACGCGTGCGCTGCCGCTGGCCGGAAGCTCCGGCTATGCCGGCGAGCTCGGCCACACCCTGGTGAACTCCGGCGGTTCGCGCTGCCACTGCGGTGCGATCGGATGCCTGGAGACGGAGGTCTCGCAGGCCCGCCTGCTCGACGCACTCGGACTCGACGACGCCGACGGAATCGACGAGGCGATGCACAGCCTCGACGGCGAAGGACGCGACGAGGTGGAGCGCCAGTTGCGCTATCTCGCGGTGGCGATCCGCAACGCGGTGAACATCCTCAACCCGCGGCGGGTGGTGCTCGGTGGATTCCTCGGCGTGTTGCTGGATGCCGCGCCGCAGGTGCTGGACGGCGCGGTGCGCGAGCAGTCGCTGACGGCATCCGCGGAGCAGGTCGACATCGTGCGCGCCGAACTCGGCTCCGAGGTGCTGACCGTCGGTGCCGCAGAGCTCGCGTTCACCAGGCTCATCGCCGACCCGACTCTGGTGCGGCGCTGAGGCCACCGCCGGTTGAGCAGCGGGCGTAGACCGCGTGTCGAACCGAACCTCAGGTTCTACACGACCACCTTCGGCGGCGTGCTCGGCGGGATGGTCGCCCTTCGCTCACCACCGTGATCGAACCCGGCCAGGAGTGGTGGCGCCCAGGCGGCCCACCTTAGGCTGCCGCACATGATCATCACGCTCGCGCTCTCCGCCAGTCTCGACGTGACCTACGAGGTCGATGAGCTGAACGTCGGCGACATCACCCGGCCGTTCGCCGTGACCCGCGTCGCCGGGGGAAAGGCGTTGAACGTGGCGAGGGCCGCGTCTGCGCTCGGTGCCGAAGTGAGCACGCTGGCCGCGCTGGGCGGTGCGACGGGGGAGTGGGTCGCAGACATGCTCGCGCACGACGGTGTGGCGGCCACCGTCGTTCCGCTGCGCCGCGTGACGCGCACCTGCATCGCGGTGGTCGAGCGAGCGGAGTCGGCGACGAGCACAGATCTGTACGAACCGGCCACCGAGCTCGACGACGACGAGTGGGATGCCTACGCCGCCGCCACCCGCAGCGCCGTCATTCAGGCGAGCACCGGGCGAGGCATGCCGTGGGTCGCACTGAGCGGATCCGTTCCACCAGGCGTTCCGCTCGACGAGCTCGGATCGCTGCTGTCCGAACTGAGGAGAAACGGCGCCCGCATCGTGGTCGACGGCTCGGGAGACGGGCTGCGCGCCACTGCGCAGGCCGCCGAGCTGGTCAAGGTGAACCGACGCGAGGCGTCCGAACTGCTCGGCACCGAGCTGGAGACCGCGTCGGATGCCTGCCACCTGCTGCGAGCACGCTACGGCTGCGACGCCGTGGTCACCGACGGTGTCGCGGGGTCGGCCGCCCTGCTCGGCGACACCCACACGTCGGTGCCCGCGTCGGCCCGACGTGGCCGATTCCCCGCGGGCAGCGGCGACGCGTTTCTGGGCGGTCTGCTCGCGGCGTTCGAGCGCGGCGACTCGGCAGCGGATGCGCTCGCTGCGGCGGCGAGCGCGGGGGAGCGCAATGCGCTCGTCGCGGGCCAGGGTCGCCTCGCAGCGGAGTAGGACGCTAGGCGGGCATCCTCGTCCGAGGCACGCGTACACCTTCTCGGCCTCCGCTCTGAGTCCCATCCTGAGTCGCATCCTGAGGCACATCGCACTCTGGCGTTCCCCAGTCGGCATCCGGTAGAGTTTTCTCGAATCGATTCGACGCTGCTCGTCCGACTGTTATCCGACTCAGAGCGGCGTCGATTCGCGTCTCGTCTCCTTCAAGCACCTCGCCGCGAATCCTGCAGAAGATCTATGTCTACCGCCACGAAACCCTTACCCGTCGTCCCCGGGCCCCGCTCGTCCGATCAGAACGACGCCGACATCGTCGAGACGCACACTTCGGGCATCCCGGTCGTGGGCATCACGGCGGGGATGCCGACCGGCGGCATCCCGACGATCGACCGGGGCACGCGCGCACCCGGCCATCGATCGGCGGAGACACAGTCATCCATCGTGCACCCCGGCGACGCCCTGCCGACGCGCAAGAGGGTCTCGTACATCCTGATCCTCGGTGCGCTCACCGCGCTCGGTCCGTTCACGATGGACACCTACCTGCCGTCGATGCCCAAGCTCGAGAGCGACTTCCACGTCTCGACCGCGATCATCCAGCTCACGCTCACCGCGACCACCGTCGGGTTCGGGCTCGGGCAGCTCATCGTCGGCCCGTGGAGCGACAAAGTGGGGCGGCGCATGCCGCTCATCCTCGCGACGGCCGTGCACATCCTGGCATCGCTCGGGGTGGCACTCGCGCCGAACATCGAGCTGCTCAGCCTGTTCCGCCTGCTGCAGGGCCTCGGGGCCGCCGCGAGCGGCGTCGTCGCGATGGCGATGGTGCGCGACCTGTTCAGCGGGCACCGCCTCGTGACGATGCTCTCGCGTCTCGCCCTGGTCAACGGCCTCGCCCCGGTGATAGCGCCGGTGCTCGGCTCCCAGCTGCTGCTGATCATGCCGTGGCGCGGCATATTCTGGGTGATCGCGGCCTACAGTGCCGTGATGCTCACGTGCCTCGTCTTGTGGATCAGGGAGACCAGGCCGCTGGAGGCGCGCGTCGCGTCAGGGCATTCCAGTGTCGGCCAACGGTTCAAGTCGGTGCTCGGTGACCGCATCTACGTGGGCATCGTCATCGTCAGCGCGATGAACTTCTCCGGACTGTTCGCCTACCTGTCCTCGAGCTCGTTCGTGTTCCAGATGGTCTACTCGTTCGACGCCCAGCAGTACGGCGCGCTGTTCGCGGCGAACTCGGTCGGCATCATCATCGGGGTGCAGACAGCCGCCCGCCTGGCCAAACGGTTCGGCCCGCAGTGGGTGCTCTCGGTGTCGACGGCGACGATGACCATTGCCGCCGCGCTCATCGTCATCCTCGGCAGCACGGGCGCCGGCGGCATCTGGGGTGTCATCGTTCCTCTGTGGTTCTTCATCGCATCGTGCGGCTTCGGGTTTCCGTGTGTACAGGTGCTCGCTCTCAACGGACACGGCGCCGAGGCCGGCACGGCGGCGTCGCTTCAGGGCGCATCCAATTTCGCGATCGCAGGACTCATCTCCCCGCTCGTCGGCCTGCTCGGCGTGGCCAGCGCCGCGCCGATGGGTATCGTGATGCTCGCCTGCTCGCTCGTGTCGGTCTGCTCGCTGTGGTTCGTGGTGCGGCCGCGCACCGTGCCGGCCCTTGCGCACTGACGAAGCAGAGCACGCCGTCGACAGTCAGGCGAGACGAAAGAGAGAGCCGTGGCAGACATCCGCCCGTACCGTTCCAGCGACCGCGACGCGGTCTACGAGATCTGCCTGAAGACGGGAAGGTCGGGAGAGGATGCCACCGGCTGGCTCGAGAACGACGACGTTCTTCCCGACATCTACGCACTGCCGTATGTGGATCTGGCGCCCGAGACGGCGTTCGTGGTCGACGTGGACGGCCGCGCGCACGGGTACATCCTCGGGGTCGCCGACACTGCAGCGTTCGTCGACCGGCTGCGCACGGACTGGCTGCCCGGGTTCGAGTCCAAGTACCCGCTGACCGGTGACGACACCCCGACTCAGCGCTTCGTGCGCGACGCTCGTCGCCCGGAACGGATGCTCATCCCCGAACTCGACGACTACCCTGCACACCTGCACATCGACCTGCTGCCAGACCTTCAAGGGCAGGGGCTGGGGCGCATGCTCGTGCACACGCTCACGGCTGAGCTGCGGTCACGAGGTGTGCCAGGGGTGTGGCTGGAGTACGGGGTCGACAACGTGAACGCCGGCGCGTTCTATCGTCGCTTGGGCTTCACGCCGCTGCCGTCCAGCGCCACGGGCACCCGTGTCGCCCTCCGCATCAGCGCCGAGGTCTGATCGGTCGAACTCGCCGAGCGAGCGCTATCGGATCGACAACGGTTCAAAGCCAGGTGAGCAGCGGGATCCGCTCGAACCAGTACAGCCATCCCGGCTGTGTCGACCGCATCTCGGACAGCGTCACCGATTCTTGCGGACTGACGAGCGGGCGGTCGAGCACGTCGGCGAGGTCCTCCATGTCGGCACGAGACCAGTACTGCCCTCGCAGACGGATGCGCGGCACACCGGCCGTATCGAGTATGAAGAGGTTCGGCTGGGTGTCCAGCGCATTGTCGCGGTAGATCTCGACGAGGCAGAGCATGCCGATCTCGCGCTCCGGTATCTCGGAGACGCGCCCGAGGAATCCGCGTTCCCGTACCCCCTCGGGCGAGACGACGACGTTCGTGCGGCGGTATTGCAGCACGGCGAGAATCGCGATGACGGCCACGAGCACGTGCACGGCCAGCGTGATCTGCCAGCCGCCGTTGCCGATCGTGAGCCAGTACGCCACGGCGAACAGCGGAGTGGTCAGGGCGAGCGCGGCGATCACTCCGCTGGCGAGCAGGTGTCGATGCGGACGCAACACGTGTGTCTCGGTCGTCATCACCTGCTCGGAAAGCACAGCGCTCCTCCGCCTCGATGGGGATTTGCATTCAGATTGGGCCGTTGTCGAAACGGCGTTGTCGCGGACTCTCGGGGTCTGCGGCGATGGGTACAGCTTCGGTGCCCGATCGCGTGTCGCCGCCGCTCAAGCCGACGTTGTCGGTTCGAAATGCGCGGTGCTCAGGGCCACACTAGCGAGAATCGCTCAGAGATAGAACCCCCATTCCGCCCCGACGTTCGTATAGGTGTCGCCGTGCCCGCACGCACACGATCGAGCTCCAGAGACGGACGCCCCGCCTGACACCGGGCGACCCGACCGGGTAGGTTGGAAAGGCGAGGCACCGATGGCTTGAGGTGCCGCAAGACTGGGAGAGTTCCGCATGAATGTGGTCGCGTTGATCGTGTCGGGAGTGCTGTTCCTGGGCGGCTTGGCACTGATGGGTTATGCACCCGAAGTCACCGACTGGGAGAGCCTCACGTTCCTCGGAGGGATCATCGCCATGGCGCTCTCGTTCTGGATCCCGATGACGGTGCTGCCGAAGCTGGACTGACCGTCGAAATCGAGACCTGCCGTTCGACGTCTCGGTGACGACGCAGAATGCTCGTCATCCAAGGCAGAGGGGAACGGACCATGGCCGAGTATCTGATCGCGATCAGCGGGGACGAGCAGCGCTGGGATGCGATGACCGCCGACGAAGGCGCCGCCATCGACGAGGGACACCGGCGCTTCCGAGAGCAGGCCGGCACGGCCGTCCTGGCCGCCGGACAGCTCGAGGGCCGTCGTGTCTGGACGACGCTGCGCGCCGCCGAAACGGGCGAGCCCACGGCGGTCGACGGCCCGTTCGCCGAGACCAAGGAGATGCTCGGCGGCTTCTACCTCGTCGATGTGCCCGAGAAGGCGGATGCCGTCGCTCTCGCGAGCCTGCTGGCGGAGGCCCGCGCCGACCACAGCGGCGTCGAGGTCATTCCGCTCGTCGTGCACTGAGCGAGGCTGAGCGAGAGTCAGTCGCCGAAGACCGCAGCGACCTCGGGAATGGCGGCGATGTACCCGTCGAGCAGGCGCTCGGCGATCGTCACCGAGTCGACGAGCGGATGCAGCGCGAACGCGAGCAGCGCCTCTCGCCGATCTCCCGTGGTCGCCGCGCGGATGATGTGACGCTCCACATCTTTGAGCTGCAGCATGAGCCCGAGCTGGTATGCGCTCGGGGCGGTGGTCGCCAGCGGGTGCGTGCCACCGGCATCCACCAGCGCCGGCACCTCGACGACGGCGTCGTCGGGCATGCCGGGGATCGCTCCGCGGTTGCGCACGTTGAGGATCATCGTGGAACGCTCGTTGCGGCTGATGGCGTGCATCACTTCGAGCGCGACGCCGGCGTAGCCCTGCATGACCGGGTCGAGGTCGGAAAGCGGCGCGCGGGCCGGAGCGTCTTGCGTGCCACCTTTGGCCTCCGCCATGTAGCTGGCATCACGCCGCGCAACGGCGGCACGCCAGCGCTCGACGGCCGACCCGCCCTCGGTGGCCAGCCCGTGGAAGAACTCGTCCTGGGTCTGAGCGAGGAAGTCGCCCCGCGTGATGCCGGAGGAGAGCACGTTCCGCACGGCGTCGCGATTGAAGTAGTAGTAGTACAGGTATTCGTTGGGAATCGCGCCGAGGGCCCTTATCCATTCGGTGCCGAACACCTCGCCCTCTTCGAGCGATCCCAGCCGCTCGTCGTCGGCGAGCAGCGCGGGCAGCATGTCGACTCCGTCGTAGAGCAGCCGGCGCATCCAGCCGAGGTGATTGAGCCCGACGTAGTCCGGCTGCAGGCGGTCGAAGTCGAGCCCGAGCAGGGTCGCCGCCCGACGCACGAGGCCGGAGGGGGTGTCGCAGATGCCGAGCACCCGGTCGCCGAGAACCGATTGCAGAGACTCGGTGATGATGCCGGCCGGATTCGTGAAGTTCAGCAGGTACGCGCCCGGTGCGTGCTCGTGGATCACTTCGGCGTAGTGCCGCATGACCGGGATCGTGCGCAACGCGTATGACAGGCCGCCAGGACCGGTCGTCTCCTGTCCGAGCACGCCGAGGTCGAGCGCCACGTGCTCGTCGTGGCGGCGACCGGCGATGCCGCCGACGCGGATGGCTGCGAACACGAAGTCCGCGTTCTCGATCGCCTCGCGCTCGTGTGTCGTCGTGACGACGCGTGGAGCATCCGTGTGTCCTCCCGCGAGCTCGTCGAGGATGCGGCGGATGCCGTCGAGCTTGCCCTGGTCGCTGTCGAGGAGGGCCACCTCGGTGACCCGCTGCGGACCGGTGTCGCCCAGAAGCGCCTGATAGACGAACGGGGTGCGGAATCCTCCTCCGCCGAGGATGGCGAGCTTCATGCGATGATCACCGTTCCGCCTGCTTCCGTGCAGAGCCTTGTCGTGTTCGGGTTCGCTCCGTCGGTGGTCACGAGCGTGTCCACATCGGCCAGCGAGCACAACCGCAGCGAACCCGTGCCGGGGAACTTGCGATCGGAAGCCACGAGCACGCTGCGATCGGCGACGGCGAGCATCCGCTGCTTGATCGGTGCCTCGACGGCCATGTCGTCGACCACCGAGCCGTTCTCGCGCACGCCCGTGCAGCTGAGGAACGCGATGTCGGCGCTCACCTGGTCGAGCGCGCTCTGGGCCAGTGACCCGACCAGGCTGCGGTAGTTGCGGCGGAAGACGCCGCCGAGCAGAACGAGCCGAACGGCCGCGTCGTCGCGCAGTTCGTCGAACGCGGCGACGTTCCCGGTGATGACGGTGACCGGGCGCCCGCGCAGCGCCCGGGCGATGAACGATGTCGTGGTGCCGATATCGAGCAGCACGACCTGGTCGTCGGCGACCAGGTCGGCCGCCGCCTTGCCTATCGCTGCCTTGAGAGATGCCTCGGCGTCGTCGCCGACCGTCCACGGATCTTCGAGGCGCTCGGGGTCGCCAGGCCGGCCCGACGTGGCCCGCGGCGGCACGACCGCGCCGCCGTAGGTGCGCACGAGTTCGCCGTTCTCGTCGAGCTGCTGCAGGTCGCGGCGGATCGTGGACTCGCTCACATCGAGGCGTTCGGCCAGCTCGCGCACCGAAGCCGACCCGTCGACGGCGAGCGCGTCGAGGATCCGGGTGCGCCGGGCCTTCGAAATCATGGGCACGAGTTTATCCGTCAGATGACGGAGTTTGCGTGAATCGCGCAAGAAGGAAGCGGGAAGGAAGCAGAGCACCGAGCTGAACTGGCGGTAACAGTTTGAGAAAATGTCCTGACAACCCTTGACCGAGGGGCACATCGCGCGCCTATGCTCAAAAGCCAGTCAAACAATGTCACATTCCGCGCGATCAACGGCGACGCGCCGTAGTCACGCAACCCGCACCCGAGTGGAGAAGCACGCAGGTGGAAGAGCAGAGGTTCGCACCGAGCGCAGGCATCGACGCCTCGTCGGCGGGAATGGCCGCGGTCTTCGGCGGCCGGCTCTACTGCGACCTGGTGTTCGCCGACGTGCCCGTGCCCGGCCCGGGGCAAGAGGTGCACGCCTCCGACTTCGTTCTCACAGTGGGCGGAGTGGCGACCCGCGCGATCGCGGCGGCCCGCCTGGGAATGGATGCCGGCATCGTCGCGGTGCTCGGCACGGATCCGGCCGGCCGGCTGGTGCGCTCGCTGCTCGAGGAGGAGCCGCGGCTGCGCACCGACTGGATCCAGGAGCATCCGTCCGCCCGCGTCGCGGTGACGGCCGCCATGACCGAGGGCAGCGACAGGAGCTTCGTCACGTACGAGGACGACGCGTCCGCCATGCCGACAGTGCTGCCCGACGGCGCGTCGCCCGTCGCCCGCTGCTGCCAGGTCGACCTGGCCGATGCGGAGGCCGAATGGGTCGTGCGCATGCGCGAGGGCGGCGCCCGCGTCTACGGCGGAGTCGGCTGGGATGTGACCGGTGCCTGGGACGGCAGCGACCTGGAGCGACTGCAGAACGTGGATGCGTTCATCCTGAACGAGGACGAGGCGCTCGCCTACACGCGCTGCGACGACGTCGAGGTGGCGGCACGAGTGCTCGCGCAGCGGGTCGGCCTCGTCGTCGTGACATTGGGAGACGCCGGCGCGCTCGCCGTCGACTCCCGCGCCGGCCGGGTGCAGCACGTCTTGGCACCGCGCGTCACGGCCGTCGACCCCACGGGCGCCGGTGACGTCTTCACCGCGGCCTTCATGGCCGCCGAGCACCAGGGCTGGCCGCTTGCGACCGCTCTGCGGTTCGCCACGATGGCGGCCTCGGAGTCGGTTCGGGGGCTCGGTGGGGCATCCAGTGCACCGACATGGCAGCAACTGGCGAGCGCTCTGCCGCAGGAACTTGACGCGTACTGGGAACCGATCGCCGAATGGGCGATGCATCGAACAGGAGGACAGCGATGAAAACAACACGACGGAGAGTGATGGCGGTCGCCTTGGCGACCACCGTTGCGCTCGCGCTCGCAGGTTGCGTGCAGAGCGCGAACCAGGCTTCGGGCGGAAGCACGTCGGGAGGCAAGCACACGCTCACGGTCTTCGTCAGCGCGGACACCAACATTCAAGACCTGTGGCAGAAGACGCTGATCCCCGCGTTCACCAAGGCGAACCCGTCGTACTCCGTCAAGGTCGACTTCGATCTGCACGGCGTGCACGACCAGCAGACGGTGGCGAAGATCACCGCAGCCACCGTGCAGAAGCGCGACCCGGGGTATGACATCGTCGATGCCGGATTCGTGCAGCAGCTCTCCACGAGCGGGCTGCTGGCGACCGCGACGCCGAAGCAGATCCCGAACCTCGCGAAGGTGCCGCAGTCGATCCGCCAGCCGGGCGGGGCGAACTCGGTGCCCTACCGGGCGTCGTCCGTGCTGCTGGCATACAACAGCGACAAGGTCACCTCGCCGCCGAAGACGGTCGACGACCTGCTCGCGTGGATCAAGGCGAACCCCGGCAAGTTCACGTACTGCTCGCCTGCCTCCGGAGGCAGCGGTGGCGCGTTTGTGACCACCGTTCTCGACAAGACGATCCCCGCTGCCGATCGCGCCAAGATGGTCACCGAGTACGAGCCCACCCTCGAGACCGATTGGAACGCGGGCTGGGCCACGCTGCGCAGCCTCAACCCCTACGTGTACCAGCAGGGCGTCTACCCGAACGGCAACAACCAGGTGCTCGACCTGCTCTCCAGCGGTCAGATCCTGATGGCGCCGGTCTGGTCCGATCAGTTCACCTCTGGCGTGCAGAGCGGTCAGATCCCGAAGAACATCAAGGCGACGCAGACCACGCCGTCGCTCACCGGCGGGGCCTCCTACCTGGGTGTTCTCAAGGCGTCGCCGCGGGCGAAGGATGCCTACAAGCTGCTGAACTGGTTGCTGACCCCGGCCGCGCAGGCATCCATCTCCCAGTCGGTCGCCGGCTATCCGGTGATCCCGCTGACGGAGCTGCCGCAGTCGATCCAGACCGAGTTCGCGACCGCGCAGATCGACAAGCTGCGCCCGACCTACCAGGCGCAGATGAACAACGACATGAACCAGCAGTGGTCGCAGCAGGTGCCGGGCAAGTGACGGTCTCCACCGCGCGGCGATCGGCGCGTGGCACGAAGAGCCTCGGGGTGCGGCGCACCCCGAGGCTCTCGGTGGCCGGGTTCCTGATGGCCCTGCCGCCGATCGTGCTGGTGCTGCTCTTCGTCGGACTGCCGGTCATCCTTGCGCTCGGCTTCAGCCTCGGCTTCACGGGCGGGCTGAACACCGTGGTCTCCCTGGTCGGGCAGCAGGTGCACAAGGCGACGAACTGGTGGGGAACGCTGGCGGCCTGGGCCGATGTCTTCGGCGACAGCCAGTTCCTCGCGAACCTCGCGGTCACCGTCATCGTGACGGTCGTGAGTGCCGCGCTGGTGCTCGGAATGTCGATAGGCATCGGCCTGTACCTGCGCATGCGGGGAGGATGGTTCGCCACTCTGCTGTCCGGGCTCGCTGTCGTTCCGCTGTTCATCCCGGTCGTGATCGCGTCGTGGGCTATCCTCACGTTCTACGCCGGCGACGGGTTCATCCGCAGCGTGTTCGCATCCGTGGGCCTCGTCGGCCCTACCTGGGGTTACACGGTGGTCGCGATCATCATCGGCTCGGTGTGGACGTCGCTGCCCTTCGCCGTGCTGATGATCTCCTCCGGGTTCCAGTCGATCCCGGATGCCATGATCGAGGCCGCCCAGGATGCCGGCGCCTCCCGCTCGCGCATCGCGATCAGCATCCTGATCCCGATGTCGTCCGTGCCGATCGTGATCGCCTCCACGTTCACCGGGATCGGTGTGATCGGATCGTTCACGGTGCCTTACTTCACCGGCCCGAACGCGCCGACCATGCTGGGCGTGATGCTGACGAACTACTTCACCGCGTACAACCGGCCGCAGCAGTCGATCGTGATGGCGTTCACCATCTTCATCGTTGCGGCCGCGATCGGCGCGTTCTACGTGTGGGCGAACTTCCGGAGCGCCAAGGAACAGGGGAGGGCGTGATGAGCGCAGTCACCGATCGCACGTCGCCGCCGGTAGTGGAACAGGAACGGCCGTTGCAGCAGTTTCAGGAGCGCAGCCCGCTCGTGAACAGGATCGGGAGCCGAACGCTCATCGTGCTGTTCTCGGCGTTCATGATCCTGTTCATCCTGGGGCCGCTCGCCTGGCTGGCCGTGCATGCGTTCGCCACCAGCTGGACGTTCCCGAACCTCTGGCCGGACGGCTGGACGATGCACTGGTTCGGCACCGTCTTCAGCGACCCCGGTCTTGGCGCGGCAGTGCAGAACTCGCTCGTGATCTCGCCGATCGTTGTGGTGTGCTCAGCGGTGATCTGTCTGCCCGCCGCATACGCGTTCGCGCGCCACGATTTCTTCGCCAGGCGCACGTTCCTGGTGGGGCTCTTCGCGACGAACGCGTTCCCGAAGATGGGGCTCTTCGCCACCCTCGCGTCGCTCTTCTACGCGCTGAACCTGATGAACACGGTGGTGGGCATCGTGATCGTGCAACTGCTGGGCACGATCGTGTTCATGACGTGGATTCCGGCCGCGGCGTTCTCGGCCGTGCCGCGCAGCCTCGAGGAGGCGGCGCGCGACGCGGGTGCGTCGAAGCTGCTGGTCTTCTTCCGCATCACGCTGCCGATGGCGATGCCGGGCATCCTGGTCGCCGTCGTCATGTCGTTCCTGGCCTCGTTCGACGAGGCGCAGGGCACGTACCTCGTCGGGGCGCCCGACTACTTCACGATGCCGACCGAGATGTACACGCTCGTGCTGAACTACCCGAAGCAGGTCGCTGCAGTGTTCTCGATCCTGCTGTCCATTCCATCCGTCGTCCTCATGCTCGCCGCCCGAAAGCACATCATGGGCGGACAGCTGGCCGAGGGCTTCCAAATCCGATAGAAGGGGTGCACCATGGGCGAGCCTGACCACGGCGACACCGCAGAACCGAACAACGAGACGACGAGTCGGAACGGAGGCGGCCCCGGCAGTTCCGGTGCTGGCAGCGTCGGCGCGAGCCGGACGATCCGTGACGAGCAGGGCCTGACCATCGAGGGCTTGAACAAGGTGCTCGGCGGACGCACGATCATCGACGACCTCAGCCTGTCGGTGCGGCAGGGAGAGCTGGTGTCGCTGCTCGGGCCCTCCGGATGCGGCAAGACCACGACCCTGCGCATGATCGCCGGATTCCTGAGCCCCGACAGCGGCTCCATCCGTGTGGCGGGTCGCGACGTGACCCGGCTGGGGCCGGAGCGCCGGCCGAGCGCGATGGTGTTCCAGAACTACGCGCTCTGGCCGCACATGACGGTGTTCAAGAACGTCGCATTCCCGTTGCGGCTGCGCAAGATGCCGCGCGCCGACGTCACGAGCCGTGTCGAGCACGCGCTGGAGCTCGTGAACCTGCTGCATCACAGGGATTCCCGGCCCGGCCGCATCTCCGGCGGCGAGCAGCAGCGGGTGGCGCTGGCCAGGGCGCTGGTGCAGGAGCCGCAGCTGCTCCTGCTGGACGAACCCCTCAGCAACCTCGACGCCAAGCTTCGGGTCAAGGTGCGGGAAGACATCCGTGAGCTGCAGCAGCGACTCGGTATCACGACGGTGATCGTGACCCACGACCAGGACGAGGCGATGTCGGTCTCGGACCGGATCGCGGTGATGAACAACGGGCGCATCGAGCAGTACAGCACTCCGGCCGACCTCTACGCGCATCCGCGCACCACGTTCGTCGCCACCTTCATCGGCGCGATCAACATGGTGGCGGGCGTTCTGCGTGACGGGATGATCGTGCCAGGCGAGGAGACCACTGCAGTGCGGCCCGAGGATGTCGCCTTCCACCGCGAGCCGACGCCCGGCGCGGTGGAGGCCGTGGTCGAGCGGGTCATCCCGCGCGGGCATTTCAACGAGCTCGTGCTGCGCCGGACGGATGCCACGCTGCGCGCGTACGTCTCCGGCGAGGCGCCGGCCATCGGCGAGAGCGGATACGCACGCATCGTGCGCGCGCTCCGCTACGAGGACGGCGTGCTGCAGGACGCCGCGGTCGATGCGCCGCGCGAGCGCGTGACAGTGAACGACAGGGCATCCGCCCGATGACGGCGACCGGGCTCCGGGTGCGGGCGTGCGCGCACCGCGGCGACTCCGGCCGGCACCGGGAGAACACGCTGCCGGCGATCCGGTCGGCGATCGCATCCGGCGCGGGTTTCGTGGAGATCGACGTGCGCGTCACCCGCGACGGACAGGTGGTCGTCGTGCACGACCCGACGTTCGAACGGCTCTGGAACCTCCGGCAGCCGGTCGCCGAGACGACGTGGGACGAGATCCTCGCGCTCGGTGACCCGGACCATCGTCCGCCGTTGCTCAGCGAGGTGCTGGGACTCTTCGACGGTGTCGGCTCGACGCTGCTCATCGACATGGACGACGCATCCTTCGCCGCTCCCGCCCACGCGGTGGCGGCCTCGGACACGACCCCCGTCGGCGCATCCATCGCCTGGTGCGGCGACCTCGGCGGCATGCGCACGATCAGGGCGCTCGACCCCGAGGCCCGCATCTGGATGCCGTGGAGCAGCACGACGCCGCCTACCGATGACGACCTCGGCGATCTGCGGCCCGAATGCATCAACACGCCCTTCGCCGTGATGTCTCCGGGACTGGTCGACGACATCCACCGGCTCGGACTCGACGTGACGGTGTGGACCGTCGACGACGACGCGGTCATGCGCTGGGCGATCAGAACAGGAGTGGATACCGTGACGACCAACCGGCTGGGCCGATTCCAGAGCATCGCGGCGAACGCCGAGGGCGGGTCGGCGTTCGACGACGAGGACGGCGCGCCCGCCACGACTGCCGTGCGGCCCGGAGCGCTGGATGCCGAGCAGGAGCTCGAGCGTGCCCACGCGGTCGCTCGTTCCCTCGCGGAGTGGGCGGTCGAGTTCACGAGTGCTGCGGACCCGGGCACGATCTCTGCGAAGCGCGACGCCGCCGACCTCGTCACCGAGGTGGACACCGCCGTCGAACGGCAGGTGCGCGAGGTCATCGGCGCACAGTTCCCGGAACACGACTTCGTCGGCGAGGAGTTCGGCGGCCAGGAGCGCCCCGGCGTCCCGTGCTGGTATCTCGACCCGGTCGACGGCACGGCGAACCTCGCCAACGGCGTGCCGTGGAACGCGTTCTCGCTCGCTCTTGTGGTGGATCACGAGCCGGTGGTCGCGGTGGTCGCCGACCCGTGGCGCGGCGACGTGTTCGATGCGCGGCGGGGTGCCGGGTCGCGGCTGAACGGGCATCCGCTGCAGCTGCCGAATGCCGCCCTGCCGGATGCCGCACTGCCGGATGCCGCATCGCAAGGCGACCCTCTACGCGGCCGCATCGTGAGCACGGAGCTGGCGAACCAGCATCCGTGGCCCGGCATGCTCGCCCTGCTCCGCCGGCTCGGCGATCGCTTCTGCACGATGCGCGTCATGGGGTCGGGCACGCTCACCCTGACCGGTGTTGCGGCCGGCCGCGGTGTCGGTGCGGTGATCGGCTCCTTCGGTGCGGTCGATCATCTCGCGGCGATCCTCATCGTGCAGGAGGCCGGCGGCGTGGTTCTCGACGAGCGCGGGGCGCCGACGTCGTTCCCGGCATCCGGTGGCGTTCTCGCGGCCGCGCCGATCGCCGCCGGTGCGCTCTACGACGAGTGGAAGGCGTCGATCGCGGAGGAGCAGCCCGCCGGGTGAGCTGCCACTGAGGCCGCGTGCCGAAAGCGAGGGGCATCCCTGGCAGAAGCTCATCGAGCACACGTGCGCAAACACGTCCGCGGCACCCCGATCGGGATGCCGCGGACGCGCCCGTCTCGTCTGCGGCTACTGGGCCGCGAAGGCGAACACGTGGATCGATGCGTTGCTCGGCAACGTCACAGACGCGATGGTCTTGCCTGTGGTCAACGGGATCGAGTTGTAGAACACCCGATAGGCGTAGGCGGCATCCGCGTAGCCGCTCGGCGTGTTCCTGCCCTGGGTGGAGACAGCCACCTGGGAGCCGAATTCGTTCGCGGGCGAGAACGACCAGTTCGGGAATCCGAGCTGACCGGTCGACGTCGTGCCGTCGGTGTAGGTGACGGTGACCGTGTCCTGAACGTCACCGGCCTCCGAGCCGAGGAACGCGAGCTTGGAACCCGAGCCGTTCGCCACGATGGTCTGACCGTTCGCCTGCACGTTGTCGTTGGTGCCCGCCGCCGCCGTCGGCCACGTGAAGGTCGCACCGCCGAAGTCGATCGTGCTGCCGGGCGTGACGCCGGCCGCCTTCAACTGCTCGGCCGAGAAGCTGTTCTGGTAGCCGTCGAAGTTGCCGGCGGCGTAGTTCGACAGATCGGTCACGCCGACGTTGTTGAATGCTGCCGCGAGATTCGGATACGGCACGTTGCTGAACAGGTCGTCGACCCCCGTCACGGTCGCCGTCGTGCTCCGTGACCGGTAGGAGACCGTCGCGGTGAGCTCATCCGTGTGCGGTCCGGGCGGGGGAGTCGGGCCGGTCGCGGCGAACGACTCGGTGACCGAACCGCCCGATCGAATGACGTGGGTCCGCTTCGACGACGGCGTCACGGTCCAGCCGGAAGGAGCGGTGAGCGTGACATCCGCTTTGTTGATCATCGTCGGGCCGTTGTTCGTCATGGTGACGTCGATCGTGCGGGGTGCACCTTCCTTCTCGGCGCCGTTCGTGAACGAAAGCGAGACGGCGGGCGCGATCTTCTTGCCGGCACCGGGGGCCACGCGATACATCACAGTGCCGTGCGCAGGCACGTCGGCCGAGATGACACCGTTGGTCACCGACCGTTCTCCGCTGACCAGCTCGGTGAGCGTGAACGGCCCGGATCCTTTGAGGCCGGCCGTGGCCGCGGTCGTGCTGATCGTCTGCGACGAGGTGCCCTTGTTGAAGAGCACGACCGACACGTCCCCGTTGGAGAGCGGCTTGGTCAGCACGTCGTATCCGGTGCCCTGCTGCACGACGTGGCCCTGTGCGCCGAGCGCATCCTGATCGACCGCGATGATGCGGTCGTTGCCGAGCACAGCCAGCGCGGCAGGCGACAGCTTCGTCAGGTCGGTGCTGCTGATCAACGGTGCCGCCATCTCAGCCCAGAGCGACATCTGACTCTGCATCTCGGTCGTGGTCAGTCCCGAATCACCGGCGAGAAGGAAGTCGGGGTCGTTCCAGTGGCCGGGACCGGCATACTGCCCGAGCGGCTCGTTGTACGAGTAGTTGTAGGCGATCGCACTCCACTTCGCGGCGGCGCTCTGCTGGCCGAGAGCCGTGTCGGCTCCCTCCCGCCAGAGGTTGGCCACCTTGCTCGAGGCCGCGATCACCGTCTGCCAGTCGGAGGTGCCTTGGAAGTAGGCGGGCGCCGAGTCGGAGAACACGATGGGCCTGCCGGAGTCGACGAGTGCCTTGCTGAACTGGTTGTACGCGTTGATGTACGTCTGCGCCGCGGACTGTCCCGCAACGGAGGGCACGTTGCAGCCGTCGAGCTTGACGTAGTCGACACCCCACGACGCGAACGTGTCGGCGTCCTGCTTGTAATGGCCCCAGCTGCCGGGGTAGCCGCCGCATGTGTACGTGCCGGAGTCCTCGTAGATGCCGAACTTCAGGCCCATCGCGTGCAGCTTGTCGCCGATGTACTTCATGCCGTCAGGGAAGGTCGTCGGGTTGGCGACGAGAGTCCCGCTCGCGTCACGCGACTGCATCCAGCAGTCATCGATCGTGACGGTGTCGTAGCCCTTCTTCGCCAAGCCGCTCGAGACCAGCGCAGCGCCTTGATCGAGGATCAGCTTCTCGTTGATGTTGCACTGGTAGTACGACCAGTCGTTCCACCCCATGGGCGGGGTGAGCGCCAGACCGTTGTATGACGACGCGGTTGTGGCTGCGGTGCTCGAACTCGGCACCGTCGTGGCCATCGCCGCGCTCGGGGCTGCCAGCAGTGCGGCAGCTACTGCCGCTGCGCTTGCTAGCGCGGCGGCACGACCCTTTCCCATGCGATCTCCATTGTTCGTGTGGCCCCCGAAAGGAGGATGCTTCACACATTAGGCCGCAATGTCCTGACGATAAATGGGTAATTACGGTCACTATCAATCAATTTGGTGATCGAAGCGTCAAGATGGGTCAGAGGGTCAGTACTTCAAACCGGAGAACAGCCCGCCTTTGTACATCACGTAGAGGCCGATCAGCATGTAGACCACCGGGATGATCCAGACGCCCCATCGCCTGATCGCCCTCGGCACCGGCCGTGGGCGTACCAGCAACGCGCCGAGTGCGCACCAGACGGCGACCCCGATCGCGAAGACGAGCAGTGTGAGCGTCAACGCCGGGAGGCCGAGGGTGCGGAAGTAGGGCGGGTAGGCGGCGAGGTTGTCGCCGCCGTTGGCGAGGGTGAGGCCGATGACGCCCCAGGTGCCGCCGGCGGCAACGATCCGCTGAGGAGCGCCGTTCGCGCGTGCCCGGATGGCGTGGATCAGGCGGTAGACCCCGAGCGAGAGCGGGAGGAACCCCAGCACGCCGGTCCAGCCGGTGGGAATGAGAGTGAGCCCGAGCGCGGCGAGCAAGGAGACGAGCACCAGGATGGCCACTCCGGAGTACTGGCCGACCCAGATCTGCCATTTCTTCGGGCGCCCGCCTGCGCTCGCGGCCGCGTTCAGAACGGCGAGCACGACGAAGTCGTCGAGGTTCGTGCCCGCGAAAATGACGACACCGGCACCTACCACGGCTGCGACCGACTCCACGGCACCACGGTACGGGACCACGGTTGTCCGGCCGCGCCCTGCCGCGTCTCACAGCGGTGCGACCGAGCGGTGACCGACCGATAGGCTACCGAGGCGGTGCCGCGACGGCGGAGCTCCATTCACAGCCGAAGCCCATGATGCGACACGGATGGTGCGCGATGCCGGCGAGCGGAGACCGGCCAGACCATCGAGAGCTTCATCCGAAAGGCCACTGTGACACCCTCCGCCATCGACGGTTATGTGGTGGGCGCTTATGCCGCCTCCCCCGCGCATCAGCGCTGGGACCCGCAGCGAGAAGACGCGTATCTGACATTGCTCGAGCAGGAGCCGCGCGTCGGCGCCCTCGAGCTGCCCTGGTCGGGACGGCTGCACCCGCACGACTCCGAGTGGCTGCTCGCCCACTGGCCGGAACGATTCCGCGCCGTGATGACGGATGTTCCGTGGGCCGCGCGACAGGTGACAGATGATCCGGCATACGGTCTCGCGTCGACGGATGAGGAAGGCCGTCGTCGCGCCATCTCCTCTGCGCTCGCGTTGCGCGACGATGTCGAACGGCTTGCGGACGCGGTGGGTCGGCCGGTCGTGCAGGTCGTCGAACTGCACTCGTCGCCTCGTGCGTCAAGCGGATGCGCGGAGCGCCTCGCACTCTCGCTGGACGAACTCAGCGCCACGGACTGGCACGGCGCGCAACTCGTCATCGAGCACTGCGACGCGCTTGTCGCCGACCACGAACCCGAGAAGGGCTTTCTGAGTCTCGACGACGAGATTCGTGCCATCCGGCTCTCTGAGACCGATGTCGGGCTCTCGTTGAACTGGGGCCGGTCGGCGATCGAGCTTCGCGATGCTCATGCGGTGGCCGACCAGGTCGAACGGGCCGCGAGCACCGGCTTGCTGCAGGGCCTCATGATCTCCGGCGCCTCTGACCGCGACGGGGTGATGGGCTCGGCGTGGGTCGATGCCCATCATCCGTTCCTGCGGTCGCCGCAGCATCCCGACGGCGACCCGGCCTCGCTCCTCACCGAGGAACTCGTTGCCGCTAGCTTCGCGGCCGCGGGCCGCCTTCGATGGCGCGGCGTCAAGGTCGGCTGGCCGCCGAACGCGACCGGGACCGTCGAGCGAAGGGTCGCGATGATCGCTCGCGCGCTCGACGCACTCGACCGCGTCTCCGGAGGGAAGTGACGTAGACGTAAGGGGAGCGGGCGCGATGAGCAGCGTCGCGTCGTCAACCCATGGGAATCTCGGTCGTCGCGTCGTATCGTCGGCTTCCGAGCATGGAGGTGACGCATGACCGAGCGCGGTGACAATGAGCCGACCGCGCTGCTGGCGGCACGGTACCGCCTCGGCGAGGTTCTGGGACGAGGCGGCATGTCGACCGTCTACCGAGCCTGGGACGAGAAGCTCGAGCGCGCCGTCGCCGTCAAGATGTTCGCCTCCGACGAGCCCATCGCCGCCGACCGGGAGCGCAGGCTGCGCGAGGCGCACGTGCTGGCCTCGGTCAGTCATCCGCACCTGGTCACCCTGTTCGACGCGGAATGGCCTTCCTCGCAGGATGCCCGCCAGCCGGCATTCCTCGTCATGGAACTCGTCGAGGGCGAGTCCTTGCGACGGAGGATCGATCGTGACGGTCCGGATTCCGACCTCGCAGCGCAGATCTGCGTCGAGCTCGCCGCAGCACTGGCCCACCTGCATGGCCGCGGCATCGTGCACCGCGATCTCAAGCCGGAGAACATCCTGATCGAAGATGCCGGCGGCTCGGTCAAGCTCGTGGACTTCGGCATCGCACGGATGGGCGGATCCGAGCGGATCACGGTGGCCGGCATTGTTCTCGGCACCGCCGCATACCTCAGTCCCGAGCAGGTGTCCGGCGGCGACGTCGGACCGCCCAGCGACATCTACTCGCTCGGACTCGTGGTTCTCGAGTGCCTGACGGGGCACCGCGAGTACCCGGGATCTGCCCCGGAGGCAGCCGTTGCGCGCCTGGCGCGCAGCCCCGCAATACCCGCCGAGATGTCGGAAGGATGGCGGGCACTGCTTCTCGCCATGACCGAGCGGGATGCCTCTGCGCGTCCTTCCGCGACGATGCTCGCGGACTCCGTCGACTCGCTCCGCAAGCGTGGCGACATGGGCGCCATCGGGGACCGGGCCACGGCCGTGCTGGACACGCTGCCCACCGTGCCCATGCTTGCCGGCCCGGAGCGCGCCGAAGACGACGGCACGAGTGGCAGCGACTCGGGAAGCCCGATGCCTCCCGCGTCGCTCGGGCCGAACGGATCATCCTCGGCTCGCACGACGACGTCACGGAAGCGACGCCTCGTGGTGGTGCTCGCCGCCGGGGTCGCCGCGCTCTGCATCGTAGGGGCGGCGGTGGCGTGGACGTCCTTGAACGGACAATCCCGTCCCGATGTGCGCACTCCCGTTCCGACAGTGGTCGTCACGGCGCCCGCGCAGCCGAGCGGTACTGACGGATCCGGGTCGGTGAGCAATCACCCGGGGAACGGCAAGGGGCATGGCAACGGGCACGGGAACGGCGGCAAGCAGGGCAACGGCGGTTGAGGGTGGCGGCCGCCCCGGCTTCCGAACGCGGCAGCAACGCCGTCGGGATCGAGCGCCGGGCACGATTCGCCCGTGCGCTCTGCCGGTCGTGAAGTGGTCCGAGAGTGGAGTTGGTCGTGCCGGCATGCTGACGTCGAATGAGTTATCGATAACAGGAATGTGCGCAAACAGCTATTCGGCACTGGTGAGAGCGATAACGTGTGATGTACGCTGACCCTCGTTTTCCGTGTCCGAGAAGCCCAATGATGTAGCTAGGTGGTCCCCATGGCGCCCCATCCGTCGTTCCGTTGCAGCCCGAGGCGTACGGCTCTGGCCGGATTTATGGCGCTGGCCACTGTCGCAGCGACAGTGGCGCTCGGCGCGGCAGCGCCCGCGAGCGCGGCGCCGGCGACCGCTGTGGCACAGGCCGCTCCGGCCGGGCACGCGATCCCCGATGGCCAGTACTCGGTGATGGGCTTCGATTCTCAGTCCGCCCCATACCCTGCGCCGCCATCGCTTGATGGGACGGCTGCGGGTGCGTTCGACGGCGACTACTCGACGCAGTGGGCTTCCGGCTACACCACGAGCCCCGACCCGATGCCGCACTGGCTGACATTCGACACCGGGTCGGAATACAGCCTCACCGGGATCGGGTATTCGGTGAAGGTGCAAGGCAATGGGCCGGCCGCGAATGTCGAGGTGTTCGCGACCAATGACCCGGATGTTGCGAAAGACGGCGCGAGTTCGTCATGGGGCAGCCCCGTCGGCACAGCGACCTTCACGCAGCCGACCAGCAACTCGGAGATCCAGTATGTGGATTTCACCCGGCCGGTCGAGGCGCGCTATCTCAAGTTCGAGGTGCTCTCCGCGGTCAACGGCAGCGCCAACGCATCCGCGTCGGAGATCGTCGCGTACACCACAGACCCCGTCGTTGCGCCACCCGCAGGCCACGTGATCCCGAACTCGCAATACAAGATCGTGGGTGAGGACTCCGAGGCCACGACCAGCGGGGATGGCTCGGCGGCCTCCGCGCTCGACGGCGACTACACCACCCAGTGGACCAGCCAGTTGTCACCCAGCCTCGAGCCCTTTCCGCACTGGCTGACGTTCGACGTGGGCGGCTCCTTCACCCTGACGGGGCTGGGCTATTCGGTGAAGGACCAGTACAACGGCCCGATCAGGGACGCCAAGGTCTATGTCACAGACGACCCGGTCGCGGCCAAAGACCCGAATTCCTCGAGCTGGCAGCCGGCCGGAAGCGCGACCTTCACCCAGCCCGCACCACAGCAGCAGCAAGGCGCGGCGAGTACCGAGGTGCAGTACGTGACGTTCTCGACGCCCATCAAGGCCGAGTTCGTCAAGTTCGAAGGGCTGGATGCGATCAACGGCAGTGCGATCGCGTCCGCATCCGACCTCGTCGTGTACTCGACGGATAAGGTCACGACGCCGCCGGTCACGACGCCGCCTGTCACACCGCCGACTCAGTCTTCGCCGTACACGGTGACGACGGATTCCGTCGACGCGAACGGCTGGAAGTACCCGGATGACACTCCGGCGAGCCTCTACACCGACAAGGACGGCACGTTCTACTTCGGCGAGTCCCACGCCGACTACGGTTCCGAGCCCGACGGTAGCGATGGCAACCTTCGGCAGTGGGGGTTCTATACCGGCACGAACATGGACACGGCAGCTCCGGATGCCGCGCTGAACCAGACGGGCACCAACCCCGACACCTCGCAGCTGTGCAGCACCGGTCCCACGGGTAAGAGCGCGACGAGCATGCCACAGCCCTCGGGCAACAAGTACCCCGACTACTGCGACCTGACGCAGATCTGGGTCGATCCCGATACCGGCGATTGGTACGGGTTGGTGCACAACGAGTTCACCCTTCAGCCGTTCGGCGATGGCATCCACTATGACGCGATCGACTATGCGCGTTCGAGCGATCAGGGCAAGACGTGGACGATCGTGGACCACGCGATCACGTCGCCGTATTCGACGACGCGTGGTGACACGGCGGCGTTCCCGGAGCAGACGTACTACTACGGTGACGGCGATCCGCGCCTGTACGTGGATTACGCTTCCGGCTACTTCTACGCGTTCTACGGCTCCCGAGTCGTGAACAAGGGCGGCATCTGGGCTGCGTTCTATGAGCATGTGGCGCGTGCGCCGATCTCGGAGAAGATGGCGGCCGGTTCGTGGGAGAAGTGGTACGACGGCGCGTGGGATCAGCCGGGTATCGGTGGCAAGGAGAGCAATATGACTCCGGTGACCACGGCCGATCCGACGGGGTATACGGCCCCTGGTAAGGAGTACAACCCGAAGACGCCGGGTACGGCGCAGCAGCAGATCGCGAATGGGCAGATGCCGGCGACGTCGCCGTTGTTCGTGATGGATGTCACCTACGACGCGTACCTGGGGCTCTATATCGGTGAGCCGCAGAACCCGGATCAGAGCGGTAAAGCACCGCAGGAGTTCTACGCCACGAAGTCGTTGGCGACGCAGAAGTGGTTCAAGCTCGGCGACACCGGGTCCGCGTACACGACGGCATCCTGGTACCGGTGGTTCCTCGACCCCGCGAACAAGACCAGTGACGCGATCGTCGGCAAATCCTTCCGCTCATACTGCACGGGTGTCTGCGTGAAAGGCGCCTACGCGGAGTACGCCAACGTGACCATCAGTACGCAAGCCCCGGCGAAGCCGGCGGTGGATACCGGCAAGCAGTACACGATCGCCAGTGGCGGCAGGCAGGTACTCAGCACGAGTGCCGACGGCGCATCCGTGATCTCGACTGCCCAGACGGACCCGACCAGCGCGTGGACATTCGCTCCGACCGGGGACGGGGCGTACACGATCGCCGACAGCCACGGGGCGCTGCTCGGCGTGGACTCGAGCACGACCGCGAGTCGTGCCTGGGGTGCCGGGCTGACCCTCACCCCGGCCGATGCGGCCACGGTTGGTCAGCAGTGGTTCGTGGTGCCGAACACGAACCCGGACACCGGTGAGGCCACCGGCAGTGTGCGACTGGTGAACAGGTACAGCGGGCTGGTGCTGGGCATGACCGGCGGCGCGGATGCGAAGGCGGGCACCACACCGGGCCGCACCTGGGACGCCTCAGGCGCCACCACGAACACCCGCTCCACACGGGCCCTGGCCGCCACCTCGGTCGACGCGTTCTCCACCCCGGCGGATCAGACCATCACCCTTGCCGTGTACAACGCGTCGGGAACCAACCCCGGCGGCACCGGCACCACCCCCGGCGGCACCGGCACCGGCGGTACACCCACCACCTCAGGCAACAGTGCATCCGGGCAGCAGAACACCGCCAGCACCCTGGCCACCACCGGGTCCGACCTGCTCGCCCCCGGCATCGCCGCCACCATCCTGCTCCTCCTCGGCGCAGCCCTCGTCGTGCTCCGCAGGCGCCGCCGGCACGGATGACGCCCGGCCGGCGTGTTCTGTCGGATGACGATCGCCGCAGACGATCGGGGACGGCTTGAGGTCGCCCACCCCTACGGGATGTCGCTCGGTCTCGAAGGCCCGGTCGGAGTCAACTTCGGGTCGTCGATCCGTGGCCCTGTTCGGATTGCCGCTCTATTGGGCAGGCTTCCACCCGTTCGGCGTGGTGATGAGTAGTCGCCGGCCGATCGTCGAGGGGTCGCCGACGATCCGCACGAGTGCTTCGGCGACATCGTCGAATGGGAGCGTCGGAAGGCCGGGGACCTTGCTCACCTGTTCGAGCGGTTGCACGGCTGCATCGCGAAGCGGTGGGCCGGCTTTGAGGTTGACGGGGTAGACGATCGTCCAGTCGAGCCCGGAGGATCGGAGCAGAGCATCTCCCGCCGCCTTGTCGGCGAAGAACTTGCCGAGCACTGTGCGGTAGAGCACGCGTGCGAAGCCCGAGGCCTTGTTCGACGTGTCGCCCGCGCCGAACGCTGAGACCAGGACGACTCGACCCACGCCGGCGCGATGGGCGGCGTCGATCACGTTCGGCAGCGTCCGCTGCATGAACGTGGTGTCTTTCATCGGGCCGGTGATGGAGATCACCAATGCATCCGAGCCCGTCAATGCGGCGGTCAGTGCGACGGTGTCTTCCGCTGTGCCGGGGAGCACGTCGACGCCGGGACGCGCGGTGACGGCGTGGGGGTTCCGGGCGTAGGCGACGATCTGGTGATCGGCGGCGACGGCCTGCTCGACGAAGCGAGCGCCGACATTGCCGGTGGCTCCGAGAACGACGATCTTCATGAGCTGATTCCTATCGAGGGGGTGGTGGGGAGCGGTGGTTGCTGCGTCATTCTTCGGGCAGCGGCCGATCGAGGGCGGCCTCGAGTACACGGGTGCACATCTCGATGAGTTGAGGGCGGGGGACAAGCGAGCTGTCTCCCGTCGCGCGCGCGGTGTTTTCCACGAACGCCAGCCAGCCGCCGACGGCAACCTGTGCCGGAACGGTGGGCTCGGCCTGCGAGACGGCGAGAATGCGGTCGACCTGGATCGCGTGATTCGCGGCGGCGAGATTCGACGCGGTGGAGCCGGCCGCAGGGGTGGACGCATAGAGTTCGCGGACGGGCCCGGCGCTGGCGGCGTGGTGGTCGAAGAATGCGACCAGCGCGTTGGCGAGATTCCGCCGCGGAGTCAGCGCCGGATCGGGCGCCGTGGCGGCAAGCAGGCGATCAGCCTCCCTGCGCAGCACCGCGTCGAGCAGCGCACCCTTGCCTGGAAAATAGTGGTACACGAGAGCACGGGTAACGCTCGCCTCGCGGGCTATCGCACTCATCGACGAACCGGTGACACCGTCACGTGCGAAATGCTTCGCTGCGACCTCGACGATCTGCGCCTGCCGCCGCTCCGGTGGCATCCGTACCATGCCATCCGTATTTGTCATGTGTCTAATATAGCGTGTTCGCGCAGATCACCCGAACGACCCGACCAGGCCGGATGCCGGCGATACCAAGACGTCTGGTGCGGGCTCCGACGCCGTTCGCCACCCCGGGCCGTACGCCCAGGCCACGGTCGGCCAAGGACCGCCCATCTGCTGACTGTCTTCGAGGTATCGAACGGTAGACCGGCGCCCACGCCGTGGTTCACGAGTCCGCTGCGCTCCCCGCGGACGAGTTCACCGGCGCAGATGGCAGCGCACCCGAATCGACCGGCAGGGCTGGCACGACTACCTCTCGCCGCCAACCGTCCACGACTTCGGGCATCCCGGCCGCACGGAACGCGAGCGCCGATGCGCCCACGCGGCCGGCGTCGCTGCCGAGCGCTGACACCGCGATCCGGGGTGCGTCGCGCCAGGCCAGAAGCTCGTCGATGGTGGTTCGGACGGGGCCCGTGAGTGCCGCCCCCGCTCGTGAGACACCGCCGCCGAGAACGACGAGCTCCGGATCAAGCAACAACGTGATGGTCGCGAGCCCGAGGGACAGTGCGCGGGTAGCGTCTGCCCACACCGCGTCGGCCACCGTGTCGAAGCCGAGCTTCCCGACGATCTGTTCGGCGTTGAGGGGGACACCTGCTCGTGCAAGGTAGCGTCGCGCGAGGCCTGCGCCCGACATGTAGACCTCGAGGCAGCCACGTTGTCCGCAGGTGCAGAGCTCACCGTCTGGAATGACCGGAATGTGGCCGATCTCACCCGTCGAACGTGTCGCGCCGAGCACGGCCGAGCCGGCGTCGTAGATTCCGGCCGCGACGCCGGTGCCGATCGCGACGTGCACGAAGTCCCGCACGCCGACTGCACCGCCCAGGAGCTGTTCTGCGAGGGCCGCGGCGGCGACGTCGTGGCCGACAGCGACGGGTATCCCGACGCGCTCGTGCAGGAGCCGCGCGAGCGGAACGTTGCGCCAGCGAAGGTTGGAGGCGTATTCGATTGAGCCGGTCGCCTCCTCGATGATCCCCGGTGAGGCGACGCCGGCCGCGACCGGACGGAGTCCGAACCCGCGAGTCCGCCCGGCGAGCAGGACGAGCAGATCGCCCAGCGCTGCGATCACACTGTTGCCACCCTCGGGCGGCGTCGCGACCGACTCGCGGTGTACCGCGCGACCGTCCATGGCGACAACGGCGCCCTTCATGCTCGTTCCGCCGAGGTCGATAGCGAGGACCGCGACGTCAGCGGTCATGCGCGCGCTCCCGCGACCGCGGTGACGACCGCACGCACGATCCGACCGTCGGTTGCACTCACCCGCGCCGAGCCGTAGTCCTGCTCCGGGTTCGACCAGTTCTCCTGCGGCGTTCGCTGAAATGCTGCACGCAGGTGGATTTCGGTCGCACCGGTCTCGGAGACGATACGGGCGGCATTCTCGGGTCGCACTGACCCGCCGACCACGACGGTGAGCCGGCCCGCCGTGCGCTCGATGAGTGAGCGCAGCGTCCTGACGCCGTCAAGGGCCGTGCGACGTCCGCCGGAGCTGAGCACACGATGCACGCCCATCTCGGCAACGAGGTCTACCGATGCAATGAGGTCGCGCGTCGAGTCGATCGCACGATGGAAGGTGACGGGTGCCCCCTCCGCGGCGGCGAGCAGCTCGAGAAGTGCGGGCGAGTCGACGGCGCCGTCAGGGGTGAGGGCCCCGACCACGAAGCCGATCCCGGCGTCGAGGTCGCGGAGTGCCGCCAGGTCGCGCACCATGACCCGGAGTTCGTCTGGCGAGTACACGAAGTCGCCACCGCGGGGCCGCACGAGCACCACGAGCGGGATGTCGTCGACCTGCTCGACAACCTCCCGCACAAAGCCGAGGCTCGGCGTCGTGCCTCCGTTCTCGGCCAAGCTCCCGCAAAGCTCCACACGCCCCGCGCCGGCCAGCTCGGCAATCCTGGCCCCAACGATGTCGTCAAGAGCGATCTCGACGAGCGTCACGCGCTGAGCCCTGCGATCGCTGTGCGGAGATCCGCGCCTGGCCCGATCTCGCCTACTGGTTTTCCTCCGCCGAGCACGGGCGGCACGCGTAGCGTCGTTGCGGCGGAGATGTCGACGCCGAGCGCGCCGAGTGCTTCGAGCGCGATCATCGTGGTCGCGCGCGGGCTGCCGTCGACGACTTTCACGGCCACCGACTGTCCCGTCGCCGCGGCCATCCCGATGACTCCCTCGGCGCCGCCCTTCGCAAGAAGGCCGGGTACGAGTTCCATCGCGAGCGAGTTCGTGTGGCCA
This sequence comes from Humibacter antri, assembly GCF_054777235.1. Taxonomy (NCBI): domain Bacteria; kingdom Bacillati; phylum Actinomycetota; class Actinomycetes; order Micrococcales; family Microbacteriaceae; genus Humibacter; species Humibacter antri. The sequence continues at coordinate 13,182 of NZ_BAAHAW010000006.1, read as the reverse complement.
GTGCCGCCGACGTAGAAGGGGAACCTCCGCATGGCGTCCGCGACTGTCCGTTCGGGCGTCCCCTCATCGGCGATCACGAGTGTGCGGAAGAGGTTCGCCAGTCCGTGCACAGTGGTGCCGAACAACGGGGCGCCGCAACCGTCGACCGCGTCAGCACCTACGTCGACACCGGTCAGCCTGGCGAGCTCGGAACGCACATGTCGCTGGAACGGGTGCTGCAGATCCAGGTACCCGGAGGTGTTCCACCCGTTGAGCGTGCTCGCCAGCAGCATCGCGGCGTGCTTGCCGGAGCAGTTCATGCGGATCGGAGTGGGGTCTTCGAATGCGCGAATCATCCGTTCACGCGTCGGGGTGTCCTCTGGCCAGTCAGGCGGGTTTCCGAGCGCGGTGTCATCGAGCCCGGCATCCGCCAGGATCTCCCGCACGGCGCGCACGTGTGCGTCCTCACCGGTGTGGCTGCCGGCCGAGATCGCCAGTCGCGGTCCTGCGAGCGGCGCTCCGGCGGTCAGCGCGGCGAGTGCCTGGGCCGGTTTGACCGTGGAGCGCGGCAGAACGAGCGCATCCGGGTCGCCGAGTGCGAAAGCCACCGCACCGCCTGAGTCGAGTGCGAGCAGTGAGCCGAAGTGGCGGCTTTCGATGACGCCCGATCGGCGGACGGCGGCTAGCTCGGCGAGGGCCGGCATGGTGGTGCTCCTTGGTTCTAGTGGTCGGTGACGACGGGGGCGAGCGGCCGGTCGGCGGCGACGGCGGTGATGCCGCGCCGGTCGACCCAGCCGCGCAGGCGATAGGCGAGATAGCTCAGGATGCCGTTGGTGACGAGGTAGATGAAGGCGACCACCAGGTAGTCCTGGATCAGGAGATGGTTGAACGAGGCGAGCACTGATCCGGACTGCAGCAGTTCGAAGAACGCGAGTACGTAGCCCAGTGAAGTGTCCTTGAGCAGGCTGACGAGTTGTGTCACCAGCGACGGCGTGACACTGCGGAGCGCTTGCGGCAGCACGACGTAGGTGAAGGCCTGTCGGCGCAGCATGCCGAGGGCGAGGGCTGCCTCGGTCTGCCCGCGCGGCAGGGCGAGGATGCCGGCGCGCACGATCTCCGCGAGCGCTGCCGAGTTGGCGATCGTGAGTGGGATGGCGAGCTTCCACACGATCGGCGGATTGATGCCGTAGTGGGGGAGGGCGAAGAGCATGACGAAGACGAGCAGCAGCACCGGGAAGGTGCGGGCGATCTCGATCCAGACCGTGGCGATCCAGCGCACGGTGGCGACGGGGCTGAGCCGCAGTACGGCGAGCAGCACGCCTAGAGGCGCCGACATGACCGCTGTGAGGCCGGCGGCCAGCAATGTGCCTTCGACGTAGGCGCTGAGCATGTAGCTCCAGATCGGCCACTGGGCGAAGGGCTCCCACTTGGCTGCATCGAGTTGACCGTGGGCGCCGAACTGCCACAATGCGGCGACGACGACGGCTAGCACGATGATGGCTGAGACGATCGAGCCGAGCAGGATACGCCGGCGACCCTTCGGGCCAGGGGAGTCGTACAGGTGACCCAAGGCGCTCATCGCTTGATCACCACCTTCCGCTCGACGACTCCGGCCGCGATCCCGATGCCGAGCGCGATGAGCATGTAGACCAGGCCCGACGCGGAATACACGAGGATCGGCTGCGCGAGTTGCTGGTTCAGCTTGTTCGTCATGTCGGTGATCTCGGACACCCCGACCGCGGCGACGAGCGCGGTGTTCATGAGTAGCGCGATCATGACGTTGCCGATCGGCTGCACGACAGCGCGAAGTGCCTGCGGCACGACGACGATGCGCAGCGTCTGGCCTTGCGTGAAGCCCAGAGCGCGGGAGGCTTCCAACTGCCCGACGGCGATGGTGTTGACGCCGCTGCGGACTGCTTCTGCGACGTAGGCGCCCTCGTACACGATGAGCGTCAGGATCGCGGTGGGCAGCAGTGGCAGGAGGAACCCCGCGTACGGCAGGGCGAAGACGGCGATGATCAGCAGCGCCAGGAGGGGAACGTTGAGGAAGAACTGCACGTAGGCCAATGCGGCTCCCCGTAGCAGCGGGATGGGGCTGACCCGGGCCACCGTCACGAGTGTGCCGAGCACGATCGATCCGGCTCCGGCTGCGAAGAAGATCAGGAGGGTCGTGCCGACCGCTCCGAGAACGTCTCCTGGTCCGAGCATGGGTGTCTCCGCGTTTCCTCTCTTGGCGCTGCCGATGCTCCGATCAGGAGCCGGGCACCGAACCGATCGCCGGCGGGGTCGGGATGTCGGCATGCACGACGGTGCCGAGGGTGGCCTTCCACGCCTTGCCCCAGGTGCCGTTCTTCTCGGTCTTAACAAGCCAGTCGTTGATGAACTTCTTGAACTGCGAGTCGCCGTGCTTGAGGCCGATGCCGTATGCCTCCGACGTGAAGGGTTGGCCCACAACCTTGATCTGGCTGTTGTTCGCCGCGTCGGATGCCAGCAGGGTCTCGTCCTGCACGTATGCGTCTCCACGCCCCTGCACGAGCGCTTGCACGGCCTCGGGGTCGGTGCCGAACGTGAGCAGCTTCGCTGTCGGCTGTTTGGCGGGCACCTCGGTCACGGCCGGGGTGTCGGCACCGACGATGACGGTCTTGCCGCCGAGGTCATTGATGCCCTTGATGGTCTTGTTGTCGGACTTCACGGCGACAGCGAGGCCGTCGGCGAAGTATGGGCCGGCGAAGTCGACCTGTGCGGCGCGGGCGGGAGTGATCGTGTACGTGTTGAACACGACGTCGACCGTGCCGTTCTGCAGCATCGCCTCGCGCGTTTGCGTGCTCGGCGGCACGATCTCCACACTCGGTTTGCCGAGGATGTAGATCGCCAGGAGTTTCGCGAGGTCGGCATCGAAGCCCGAAACCACCTTGGTGGTCGGATCCTGCTGCGAGAGCAGGGGTGCGTCGAGCGCTTCGGCGACGATGAGCTTGCCGCGCTTCTTGATGGTCTCCATCGTGGAGCTGGGCAGGATGTCTGCCGCGCTGGCGACGATCGCGTTCTTGTACAGGTCGTTGGACGCCGACGTGCTGCTGGGATTCGTGGTCGGGACTCCGGAGTTTCCACCGGAGCAGGCGGTGAGCAGTGCGACGCTGGCGACGGCTGCTGTGACCGCGAGGGCACGCCATCGTGTGGGAGTGCGGAACATGGGGCTTTCCTTTCTAGTGATTCAGGACGGATGCAAGGAACGATCGGGCGCGCTCCGACTGCGGGGAGTCGAAGAAGACTGCCGGCTGCTGCTGCTCGACGATGGCTCCTTGGTCCATGAAGACCACGCGGTCGGCGACGCGGCGGGCGAAGCCCATCTCGTGGGTGACGACGAGCATCGTCATGCCCTCCTTGGCGAGCGATGCCATGACGTCCAGTACCTCGCCGACCATCTCGGGGTCGAGGGCTGAGGTGGGCTCGTCGAAGAGCATGACTTTGGGGCGCATCGCGAGGGCGCGCGCGATGGCGGCGCGCTGCTGCTGACCGCCGGAGAGCTGCGCGGGGAACTGGCGAGCCTTCTCCGCGATCCCGACCCGTTCGAGCAGCGTCATCGCCTCGGTCTCCGCCGCAGCCTTCCCGACGTGGCGCACCTTCCGCGGTGCCAGGGCGACGTTGTCGAGAACCGTGCGATGGGCGAAGAGATTGAAGGACTGGAAGACCATCCCGACCTCGGCACGATGCCGGGCGAGGGCGGCGCCCTCCTCCGGCAGGGCGACCCCGTCGACCCTGATGATGCCTGAGTCGATGGTCTCCAACCGGTTGATCGTGCGGCAAAGCGTCGACTTGCCGGAGCCGGAAGGCCCGACTATCACAACGACTTCGCGCGGCGCGATCTGAAGGTTGATGTCCTTGAGCACGTGCAACTCGCCGAAGTGCTTGTCGACGTGTTCGAGGCGCACCATGGGCTGTTGATCGGTGTCGCTCACGTCTACCTTCCTCGGTACAATGGGCGGCCGACTGAAGCCTCGACCGAATGGCATCCGGATTCATACTAAGTATGTATTGCATTCATCGCACTACATCTAATAAAATCCAATATTGTACTAAGTGTTTACCCTGCGAGAGGCGGCTCATGGCATCCGTTCCCCGGTCGACAGCAACGACGAGCACGATCCTGCGCCTCGTGCACACCGGCGCCGCCACGTCCCGCGCCGAGATCGCCCGCGCCATGGCCATCTCACCGTCGACCGCGGCAGCGCGCATCGACGAGCTCATAGCCCTGGGAGTGCTGCGTGCCGCAGGGCCCGGCGAATCACAGGGTGGACGGCCGCCGCAACGAGTGGAGATCGCATCCGGCTCCGGCGTCGTCGGCACCGCCGATCTCGGTACGGACAACATGACGCTTGCCGTATTCGATATGTCGGGGGCGCTCATCGCCGAGCGGCACAACGAAATCGTCATCGCCGACGGGCCAGACGCGATCCTCCCTCGAGTGCTCGCGCAGCTGCACGAGCTCACCGGCGGGCAGGAGCTCCGCGGCATCGGCATCGCGCTGCCCGGCCCCGTCTCGACCGCAGGACGGCTGGTGTCCCCCTCACGTATGCCGGGCTGGAACGGCGTCGACGTCGCCGCGCGGATGAACGAGCTCGCCGGGGTACCGGTACTGGCTGACAACGATGCCAACCTCATGGCCATCGGGGAGCACAGCACGGTTCCTGCGACCAAGGAGCTCGTCTTCGTCAAGGCGGGTTCCGGCATCGGCTGCGGCATCATCGCCGACGGACATATCTACCGCGGCAGCGGTGGTATGGCCGGAGACATCAGTCACGCCTCCGTGTCCGTGCCGGATGCCGGGCATGTGCTGTGCTCGTGCGGTCGCTACGACTGCCTCGACGCCATCGCATCGGAGGCTGCGATCGTGACCGGGCTGCGCGCCGCCGGCGTCCCGGTGGAGGACCCGGCCGATGTCATCCGGCTCGCACGAGATGCCCATCCGCTGGCAACCCGCACGCTACGCGAAGCCGGCACACGCACCGGCAACGTTCTCGCGACGATCGTCAACTTCTTCAACCCCGAACTCCTTGTGCTCGGCGGCAACCTGAGCCAAGCGGAGGCTTTCGTCGCGGGCGTGCGTTCGGCCATCTACACGCAGTGCCTCCCCATGGCGACGGACCACCTCGAGATTGCGGTGAGCCGTGCCGGCACGATCGCCGGCGTGCGCGGGGCGGCCCAACTCATCCTCGACCACCTACTGTTCGACAGCGATGTCACCGTGAACCGGCCGTCTGGACGCGGCGTGCCAGCGGCCGAATAGGGGGAGATGCATCCACTCGTGCCGCCCCGCCTGACGCGACAGTTCCCGATCAGGATGCTCTTCGTGGCGGAGGATGGGGGATTCGAACCCCCGAGGGCTTGCACCCAACACGCTTTCCAAGCGTGCGCCATAGGCCACTAGGCGAATCCTCCGGGTGGCCGCCGAAACGACCTCAGAGAATCCTACCCGACGCCTGGAGGCGCTCCGTCACGCCGAAAGCACCGACAGAATCGGCACGCGGAGCATGCGCTCAAGCCACCGGCGCGGTCGCCACCATCACGTCCATGCGCCCGCTCTGCACGACCTCGCCGCGCTGGTTGCGGAGGGTGAGCATCCGCTCGACGATGCCGTACCGGCCTGAGCTGGTGGCACGCGTCGAGAGGATCTCGACCGTGCAGGTCACCGTGTCGCCGATGAAGATCGGGGCGGCGAACGTCCATCCGTCGATGCCGAGCAGAGCGACGGCGCTGCCCTCGAACACCCCGGTTCGCGCGATGAGTCCGAGACAGAGGGATGCGCCGAGCATGCCGTGCACGATCCGCTGGCCGAAGCGGGTGTGCTTGGCGAACTCAGCGTCGGTATGCACCTGATTGTTGTCGTTGGTCCACGAGGCGAACGACATGACATCCGCCTCGGTGATCGTGCGTCCCGGTGTGACGAACACCTGGCCGGCGTGCAGATCGTCCAGGTACAGCGTCATGCGCATTCCCTTCGGTCGGCGGATGCCTCACGAGCGTATCCCCCCGTACACAGGGTCCATGACCGCGACGAGCGAGCATGGTATTGACGAGCGAGCACGGTATTGACGAGCGAGCACGGTATTGACCAGCGACCATCGAATAGACGCCCGTAGCGTGGTGGCTCGTCAACTTCGTGCTTGCTGGGCCGCCCCGTGCTCGCTGGGCCGCCCCGTTCAGGTGGATGACTTCGCGCGCGTTGCTGGATACGTACGGCGATGCGCGCAACGTCCGCACAACGAGTGCGAGCGTGCTGCGTGCACGTCGAGCTGGCACCCAACGGCGCCCGGCGGCGGAGGAAAGCGCGCTCCGCCTAGCACCCGGGGGCGGCGGCGGAACGCGCATCCGACAGCCGGTACACTGGATGAGGCTCCTCGCGTGGCGCCATCCAGGCCAACTCCCCCAGGGCGGAAACGCAGCAAGGGTAACCGGGCTCTGGCGGGTGCGCGGGGGGTCCCTTTGTTTTGTGCACTGCGCGAGCGGCGGTGCACCGCTGTTGGCTGGGAGCGTGGTTGCGGTCGATGCGGCGTACACGCCGCCGCATCGGTGAGCGTGTCGCGTCCCCTGAGGTCGCGGGCTTGACTCCGCATCCTCCGCATCCTCCGCATCCTCCGCATCCTCGGCAACCTCCGCATTCTCGGCAACCTGTGCAGCGAACGCCGCTTCTGCGGCTCCGCGTTGCCCCGGATCACGTCAGAGGGGGTGGCGCGTCGCGTGGGTGCCTGACAAGGATGGAACAGACGGCCGCGATCGCGACCGGTCTGGAGGAATCCTCGTGGCATCCGGTTCGGCATCGACGACAAGCGACGAGAAGCGCTCCGCGAAAGGAGCCGCAAAGACCACGGCAAAGACCACCGACAAGGCGCGCGCCGGCCGGGGCGGTCGAGCGCAACCGCCTCAGGTCGTGGCATCCGCGACCGCCGCCCGGGTCGCCCACGAGGGCAGACGCACGGCGGCCGGCGACGACCCCGCGTTCCCGTACCGCGCCGTGCGCGAGCTCGCCCCGGAGACGCTCGCTGCTCTGGATGCCTGGTGGCGCGCCGCCAACTATCTCAGCGTCGGGCAGATCTACCTGCTCGACAACCCGCTGCTGCGCCGACCGCTCACGCGCGACGACATCAAGCCGCGGCTGCTCGGCCACTTCGGCACGGTGCCCGGCCTCAACCTCGTGTACGCGCACCTGAACCGGGCCATCCGGGAGCGTGACCTCGACGCGATCTACGTGACAGGCCCCGGCCACGGCGGCCCGGGCATGGTGGCGAACGCGTACCTCGACGGCACGTACTCCGAGGTGTACGCGCACATCAAGAAAGACGAAGAGGGACTGCGCAGACTGTTCAGGCAGTTCTCGTTCCCCGGTGGCATCCCGAGCCACGTCGCTCCCGAGACGCCCGGCTCGATCAACGAGGGTGGCGAGCTCGGCTACTCGCTGAGCCACGCGTACGGCGCGGCGTTCGACAACCCGGACCTCCTCGTCGCGTGCGTCGTCGGCGACGGTGAGGCGGAGACGGGACCGCTGGCCACGAGCTGGCACTCGAACAAGTTCCTCGACCCGAAGCAAGACGGCGTGGTGCTGCCGATCCTGCACCTCAACGGCTACAAGATCGCCAACCCGACAGTGCTCGCCCGCATCCCCGAAGACGAGCTTTTCGAGCTGTTCCGCGGCTACGGGTACAAGCCGTACCTGGTCAGCGGCGGTTTCGACGACGAAGACCCGCTCGAGGTGCACAAGCGATTCGCCGCCGCGCTCGATACGGTGCTCAACGACATCGCGACGATCAAGGCGGATGCCCGTGCCGGCCGCTACGACCCCTCGCCCGGTGACGAACAGGGCGGCGCCGTTCCCGCCTGGCCGATGATCATCCTGCGAACACCCAAGGGCTGGACCTGCCCGCACACGGTCGACGGTGTACAGATCGAGGGCACCTACCGGGCGCATCAGGTGCCGCTCGCGAACGCGCGCGACAGCGAAGAGCACACGAAGATCCTCGAGGACTGGCTGAAGAAGTACCGTCCCGACGAGCTGTTCGATGAGGTGGGCGCGCCGGCTTCGCTGGCCACCGAGCTGGCGCCGGAAGGCGACCGACGGATGAGCGCGAACCCGATCGCGAACGGCGGGCTGTTGCGCAAGGAGCTGACGTTGCGCGACTTCCGCGACTTCGCCGTCGACGTGCCCGAGCCGGGGGCCACGACCGACGAGGCCACCAAGGTGCTGGGGCGGTGGCTGGCGACCGTGATCGAGGACAACCCGAGAACGTTCCGCATCTTCGGGCCGGATGAGACGGCATCCAACCGCCTCGCCCCCGCCGTGTACTCGCACACCGGCAAGCAGTGGAACGCCGAGATCTGGGCGACCGTCGACCACCTCGCTCGGGCCGGGCGCGTAATGGAGATGCTCAGCGAGCACCAGTGCGAGGGCTGGCTGGAGGGCTATCTGCTCACCGGCCGGCACGGGCTGTTGAACTGCTACGAGGCGTTCATCCACATCATCGACTCGATGTTCAATCAGCACGCGAAGTGGCTGAAGGTGTCGCGGCAGATCCCGTGGCGCAGGCCCATCTCGAGTCTGAACTACCTGCTCTCCAGCCACGTCTGGCGGCAGGACCACAACGGATTCAGCCATCAGGATCCCGGGTTCATCGACCACGTCGTCAACAAGAGCGCCGACGTCGTGCGGGTGTACCTGCCGTTCGACGCGAACACGCTGCTGTCCACCTACGACCACTGCCTGCGCTCGGTCGACTATGTGAACGTCGTCGTCGCGGGCAAGCAGCCGGCCGCGAACTGGCTCAGCATGGACCGCGCCATCGCGCACTGCACCAGGGGCCTGGGCATCTTCGAGTGGGCGGGCACCGAGATCGAGGGGGAGGGTCCGGATGTCGTGCTCGCCGCGGCAGGCGACGTGCCGACCCTGGAGGTGCTCGCGGCGGCGCAGCTCCTGCGCGAGGAGATCCCCGACCTGAAGGTGCGCGTCGTCAATGTCGTCGACCTGATGCGTCTGCAGTCGGAGACGGAGCATCCGCACGGACTGCCGGACCGCGAGTTCGACGCGATCTTCACGGTCGACCGGCCGATCATCTTCGCCTACCACGGGTATCCGTGGCTCATCCACCGGCTCACATATCGCAGGCACGGGCACGACAACATCCACGCCAGGGGGTACAAGGAGAACGGCACCACCACGACCCCCTTCGACATGGTGATGCTGAACGACCTCGACAGGTACCACCTCGTGATCGATGTGATCGACCGGGTGCCGGGGCTGGCCGAGCGGTACGGTCAGCTGCGGCAGCGCATGCAGGATGCCCGTCTCGCCGCCCGCCAATACACTCGCGAACATGGTGAGGACATTCCCGAAGTCGCGAACTGGGCGTGGGGAGAATCGACGGCAGGAGCCCGAAGCAGGGTGGATGCAGCGATGAATCTCTCCACCGACACCGGCGGGGACAACGCGTGAGCTCCGTCTACATCACGTCGGCGGAAGGGACGAGCGGCAAGTCCACCGTCGCGCTCGGAGTCGTCGACCTGCTGCTGCGGCAGGGGCGCCGAGTGGGTGTCTTCCGCCCGATCGCGAGGTCGACGACCGAACGTGACTACGTGCTCGACCTGCTGCTGAAGCTCGACGGGGTGCAGACCGGCTATGAGCAGGCGCTCGGGGTCACGTACGACGATGTGCACGCCGACGCCGACGCGGCGCTGACCCGCATCATCGACCGTTACAAGGCGGTGGAGGCATCCAGCGACGTCGTCGTCATCGTCGGCAGCGATTACACCGACGTCGGTACGCCGACCGAGCTGGGATACAACGCGCGCATCGCCGCGAACCTCGGCTCGCCCGTGCTGCTCGTGCTCGGCGGGCGTGTGGCCAGGGGCGCCGACGAGCGGCTCGGGCAGGCGGATGCCCGCACCCCCTCCGACGTACGCCAGATCACCGAGGTGGCCGTCGCGTCGCTCCATGCGGAGCACGCCGAGTTGATCGCGGTCGTGGTGAACCGCGCCGACCCCGAACGGCTCGACGACATCGTGGCGGCCGTTACGTCGGTCACGCCGCTGGTCGAGCCCATACCGCCGGTCGAGCCTGTACCGCCGGTCGAGTCCGTACCGCCGGTCGAGCCGGTCCCGCCGGTCGAGCCGGTCCCGCCGGTTGAGCCGGTACCGCCGGTCGAGCCGGTCCCGCCGGTCGATCCCATACCGCTGGTTGAGCCCGTCGAAACCAGTACCCGCGGAGAGCAGTTTCGACGGGCTCAACCAGCGGTGGGACGGGCTCAACCAGCGGTGGGGGCGGCAGGGGCGGCAGCATCGCATCCGCCGGTCTGGACCATCCCCGAAGATCCGGTGCTCGTGGCGCCGTCCGTCGCCTCGATCATGGCCTCCGTCGACGGCGAGCTGGTCTCGGGTGACCCCGAGCTGCTGGAGCGTGAGGCGCTCGGCGTCGTGGTCGCGGCGATGTCGATGGAGAACGTGCTCACTCGGCTGATCGAGGGGTCCGTCGTGGTTCTGCCTGCCGACCGCACCGAGGTGCTCCTGGCGGTGCTGATGGCGAACGCGTCGGGCACGTTCCCGTCGGTCGCCGGCATCGTGCTGAACGGAGGGTTCGAGCTCAGCGAGCCGATCCAGCGTCTGCTGGAGGGCATCCACACGAACCTGCCGCTCATCGCCACCGCGTACGGCAGCTACGAGACGACGGTGCGCATCACGCACACCAGGGGGCGACTCGCAGCGGACTCCGAACGCAAACGCGAGCGTGCGCTGGCGCTGTTCGACCGCAGCATCGACCCCGACGTCATGCTGCGCATGCTCGACGTCGAGCGCGCTCCGGTCGTCACGCCGCTCGCGTTCGCGTACCGGCTGGTCGAGCGCGCCCGCGCCGTTCGCAAGCGCATAGTGCTCCCGGAGGGCGACGACGACCGCATTCTGAAGGCGGCGAGCGTGGTGCTGGCTCGGGGGATCGCCGACGTGACGATTCTCGGCGACGAGCCGGCGGTGCTCGGGAGGGCACGGGAGCTCGGGCTTCAGCTGGGCGAGGCGAGCATTCTGTCGCCCTTCGATCTTCAGCTGCATGAGAGCTTCACCGACGAATACGCCCGGCTGCGGGCGCATAAGGGCATCACCCGGGTGCAGGCGGCGGATGTCGTCACCGACGTCTCGTACTTCGGCACGCTGATGGTGCAGCTCGGCCTCGCCGACGGCATGGTCTCCGGCGCGAAGCACACCACCGCTCACACGATTCGCCCTGCGTTCGAGATCATCAAGACCGAGCCGGGTGTCTCGGTGGTCTCCAGCGTGTTCCTGATGGCGCTCGCCGACCGGGTGCTCGTCTACGGGGATTGCGCGGTCATCCCCGATCCGACGGCCGACCAGCTGGCCGACATCGCGATCTCGTCGTCTGCGACGGCGCAGCAGTTCGACATCGAACCGCGAGTGGCGATGCTGTCCTATTCGACGGGCGAGTCGGGCAGCGGCGCCGACGTCGAGAAGGTGCGCGAGGCCACATCCCTCGTGCGCTCTCGTGAACCCGGGCTGCTCGTCGAGGGTCCGATCCAGTACGACGCGGCAGCGGATGCCGCCGTCGCCGCCGCGAAGCTGCCCGGTTCCAGCGTGGCAGGCCGGGCAACCGTGTTCATCTTCCCCGACCTGAACACGGGCAACAACACGTACAAGGCGGTGCAGCGCTCGGCGGGCGCTGTCGCGATCGGACCGGTGCTGCAGGGCCTGCGCAAGCCGATCAACGACCTCTCGCGCGGCGCGCTCGTCGACGACATCGTGAACACGATCGCGATCACCGCGATCCAGGCACAGTCCACAGCACCCTGAGCCTGTCGAAGGGTTCGCAGAGGAGAGCACATGTCATCCGTCCTGGTCATCAACAGCGGGTCGTCGTCGTTCAAGTACCAGCTGATCGACGCGGATTCCGAGGAGCGGCTGGCGTCCGGCCTCGTGGAGCGGATCGGCGAGGCCACCGGTCACGCGAGCCACGACACGCCGGACGGGCACTGGGAGCGCTCGCTGGAGATCCCCGACCACACCGCGGGGTTCGACGTGATGCTCGCGGGCTTCACCGAGCACGGCCCGAGCCTCGAGACGCATCCACCGGTCGCCGTCGGCCATCGCGTCGTGCACGGCGGAGCGAGGTTCTTCGAGCCCACGTTGATCACGCCACTCGTCGTGATCAACGTCGAGGACCTCTCCGACCTTGCGCCGCTGCACAACCCGGCGAACGTCGAGGGCATCAAAGCGGCGCAGCACGCGTTCCCCGACCTGCCGCAGGTGGCCGTCTTCGACACCGCCTTCCACCAGACCATGCCGCCGGATGCCTACACCTACGCGCTCGAGGCATCTCTCGCCGAGCGCCTGCGCATCCGTCGGTACGGCTTTCACGGCACGAGCCACAAGTTCGTGTCGGAGGCCGCCGCGATGTTTCTGCAGCGGCCGCTCACCGAGCTGAAGCAGATCGTGCTGCATCTGGGGAACGGTGCATCGGCGTGCGCCGTCGATCGCGGACGTTCGGTCGACACGAGTATGGGCTTCACGCCGCTCGAGGGGCTCGTGATGGGTACCCGCACGGGCGACATGGACCCGGCCGTGCTGCTCTACCTGCAACGCAAGGCGCGCATCGGGGTCGAGGAGCTCGACGAACTCGTCAACAAGCAGTCCGGCGTGCTGGGATTGGCGGGCCACCAAGACATGCGCGACCTGACGAGGGCTGCCGATGCCGGCGACGCGAAGGCACGGCTCGCCCTCGGCGTCTACGTGCACCGCATCAAGAGCTACGTGGGTGCATACCTGGCCGAACTCGGGGGAGTCGACGTCATCTCCTTCACCGCCGGCGTGGGGGAGAACTCCGCGATCGTCCGCTCGCGTTCGTTGTCGGGTCTGGAAGGACTCGGCATCGAGATCGACTCGGACCGCAATGACGCACCGAACACGGGTCCGCGAGTGATCTCCACGGATGCCTCGCAGGTCACGGTGCTCGTGGTGCCGACGAACGAGGAGCTCGAGATCGCGCGGCAGACGCTCCAGGCGGCACTGTGAGGCGGTGCGGCATCTCTAAACGTACGTCTTAGATGACGAATCCTCAATTATAGCTGTTCTCGAGCACCCCTCTCGCCCCGTCTTAGCCTGGATCCACCGATTGAGCGTGGGGTGGTGTCGGCGCGTTAAGCGGAGAATGCCTGTCTGATC